>CALWDN010000106.1 GCA_944376685.1 uncultured Mediterraneibacter sp. | reverse complement strand
ACAAATCGCCGAAGAAGTGTTATAATAGATTTTATCCTGAATTCAGTCTACAGAGGAGGAGTTCTTAATGAAATTAGTAATCACCATGAGCCGCCGTTTCGGAACCGGGGCAAGTATTATTGCGAAAGAACTTTCCGAACGGCTTAACATCCCCGTATATGACAAGGCGTACATAGAAGAAAAGATCCACGATCACATGTACGAGAGCGAGGCGGAAGCCATCCGGCGCCTGGCCGAGCAGCCCTGCATCATCCTCGGGCGGTGCGCTTCGGATATCCTGAGAGACCGGATGAATGTCCTGAATATTTTTGTATGCGCTGACAAAGAAGACCGCATCCGCCGGATCATGGACAAGTACAGCTTAAGCTATGACGAGGCAAAAGAAAAAGTCGAGACAAACGACGAGGAGCGTGCAGCCTATTATTATGAGCACACCGGCAGGACATGGGGTGATGTCAACGATTATCATATGATCCTTGACACATCCGAACTCGGCGTGGAAAACTGTGCGGATATCCTGATGCATTATTTTGAAAAATGCGAATATATCTGATTTTTACCGATCGGCGGAAATAAAAAAAGAGTACTGCAAAACCTGCGGTACTCTTTTAATTTCCTGTAAGCCTTTTTATTCCGCCTCAGCGGATGTCTCTTCTGTTTCTCCTGTTTCTCCTGTATCTTCCGTCTCCTCTGTCTCCGGAGTTATGATCGTAACGCCGACATCCTCAAAGTCAACTTTATCCCAGACTTTTTCGTCTACTTTGATATCAGCCGCGCTGCGCCACTCTTCGAGCAGGGAGTCATACTGCTCCTGTCTGCGTTCTTCCACGATGTTGGATTTTTCCAGGTCTGTGGCCTCGCGGTCAAGAAGGCTTGTAAGCTGTCCCACATAAATCCCGTTTTCGTCTTCGACCGGATCTGTGCATTCCCCTTCCTTCTCAAACGCGTCCACCGCTGCCAGCAGTTCCTCATTCGGTGAAGTGCTCTCCGCGTCAAACGTCAGGTCGCTGGCTGTCTGCCCCATCTCTTCCGCGCCCGCCGCCATGTCTTCGCCTGACGCCACCCGGTCAGCCAGGTTCTGGGCATCCGTGCGGAGCGCTTCCTTTTCTTCGTCCGAAAGCGTTACCGAATTGCCGGATTCATCGGTGGTTGTAAATGAGAAATAGACATACTTCATCGCTTTCTGGGCAGCTTCCTCATCAGAAACCTCTTCATCGACCCCTTCTTTCATTTTGCTGTCCATCTTACTCTGGATCGTTACAAGTTCAAGGTATTTCTCAATGTCCTTCCGATAACCGGATACCAGTTCTTTTGCTTCTTCCGAATTGCTTTCATCGAACTGCTTGGCCGCCTCCTTGATGGCGTCCTGTTCATCTTCCGTCAGGGATACTTCGTATTCCTGGGCGTGCTGGGATATGAGATAGAGGTTCTGGAGTTCTTCCATGATGCTGTCCTTCACAGACTCCTCATACGTCTTTCCTTCTTCCAGCTCCTGGCTCCACATGTCCTCTCCGGTCATCCCCATCATGCCCGCATAATAAGTCTCATACTGTCCCTGAGTCATACGCGCATAAAAATTGGCAACCCCGAGCGTAATATCTTCATCTCCAACCGTCGCCGCCACTGCATCTGTATCGATCGATCCGCTGCAGCCCGAAACCGTCATGACGGCGATCATTCCCGCCGCAGCGGCAAGCACAGCTTTTTTGCTGAAATGTTTCATAAGTATCCTCCTCTTTCCGGATGTGAAAAATATCATTTTATGCCACATCCGCATACACTGATACATTATAACGTGTTTTGCCGCAAGTAACAAGTAGAAATCACAAAATGGACACAGACCCCTCATCCAGGCGGATGCTCCGGATATCTTCCAGTATCCCCCGCACCGTATCGAGTATGTTTTCCTGTGCGGTTTTGCCGCTTTTCCCGGCCTTCCTGTAGAGGAAATACGGCGGATCCTCCGTGCGGAACACCAGATCCCTGCCGTAAGCCGACAGCAGGGCCGGGATCCTTCCCGGATCGATCTTCGCCCTTTCATACATCACAAAACGGACCGCATCTCCTTTCTGCTCTACCGCAGTCACATACGCGGCATGAGCCAGGTTCTTCAGAGCCGCCACATGGAGCAGCTGCTGCACGGTTTTCGGGATGTCGCCGAACCGGTCGATCAGTTCTTCCGTCATGTCGTCCATATCCTCTTCATTCTCTATGGCCGAGATCCGCTTGTAAATATCCAGTTTCTGGTTCTCATTGCGGATGTATGAATCCGGGATATAGGCGTTAATATTAATATCGATCGTCGTCTGGAATACCTCTGCTTCTTCCCCGCCTTTGAGCTGCAGCACCGCTTCATTGAGCATCTTGCAGTAGAGGTCATATCCCACCGCTTCCATGTGCCCGCTCTGGGCCTCGCCCAGCAGATTGCCGGCGCCCCGGATCTCAAGGTCCCGCATGGCGATCTTGATCCCTGACCCGAGATCTGTAAACTCACGGATCGCAGACAGGCGCTTCTCCGCCACTTCTTTCAGGAGTTTATCCCGCCGGTACAGGAGAAACGCATAGGCCATACGGCTCGACCGGCCCACACGCCCCCTGAGCTGATACAGCTGGGACAGGCCGAAGCGGTCCGCATCCTGGATGATCATGGTATTGGCATTGGGGATGTCAAGCCCCGTCTCAATGATCGTTGTAGAGACAAGGACGTCAATATCTCCATTGATAAAATCATACATGATGTCTTCCAGCTGACGCTCCCGCATCTGCCCGTGGGCATAGGCGACGGATGCGTCGGGAAGGAGCCGGCTGATCCTGCCGGCCACATCCGCGATATCATTTACTCTGTTGTAGACATAATACACCTGCCCGCCCCGGGCCAGTTCCCGCTCGATGGCTTCCCTGACGACATCATCGCTGTATTCGATCACATATGTCTGGATGGGCATCCGGTCCTGAGGCGCTTCTTCCAGCACGCTCATATCCCGGATCCCGATAAGGCTCATATGAAGCGTTCTCGGGATCGGTGTAGCTGTCAGTGTAAGGACATCCACATTTTCCCGGAGTTTTTTGATCTTTTCTTTGTGGCTCACGCCGAACCGCTGCTCTTCATCAATGATCAGAAGCCCCAGGTCTTTAAACCCCACGTCCTTTGAAAGGACGCGGTGGGTTCCGATCACGATATCGACCATGCCCTTTTTCAGATCCTCTGCCGTTTTTTTCTGCTGGGCGGCAGACCGGAAGCGGCACATCAGGTCAATGCGCACCGGAAAATCTTTCAGCCTCTGTACGAACGTATTATAATGCTGCTGGGCAAGGATCGTCGTCGGGACAAGATAGACCACCTGCTTTCCTTCCTGTACGGCCTTAAAAGCCGCACGGAGCGCGATTTCGGTCTTGCCGTACCCGACATCCCCGCAGATGAGCCGGTCCATGATCTTCGTGCTCTCCATATCGCGCTTGGTATCTTCGATAGCCTGGATCTGATCCTCCGTCTCCTCGAACGGGAACATCTCCTCAAATTCTTTCTGCCACACTGTATCCGGACCGTACACAAATCCGTCCCCGTTCCGGCGGGCAGCATAGAGCTTCACAAGATCCTCCGCCACTTCGCGGACCGCCTTCTTTACCTGGCTCTTTGTTTTTCCCCACTGGACAGTGCCCAGCTTGTTAAGCTTCGGCCTGTGCGCATCGGATCCGGCATATTTCTGGATGAGGTCCATCTGTGCCACCGGAATATACAACACGCCGTTATCCGCGTATGATATCTTCATGTAATCCCGGGCCGTCTTATCCACCTCGATCTTTTCGATCCCCTGGTAGATGCCGATCCCGTGGTTCTCATGGACCACATAGTCGCCGGGCTTAAGCTCCGCAAAATCCCGTATCTTCTGCCCTTCATATCTCCGGCGCCGCTTTTTCTTTTTTTTGCGCCCGAAGATATCCGTTTCGGAGATGACCGTAAACTTCAGCATCGGATATTCATATCCCTCCGACACATATCCGCAGCTGACCATGATCTCGCCGGGCTCCACCGTACGTTCCATATCGTCGCTGTAGAAGCTGCTCAGGCCATAGTCCCTCAGATCCTCTGCCAGCCGCTTCGCCCTCGTGCGCGATCCGGACAGGAGGACGACGCGGTATCCGCTCCGCTTCAGGTTCCTGAGATCCCGGGTGAGCAGTTCAAAACTGCTGTTATACGGATTCACGCCTTTCGTCTGGATGCTGAAAGTCCTGCGTACCTTAAAAAGCCCGCATTTTGACTCCAGCGTCGTCGCCGCGATCCCCCGGTATGCATTCATTTTCCCGATGATATCTTTCGTCTGGAAGACCGTCAGCATCTCTCTGTCTGTCCGTCCGGCCTCTTTATTCTCCTTCTCACGGTTTTCCCTGCTGCAGAAATATTCCCGCTCCGTCTCCTCTGACATCTCCTGAAGGCGCATCGGCTCATCCAGGAAGAGCGCAGTCCGGTCCTTTGGGAAATAATCCAGGAACGAAACAGTTTCAAGTCCCTCAGCCCAGTTTTCCGAAGCCGGATAGACCATGATCTCTTTCAGGTTTTCCACAGAGCGCTGGCTTTCCACATCAAAGCTGCGGATCGAATCGATCTCGTCTCCCCACAGTTCGATCCGGACCGGCAGTTCCTCTGTCAAAGGATAAATGTCGATGATCCCGCCCCGGACGGCGAACTGCCCGGGCCCTTCGATCTGCGGGACCCGTTCATACCGCATTTCCACGAGTTTTGCCTCCAGTTCCTGCAGGTCTGCAATATCGCCTCCTGTCAGGATGAGCCGCTCCGCTGCGACCTCCTCCGGCGAGGCCAGCCCGTCCAGAAATGCATCCATCGTCGTAATGACGGTCACCGGCTCATGATCCGGCTTCCCGATCAGCGCGCGGAGCACTTCCATCCGCCTGCCGGTCAGCAGGCTTCCTTTGATATCGGCATAATAAAAAAGAAGGTCCCTGGCCGGGTACAGATACACCTGATCTGTAAACAGCCGGTACTCCTCACAGGCTTTTGCAGCTTTTTCCTCACTGGAAAAAACGATGACTCTGTATTCACAGCCATCGCCAAGCGCATACATTAAATGATTTTTCTGGGAATTCACGCAGCCTGCGATCTGGATGAAGCCGCTGTCCTTATCCCGTTCTTTTCGTATCTCCTGATAATCCGCCAGTTCTTCAAGCGGAGCCAGCAAAGCCTTCATAATCCGTCCCCTTCCGGTCACTCTTCGCGTTTCTTCCGGTTGTACATGCCCATGGCGTCACCGATCCGCCCTGCAAGGATCATGGCCGCCGCATCCACAGCAAAACCGTACCCCTCCTCCATCTGTTCCTTTTCCGCTTTGGAAAAATGTCCGAGAACATAGTCTGCAAGATCATATTTTGACGGTTTTTCCCCCACGCCTACGCGGATCCGGGGAAACACCTGGGTCCCCAGGCACGCAATGATATTTTTTATCCCATTGTGTCCACCGGCGCTGCCTTTCTCCCGGATGCGCAGCTGCCCCGGATCCAGATTGATATCGTCATAAATGACCAGCAGCTCATGTTCCGGATCGATCTTATAATAATCCGACATGCTCCTTATGCTCTCCCCGCTCAGATTCATATAAGTCTGGGGTTTTGCAAGGATCACCTTCTGCCCTTCGATGACCCCTTTCCCGATCAGTGCACGGTGCCTGCGGGTGTCCACCGCTATATTGTATTTGTCGGCGATCCGGTCTATTACATCAAATCCGGCGTTATGCCGGGTTCCTTCGTACTGCCGGTCCGGATTGCCCAGTCCTGCGATTATAAACATTTTCATCTTCCTTCCTGCCGTCCGTGCGGCCGCAGACTATTTTACCCCATCAGCGTCCCTTTGTCACCATCAAAACCATGAATAATTCCATCTTTTCAGTCATACACTTAATAAAAAGCAGACCGCCGTATGTCCGGCAGCCAATTTAACCGGGAGGTTACTTTATGAGTTCCAGAACCAAGATCATCGTCCTGCACATGAAGGAGATCATATATACCGCTGTATTTGCGGCACTTGGGATCGTCCTGATCATTCTTCTCTTTATTATGTTCCGCCCCGGGGCGGAAAAGCCGCAGCCATCAGGTGAACAGAAATACACACCGGGGATCTACACTTCCATGCTCTCTCTCAACAACACGAACCTGGAAGTCGAAGTCGCCGTGGACCAGAACCGCATAACCTCCATCCGTTTCTCAAATCTCGACGAGACCGTAACCGCCATGTTCCCGCTGATCCAGCCCGCCATCGAAGAAATAGCCGACCAGATATATGAATCCCAGTCCCTCGATGATATCTCGCTTCCGGAAGACACACCGTATACCTCCCAGATCATCCTGGATGCCGTCCGTGAAGCCGTTGAAAAAGCCGCAGTCCACTGAGCTGCGGCTTTTCGGTCCGTATACCTTCCGGATGTACGCTATCCCTCTACGATCAGATATTTCCCGTCCGGAAGCCGGAATACTTCCGAAGCCTCTTCCAGTTCATCCGGTCCAAGGCCGTCCACGTCTACGCCTTCCTCTTCAAAATATTCCCGTACTTCATCAATGGAATCCACAACTGCAGCCATACAGTCTTCAAGGAAAGCTTCCGCCTCCTCCGGCGTCTCCGCCACAGGCTCGTCAAAAAGCTGCCCCTGGTCTCTCAAAAACACCTTCAGGCATTCCTCACTGTAAATACTCATCCTTCATTCCTCCTACTTCTTTATGATCTGCAGGATCTCATCCGCCGTGTCCGCGATCCGGGCCGCGCCCGCCGACTGTAATTCTTCCCTGCTCCGGAATCCCCAGGCCACGGCCACTGTATCCATATGCGCCGCCTTTCCGGTGGCCACATCCACTTCCGAATCACCAATGTAAAGGACCTCTGAAGGTTCCGCACCGAGCTCACGGGCCAGTGCCAGGAGCGGCGCCGGATCCGGCTTTCTCGGGATGCCTTCCCTCTGTCCGTGGACGCAGTCAAACGCATGCTCTCCGAAAATATCCCTGACTACATGCACCGCCTGCCTGTCCGGCTTATTGGAAAGAACGCCAAGCTTTATGCCCTCTGATCTCAGATCTGCAAGAAGCTTCACCACTCCCGGATAAGGTTTTACTTTATACGTGCAGTTTTCATCAAAGATGCGCCTGTATGCCCCGAACGCTTTATCATAGTTGGACAGCCCGGCGTCGCCGGACGCCCGCAGCGCCTTTTCGATCAGCACTTTTGCACCGTTTCCCACGAATTCGCGGCACTGTTCCCTTGTTATTCCCGGCATTCCGATCTCTTTGAGCGTCTCGTTTACGGAATACTCCAGAGAATCCAGCGTGTCCGTCAGCGTCCCGTCCAGATCAAATA
>CALWDN010000105.1 GCA_944376685.1 uncultured Mediterraneibacter sp. | reverse complement strand
CACTGGAAACGACAAGTGATGACTCGATACGAAACGGAGCTGTCGCATATTGAAACACCCGGCGTTATAATGTAAATAAATCATTTGCAACCGCTCAAATCAGTATGGATCGGAGGTGGCTGTGTGAAGTCAAGGTTTTCCGAATATCTGTCCAGATACCGCGCTTTACGCGGATATACCCAGTCTGAACTCGCTAAAGTACTCGGTATATCAAGGTCGACTTATGCAAACTACGAAAGTGGAAAACGCTCGCCTGATCTTGAGACGCTTGAGCACATAAGCGATGCGCTTGATTGTTCGATGGATGCGCTTTTTGGCAGAGCTGCAGACCGGAATGTATTGTATACTGACCGTGTATGCGAGGAGCGCCGTCCCTATCATACGGATACGGCTTCCGGATCCCGGACGTCCGCAAAATGGAGAGGAAGCTGCTGATCGGCGCGCAGGATTTCCGGTTCCTCAGGGAGCGGAATGCGTATTATGTAGATAAGACTCAGATGGTTGAGGAGTTTCTGGATTGTACGAAAGAGTCGGCGGGGATCTTTGAAGACACGAAGATCAGCAGGAGCCGCTGGGCGGCGGAGATGAACCGGCATCCGGTCGTGTTTCTGTCTTTTCTGAATGTGAAAGCGTCTGCGCCGGATGAAATGCTGAGACTGCTGGGGCGGGCGGTATGTTCAGAGTACAGGAGATATTATTCGCTCATAAGCAGCAGTGCTCTGCCAGAAGAAGAACTGCGGCAGTTTCATGAGGTGTACAGTGTGATCAGTTCCCGCGAAAACGCAGCGGCTCTGAAAGAGGTTATCGGCAGTTCCATTGTCGTATTATGTAATGTGCTGGAATTGTATTTCGGCAGGAAAGTATACCTCCTTCTGGATGAATATGACACGCCGTTTATTTCTGCGAATTCAGGCGGATATTACAGGGAAGTGCGTGATGTGCTTGCGGGCATGCTGAGCTTTGCCTTAAAGGGCAATCCGTCCATCGAGAAAGCGCTTCTGACAGGCATTCAGCGTGTGGCAAAAGAAAATATCTTTTCCGGACTGAATAATCTTGTTGTCTGTACAGCCGCGGATGCGGATTATGCGGACTGTTTTGGATTTACTGAAGAGGAAACCCGTGAGCTGCTGGAGTACTGCGGCGGACAGTTTACGGATGAAGTAAGAGACATGTACGACGGATACCGGATCGGCGACTGTGAATTATATAATCCGTGGTCTGTATCCTGCTACTGCGCCCGGAAAAGACCGGAATCATACTGGGTGAACACGGGAGAAAACAGCATCCTGAAAAATGCGCTGGCACAGCAGCGCAGTACGTTCGCTGAAAAATGCAATACGCTGGTGGAAGAAGGACAGATTACGGTGAAAGCGGAACTTTCCACGGCGTACTATGAAAAACCGAATGATGCATCGCTGTGGGGCCTGCTCATTAATGCCGGAATGGTCACGATAGAAGAGCGGAAGAGTGAGGAGGATTTCACAGTCCGTGTCCCGAATCAGGAAGTGTGGAAGGCATTTCAGGAACTGACGGCATTTTATCTTCAGGTGGATGAGTACGAGATCGGGACGATGCTGGGCTATTTGAAGACTGGAGATATAGATAAATTTGCGGAGGCCTACCGGAAGGTGTTTCTGGAACTTCCGTCCTATCATGACCTGAAGGATGAGAACAGCTACCATATGATGATGCTGGGCATGTGTACATTTCTGCGGAGAGACTATGATGTCAGAAGCAACAGGGAAAGCGGGGGTGGACGGGGCGACATCCTGCTGTATGCAAAGAAGCCTGCGCTTCCGAACCTGGTCCTGAAATTCAAATATACAAAAGACCACTCGGAGGACCTTGAGGAGTTTGCAACGGATGCCGTCAGACAGATTAAAGAAAAGAACTATTGTGCGGACATGCAGGGCGAGACTGTCCTTATCGGGTTGGCGCACTGCGGGAAACAGGCTGTGGTTGCCTGGGGAAAATGTGGTTAAAGTTTACTTTCATGTCGAAAAAAAGAGGAAAAGACAACATAAAAGTAAACAAAGTGATACACGGATTAAAAACAAAAAATCAGGAGGATTGGCATGAAAAAGCCAGGAATATTGGGCGGCATGGGGCCGGAATCAACGTTGATGTTTTCTTCTGATGAACTGCCGGTTCCTGCATTCGATACAATGAAATATCATATCGCTGGGATTGTACGTTGTATGCTGGGATGATATATGTGCAATATAGTTGAATTTGAATCTGAATATCAGGAGAAGGTCTGGGAATTTCTTGAGAAATGCCTGCCGGAATCAGGGAGAACATTTGACCTTTCCGGACGCCACAGGGAATATCTGGATATCGGTAATAATTTTGAAAAATTCTGGTGTCTGTTTGACGGAGAAGCAATAACAGGGACTGTGGCGCTAAAACGGATGAATGATACAGAAATCGAACTTAAATCTCTTTATCTTCTGGAGAAATATCACGGAAGAGGCCTGGGAAGGCAGCTCTTAGAAACGGCTTTAAAATATGCGGCGGAAAAGGAGTATAAAACAATACTTCTCGACACGAAGTCATCCAGCGAAAAGGCTATCAGATTGTACAGAAAAGCCGGATTTGTCATGACGGAACGGTATAATAACAATGAAAATGCGGATGTGTTTATGAAACTGTCAATTTAAAGAGCAGCTGTCAGCTGTATGAAAAAGCTGTTCTGGTTTTTGTCTAATAATGAGCCTGAGAAGATGTTGCATATTGTTATCATATATGTTAACATTTTAGCGTAGAGGTGAGGTCATGGATGAACTGAAACAGCGGCAGAAAATAATATCACAGCTTGTGGAAGCACGCCTGGAGCAGGGAATTTCTCAGGCGGAACTTGCGAGAAGACTGGGAATTCAGCGGTCCGGCATCAGCCGCCTGGAGAGCGGCGCCCAGAATCCAACAATGGACATGGTCGTGAAAATTGCGTCAGCACTTGGGAAGGATGTTTCGTTGAAATTGAATGACAGGGAGGAGTCTATGAGCAACGTTTACAGCCTCCGTATTTATGATACTGAGTTGATGAAATTTTCTATGGAAAAGCGAGGGTTGTCTGGTTTAGTGGCTGAAATCCTGTATAAAAACGAGAAATATGCCAATCTCGTGCCGCTGGATATGGAGCAGACAGGCGAGGGGATTATCCGCTGGCTGGAGCGCAGGGTCATTCCAAAGAACCGTGCTTTCGTAGATGAGATTTTAAAAACACTGGGACTGAGCCATAACGATACAAAAGGGATCATTGATGTGTGCAGGGGCCTGTCCCTGAACGACAGTTATTGGGTGGTGCCGGAAGATTTCGAGGGAAAGTTTTCCCAATATAATCTGTATGAAAACCGGTTTTCAGAAATCCTGGCACTGGTGGCATATACCGGAGCGGGAGAAAGCCGTCAGGCTTTTACCACTTCTCCGGAACTTACCACGGGAGGCATGCTTCCCAAGGCGTGGCGTTATATAGAAAATGACGGAATTTATCTTTATAAGGGCGGTACTACAGGCGCATCCAATACAGGCCGTGAACCATACTGTGAGTATTATGCCTCCCAGATTGCAGAAACGATGCGCCTGAATGCAGTGCATTATGATCTGGAGAACTGGAAAGGGATCACGGCTTCCAAGTGCGCGCTGTTTACCGATATTGATACTGCTTATATTCCTGTCGGGCGCATCGTGCGGAGCGGGGGGATAGCTGCCTGCCTTGCATGGTATAAGGAGCTGGGGGATGAATTTTCCGAACAGCTTTGCAGTATGCTGGTATTTGATGCATTGATTTATAATGAGGACCGGCATTTTGGAAACTTTGGTGTTCTGCGCGATAACCGAAGTGGCAGGATCATTGCACCGGCTCCGGTTTTTGATAACGGATTCTCGCTTTTCTGTTATGCGGGCAGAGAGGATTACGAAAATCTGGATGAGTATGCCGGAACCCGTTCTAATCCTTACAATATCTCTTACGAGGATGTATGTGCAGAGGTTATGGGGGCAAAGCAGAAAGAACAGCTTCGGCGTATGATCGGCTTCCGGTTTAAGCGGCATGAAAGTCTTAATCTGCCGGAAGAACATCTGACAGCTATTGAGAAGCATCTGGAAGGCCGTGTGAGGAAGCTTCTGGCTGTTCCAACGCGGCGTCGCAGGTGATGGAGAAGAGATAGATGAATTGGATCAACAGGAGGGCATCGACATGAATTTCTTAGCTGTAGCTCTCGGCGGAGCCATCGGGGCAGCAGGGCGGTATGCGATCAGCCTCATGCCGGTGAAAGCGGAATTTCCGGTGCTGACGCTGATCACTAACGTACTGGGCGCGATCCTGATCGGTTTTATCGCAGGCGTTGCCGCAGGAAATGCGGATACATCGGAGAATGCGGTATTGTTCTGGAAGACCGGCGTGTGCGGCGGGTTTACGACATTTTCCACATTTTCACTTGAAGCGCTGACGCTGCTTGAAAAGAAGGCGTATCTGGCTGGAAGCTGCTATATCATCCTGAGCGTTGTGTTCTGTCTGGCAGGCGTTATATGCGGGAGAAGACTGGCAATGCTCTTACATTGATATTAAAATAGATCAAGAAAACGTGATTGACAGGATTAAAAATACACACTATAATGTATTTAAATTTTTATCTATGAAATGCAGTGACAGGGAGGAGTACATGATCCCCGGATGCGCAGAGAGAGGACGGCCGGTGTAAGTCCTCGTGACGGTATCATGGAAGTAGCCTTCGAGCAGTGGACTGAACATATCGGCCGGACGACCGGTATAAGTAGGCTTCAACGTTTTCCCGCGTTACAGGGAGACGGTATCGGACAAAAGTCCTGTACCGGCAGAGTGCAGAGAACATTCTCTGAATTTAGGTGGTAACACGGATGTAAGATTCGCCCTGAGCATAAGCTCAGGGTTTTCTTTTTCCGGGAAGCACTGACCATAGAAAGAGGAGGTAGAAGCGTGAGACAGATTACAGGAAACAAATTACTTGTAAGAGCATTAAAGGAAGAGGGAGTGGATACGATCTTCGGGTATCCGGGCGCATGCACCATTGATATCAGCGATGAGCTGGGACGTCAGGACGACATTAAGATCATCCTGCCGCGCCACGAGCAGGCGCTGGTCCACGAGGCGGACGCTTATGCGCGGACGACCGGCAAAGTGGGCGTGTGTCTGGTGACCAGCGGGCCGGGGGCGACGAACCTGGTGACCGGGCTTGCCACGGCGAATTATGACAGTGTTCCTCTCGTCTGTTTTACAGGCCAGGTGGCGAGACACCTGATCGGAAATGACGCCTTCCAGGAAGTGGATATCGTGGGCATCACCCGCAGTATCACAAAGTACGGCGTGACAGTGCGGAACCGCGCGGACCTGGGGCGGATCATCAAAGAGGCATTCTACATCGCCCGGACGGGACGGCCGGGACCGGTGCTCATTGACCTGCCCAAAGATGTGATGTGCGAACTGGGCAGCCCGGAATATCCGGAAACCGTGAATATCCGAGGCTATAAGCCGAATACAAGCGTCCACATGGGACAGCTCAAACGCGCCCTCAAGATGCTGAAGAAAGCGAAGAAACCGCTGTTCCTGGCAGGCGGCGGCGTGAATATCGCCCGCGCGAACCAGGTGTTTACGGAAGTGGTGAATAAGACAAATGTGCCGGTGGTGACTACGATCATGGGCCGCGGCGCGGTCCCGACAGATCACCCGCTCTATATCGGCAACCTGGGTATGCACGGTCAGTACGCGGCAAATATGGCAGTGGGCGAGTGCGACCTCCTGTTCTCCATCGGAACCAGGTTTAATGACCGCATCACCGGAAAGCTCCATGCATTTGCGCCAAACGCGCAGATCGTACATATCGATATTGATACGGCGTCCATTTCCAGAAATATACAGGTCCATGTGCCGATCGTGGCGGATGCGCTGGAGGCGCTGACTAAAATGAATGAATATGTGGAGCCCTGTGAGACGGCGAAGTGGACGGAGCAGATCCGGGCGTGGAAAGAGGAGCATCCGCTGCAAATGAAAGACCGCGGCCATATGAGCCCGATGGACATTATCGAGGAAATGAACCGCCAGTTTGACGATGCGATCATTACGACGGATGTGGGGCAGCATCAGATGTTTGTCACCCAGTATGCGCAGATCAATGAGAAGAAACAGCTTGTGACGTCCGGCGGGCTCGGGACCATGGGATACGGATTCCCGGCGGCCATCGGCGCGAAGATCGGCAATCCGGACAAGACGGTCATCGCCATCTCCGGCGACGGCGGCATGCAGATGAACATTCAGGAGTTTGCCACAGCAGTTCTGGAGGAGCTGCCGCTCATCCTCTGTGTATTTAATAATGAATATCTGGGCATGGTGCGCCAGTGGCAGAAGCTTTTCTACGGGAAGCGCTACAGCATGACCAACCTGCGCGCGGGCGCGCTCTTTCGCAGGACCAACGGAGCGGAGATGCCGGAGTATACACCGGACTTCGTGAAACTGGCGGAAAGCTACGGCGCGAAAGGCATCCGCGTCATGGAAAAAGAAGAGATCGCCGCGGCATTTGAAGAGGCGAAGAAGAATACAAAGACACCGACACTCATCGAGTTCATCATTGATCCGGAAGAGATGGTCTATCCGATGATCCAGCCGGGCGGAACGCTTGAAGAAATGATCATGGACTGTTAGAAAGGAGAGCGTGAGAATGGATAACAATATGAAGAAGAGATGGATTTCCCTTTATGTCGAGAACCAGGTGGGCGTGCTCTCCAAGATCTCGGGACTTTTCTCCGGAAAATCCTACAATCTGGACAGCCTGACCGTGGGACGGACCGAAGATCCCACTGTGTCCAGGATGACCATTGCCACGGTGAGCGACGATGAGACATTTGAACAGATCAAGAAACAGCTCAACCGCATGATCGAAGTGATCAAGGTCATCGATTTCACCGATATATTCGTAAGAATGAAAGAGATCCTCTATGTCAAAGTTATGAAATGTACGGCGGCGGACAAGGTGGAAGTGTTCCAGATCGCGGAAACCTTCAAGGCGAAAGTCATCGACTACGGCCGGGACAGCGTGCTGGTGGAATTCGTACAGACAGCGACGAAGAATGACGCGGTCGTGAAGCTGATGAAAGAGGAGTTTAAGAGCATCGAGGTTGTCAGAGGCGGAAGCGTGGGGATCGAATCGATCAGTATGATGGAGCGATAGTTCAGCAATGGTGCTGCCGCTCCTTTGCTCATTGAGCGGCGCTCAGCCAATTTGCAGAGGCAGCCGGGGAAGAATGCAAGCACTCTTCCTGCGCCTGCTCGTGCAAATTGCTGAACTGGTAAACAAAAAACCGAGCGCACTCTTGATTTTTACACTTTACAGTACTATAATGGCAGAGTAAAGGAATTAAGGATCTTTCCA
>CALWDN010000104.1 GCA_944376685.1 uncultured Mediterraneibacter sp. | reverse complement strand
CATCCTACAAAGAATAGGGCTATTAGTATTAGAGAAGCAGCGCGTTTGCAGACTTTTCCAGATAGCTTTGTTTTTTGCGGGACAAAAGATAAGCAGTATCAGCAAGTGGGAAATGCTGTTCCGCCTATAATGGCAAAAGCTATAGCTGACAAGTTAGCCAATCAATTAAATAAGGCATTAGAAGAAAACAATAAAATGTAGTGTCGGAACAAATGCCTGAGCTAACTTAGAAGATTTGAAAAAAGTATTTATATATATTTAATGAATTGTTTTTAGTAAATAGACAGATGCGGATATCAAATATAATAAAGGTTAAAAAATGAAAGATAGGATAGGACAAAAATGGTCTAGGCAGGAAACAATATTAGCATTTGAATTGTATTGTCGTACCCCATTTTCTAAAATTACAAAAAACAATAAAGATATCATTGAGCTGGCGCGAATGCTTGGCCGGACACCTAGTTCTGTTGGATTAAAAATGGCTAATCTTGCACATTTTGACCCGGAGATCAAAAAACGCAATTTGAGTGGAATGTCTCATGGAAGTAGATTGGACAAAGAGATTTGTGAAGAATTTGCAAATGATTGGGAAGCATTATACCTAGAATCGCAGAAAATAATAGCTGAAATAAAGGATGTTTCTTTAGAAGAAATGGTGGACATAAAACAGGAATTATCGCTAATACCTAAAGGTGAGTATCATGACGCACAGGTAAAAGTGCGTTTGGGGCAATATTTTTTTAGGACTGTTGTATTGAATTCTTATTCCAATTCGTGCTGTATTACAGGTATAAAAGAACCACAGCTGTTAATTGCAAGTCATATAAAACCTTGGTGCGTAAGTGATATTAAGACTGAACGTACAAATCCTTGTAATGGGTTGTGTTTGAATGCGTTGCACGATAAAGCGTTTGATAGAGGATTGATTACACTTAATAACAATTATGAAATTATTATTTCTTCAAAATTAAAAAGTACATATATGGATGAAAATACTAAGCATTGGTTAATGAAATATGATCATAAAAGAATACATTTACCCGATAAATTTTTGCCAGACAAAAAATTCATAGAATATCACAACGAAATGATTTTCCAATATTGAGAGATAAAAGTTATGGATAATTTGACGCGAGAACAGCGGCGGAAAGCTATGAAGCATATTCGGAGCAAAGATACATCTATTGAAGTTGTGCTTAGAAAAAAGCTATGGGAAAAAGGGTATCGTTATAGGAAAAACCCTAATAATTTACCGGGCAAGCCGGATATTGCATTAACAAAATATAAAATTGCCGTTTTTTGTGACGGGGAATTTTTTCACGGTAAAGATTGGGAGATTTTACGGCCAAAGCTTGAGAAAAGCGATAATTCACAATATTGGATAAAAAAGATAGCTCGGAATATGGAAAGGGATGACGAAGTAAATAAGCAATTGATGTTTTTGGGGTGGACGGTAATACGCTTTTGGGGAAAAGAAATTTTGAATAATGTTGATGAGTGTATTAAGGTAATTGAAGAGACAATTTTCGATCAAATTATTCAAGAACAAGAAGAGGAAGAATGAAGATGTTTGAGATGCCGTCAAATATGAAAGGCAGTAAAAAATGAACAATGCAAAGACAGTGAAGGTAGTGGCGGCGATCATTATACATGATAATAAAATTTTCGCAACCCAGCGGGGATACGGAGAGTTCAAAGACGGCTGGGAATTCCCGGGTGGGAAGATCGAGCCGGGGGAGACGCCGCAGGAAGCGCTTGCGCGGGAGATTAAGGAAGAGTTGGATATTGAGATCGAAGTGAAAGATTTCCTGGAAACTGTGGAGTATGATTATCCGGAGTTCCATCTGTCCATGGACTGCTTTTTCTGCGTGATCAGGTCAGGAGAGTTGGTACTGAAAGAGCATGAAGCGGCGAAATGGCTGACAGCAGAGAAGCTGGATAGCGTGGACTGGCTGCCGGCGGATAAGGGGCTGATAGAGGGGATAAGAGGGTATCTGAGGAACTAAAATGTTGTATCGGCTAAAAGATATTCCGGTAATTTTTTACCAAAATATCTTTTAGAATCCTGTTTGCATAAATCCATATTTTAATTTCAGGAGGTTACCAATGCGGATTATCAGAAAACCGGAAAAGAATATTTCAAAGGAAATGATCGGTCTTTTTTTTGAGGACATCAATTACGCTGCAGACGGCGGTCTGTATGCGGAGATGATCGAGAATCGTTCTTTTGAAGCGAAGGAGGCGGTCGGTGTTGTCCATAGTTTTTATACCGTGGATGATCCGGGGTATGCGTGGAATCCGGTGTGCGGCGCAGGGGAAAATGCGCCCTGGATGCAGTATGTTTCGGGTTCGCCGCTCTCGGAACAGAATCCGCATTATCTGCGCTTTACGGCGCGGCAGGCCGGACAGGGATTTGCGAATAAGGGATATGACGGGATCGCATTGAAGCGGGGAATGTCCTATCATGTCTCTTTTTATGCGCGCTGTGTTTCGTATGAGGGTGAGGACTTGACGGTTCGTGTTTCCAAAGATGGGAGAGACTATGCCCGGGCGGATGTGAAAATGATCCGGCCGGTTCCTTATATTCCGTTTTCGGATCTGACCGTGGAAATGACCGTGGATGATCCGGCAGTTGCGGAACGGATCGGGGAGATCCGGAAGCTTCGCGGCCCGGGCCGGTGCAGGGAGAAGGACTGGATCCGGTATGAGGCGCTGCTGACGGCACGGGAGGACATTTGCGGAGCGGCATTTGAAATCATCCTGAACGAGGCGGGCGTGATCGAATTTGACCTGATTTCTATGATCCCGGATGATGCGGTTGCCGGCATTTTCCGGAAAGATCTGTTTGATGTGCTGAAGGCTGTACGGCCGGGATTTATCCGGTTTCCGGGCGGGTGCATTGTAGAGGGCGTTTCGCTTGCATACCGTTATCAGTGGAAAAATACGGTCGGAGATATCAAAGACCGTAAAGTGATCCCAAATCTGTGGGCGTTTGCTGAGGACGGGGATGTTGCGGACCGGGAGAAGGATCCGGACGGACTGGAGGCGCAGCGGAGGGATGCGCATTACGGGCAGTCTTTCGGCCTGGGATTTTATGAGTATTTTCTGCTCTGTGAACTGCTGGGCGCCAGGCCGCTTCCGGTGCTTAATATCGGCACGGCGTGCCAGTTCCGTTCCACTGAGATCGTGGATGAGGACAGCCCGGAGTTTGAGACTTTCATCAGGGACGCGCTGGATCTGATCGAATTTGCCAATGGATCAGCGGATACATACTGGGGAAAACTGCGCGCTTCCATGGGACATCCAGAGCCTTTCCACATGGATCTGCTGGCCATCGGGAATGAGCAGTGGAACACCGAATATCTGGCCGTGAACAGCCGTTATGAGCGCTTTGCAAATGCGATCCACCAGGCAGATCCCGGGATACGACTGGTAGGGACCGCCGGACCGATTTTCGGCGTTCCTGTTTATGATCAGCTGTGGGATTTCTATCGGGAAAAGGGCGCGGAGAATCCGGATTTCTGCTATGCCGTGGATGAACATTATTACATGCCGCCGGAATGGTTCTATGAGCATGTGGATGTATATGACACATATCCGAGGTCGGTGGGCGTTTTTGCCGGAGAATATGCCGCCCACACCGCTGCGAAAGAGAATTCCATGGAGAGCGCGCTGGCAGAGGCGGCTTTCATGACCGGACTTGAGAGAAATGCAGACGTGGTCCGGCTGGCTGCCTATGCGCCGCTGTTCCAACGGATCGGACACGGGCAGTGGAAGCCGGATCTGATCTGGTTCGATGACCGGAGGATTTATCTCACGCCGAACTATGAGGTGCAGAAACTGTACGGCAATAACATGGGCACGCATACGCTGCAGATGGACGGGCAGGAAAAAGCGCTCCGGGAAAAGGGAATTTACGTGTCCCTGTCTGAAACAGAGGATCGGGAGATCATTTTAAAGGCGGTCAACAGAAATAAGGACGCGTTTGCATTGCCGCTGATGGATGAGGACGGGCGGCCGGTCATTGCGAAGGCGCTGATCCGGACGCTGGCGGCTGACGGTGAAAAAGCGCCGGGACTTCCGGAGCCGTGCTGCGTGGAGGAGACGGAGGCTGTGCTGGATGGCGGAGTGGTGCTGCCGGGGGAAAGCTTTACGGTGGTGAGGTTCTGAACCGGAGAAATGCTGAAAATAATCAGTATATAGTTGCGGAACAAGATTTGAACGAATATAATTATATTGAATAAAAACGGTAAAAGTGTCAAAAATATTCAATGAAAGGAGGGCGGGCATGGAAATCAGACGTGACAAATATCTTCAGGATCTGATCAACCGGATGCATAATCGACTGATAAAGGTAGTGACAGGTGTGAGAAGATCAGGAAAATCCTATCTCATTTTTCACATATTTCTGGATTTTCTGTTGAAACAGGGGGTGCCTGAGTCTCATATTATCCGGATTGAGCTGGATCAGAGGAAGCACAGGCAGTATCGTGATCCGGACGTTATTCTGGAATATATTGAATCTTGTATTCAGGATCAGGAGATGTATTACATTCTGCTGGATGAGGTGCAGCTTTTAAATGAATTTGAAGAAGTATTAAATTCCCTGTTGCATATTGACAATGCAGATGTGTATGTGACAGGAAGCAATTCGCGGTTCCTTTCTAAAGACATCATAACGGAATTTCGCGGCAGGGGTGATGAAATCCACATTTTCCCGCTGACATTCAAAGAATTTATGCAGGTGTACGAGGAGGATATCTACCACGGATGGGCGGACTATATGCTGTACGGCGGCCTTCCGCTTACTGCGGTCATGAAGACAGAGGAACAGAAAATTTCCTACCTGACAAGTCTGTTTGAAGAAACTTATCTGAAAGATATTATTGAGAGGCATCATATTGAAAAGACACAGGAACTGGAAGATCTGGTCAATATTCTTGCATCGGCGATCGGCTCTCTTACCAATGTCCCGAAAATAGAATCTACATTCAGGAGTGTGCTGCGATCAAAGATCAGCGGAAATACCATCCGTCAATATATCGAATATTTGGAAGATGCTTTTATTATCCACAAGGCTAACCGTTATAATGTGAAAGGAAGAAAATATATCGGGACTCCTGTAAAATATTATTTTGAAGATGTGGGACTTAGAAATGCCAGGCTTGGGTTTCGGCAGGTCGAAGAGACACATCTTATGGAAAATATTATTTACAATGAACTCAGGAGCCGTGGGTACGCAGTAGACGTGGGAATTGTGGAAAAACGGAAGAAGGATGCTTCGGGAAAAGCAGAACGCAAACAACTGGAAATTGATTTTGTCGCGAATAAAGGCAGTCAGAGATATTATATCCAGTCTGCTTTTGCCGTGCCTGATGAACAAAAGCAGAAACAGGAAAAAATGTCGCTCCTCCAGGTCAAAGATTCTTTTAAAAAGATTATTGTGGTGAAAGATGTTGTGAATGTGACGCGGGATGAAAACGGGATCACGACCATGAGTGTGTATGATTTTCTGCTAAAGGACAATAGTCTGGAATTGTAATATATAAGTCCATATATGGCTCTGTCTGGAAAACGCACGCGGCGTTGAATAACCTTTAATCCCCCTGCATACATTGTAAAAACGATGTTTGCAGGGGGATTTTTTTGAAGGATTATATTGAGGAGCGGGCCGTGGAGATTGCCGTATATATAATAGAGAATAATGCGACTGTGAGGCAGACGGCGAAGCAGTTTCGGATCAGTAAGAGTACGGTGCACAAGGACGTCACCGACCGCCTTCTCCAGATCAACCCGTCCCTTGCCCGCGAGGCCCGCAAGGTGCTGGACACGAACAAGTCGGAGCGGCACATCCGGGGTGGAATGGCGACAAGAGAAAAATATCTTCACCAACACGGATAAATGTGGTATAATAACCGCGTTGTGCGTATCCCGACCGGTTTCGCACAGGATTTACCATAGAATATACGAAAGAGGTGAGTGATAATGAGCGAGATGAAGCTTATGTTCAAGACCCCGGACGACATTTGTGAGTTTGTAAATACAGTATCCAGGTTTGATTATGACGTTGATATCAAATGCGGCAGAGTTACAGTTGACGCGAAGTCGCTGCTCGGCCTTATGCAGTTTGGTGTGAACAATGTGCTCGAGCTTCGGGTGCATTCTGACGATTGCAGCGAGCTGCGCGAGGCGCTGGAGAAGTTCGCGGCATAATTTTGAACTGACGGAGAGCATATTTTCAGGAGGAACGCTTTGAAGAAGGAATTAGTGATCGTCCTTGATTTCGGCGGCCAGTACAACCAGCTTGTGGCCCGTCGTGTCAGGGAATGTAATGTGTACTGTGAGATTTATTCTTACAAAATCGATATTGAGAAGATCAAAGAAATGAATCCGAAGGGCATCATCCTTACCGGCGGCCCGAACAGCTGCTACCTTCCGGATTCGCCGACCTATACGGACGAGCTCTTTAAGCTTGGCATCCCGGTTCTGGGGCTCTGCTACGGCGCGCAGCTGATGATGCATGTGCTGGGCGGCGAGGTGAAGAAGGCGGACGTCCGCGAGTACGGCAAGACGGAAGTGCTGATCGATAAGACCAGCTCGAAGATTTTTGAAAATGTATCAACGCCGACAATCTGCTGGATGAGCCATTTCGATTATATCGCGCAGGTGGCGCCGGGATTTGAGATCTCCGCGCACACGGCGGACTGCCCGGTGGCGGCAGCGGAAAATGAGGCGGAGAAGCTTTACGCGATCCAGTTCCATCCGGAAGTGCTCCATACGGCAGAAGGATCGAAGATGCTTTACAATTTCGTGCGCAATATCTGCGGCTGCAGCGGCGACTGGAGAATGGATTCCTTCGTGGAAAATTCAATACGCGAGATCCGCGAAAAAGTGGGTGACGGCAAAGTACTGCTGGCGCTGTCCGGCGGCGTGGATTCTTCTGTGGCGGCGGGCCTGCTTTCGAAAGCGATCGGGAAGCAGCTGACCTGCGTCTTCGTGGATCACGGCCTGCTCCGCAAAAATGAAGGCGACGAGGTGGAAGCGGTGTTCGGACCGGAAGGAGATTTCGACCTGAACTTTGTCCGCGTCAACGCGCAGGAGAGATATTACAGCAAACTGGCCGGCGTACAGGAGCCGGAGCAGAAGCGCAAGATTATCGGTGAGGAATTCATCCGTGTGTTCGAGGAAGAGGCGAAGAAGATCGGAGCCGTGGACTTCCTGGCGCAGGGAACCATTTACCCGGATGTGGTAGAGAGCGGCCTGGGCGGTGAATCTGCAGTGATCAAGTCCCACCACAACGTGGGTGGACTCCCGGATTTTGTAGATTTCAAGGAAATCATCGAGCCGTTGCGCGACCTTTTCAAAGATGAAGTCCGCAAGGCCGGACTGGAACTGGGCATCCCGGAGGATCTGGTATTCCGTCAGCCGTTCCCGGGACCGGGACTGGGCGTGCGCATCGTTGGAGAAGTGACGGCGGATAAAGTCCGCATCGTTCAGGACGCCGATGCGATCTACAGAGAAGAGATCGCGAAAGCCGGACT
>CALWDN010000103.1 GCA_944376685.1 uncultured Mediterraneibacter sp. | reverse complement strand
CTCCATCAGGTCATACCCGGCCGGACTGATCTGAGCCTGTCCCCCGCTCTTTCCGCCGGGCTGACGCACCACGATCACCTCGCCCAGTTCCTGCTCCGCCGTGCGGATCAGCGTCCATCCCTTGCTGTAGGACATGCCCGCTTTCTCACAGGCTTCACGCACATTTCCGAGCACATCGATCTGCTTTAAGAGCACCATCATCCCCGGTCCGAAAAAAGGCGTGTTCCGCGTCAGCTGCACTTTCACCTTCGGATAGATATCCGCCTGCTTCTCCGACTCCGCCAGTTCCTCAAAATGATCTTCCCGGCGCGCCCGGAGAAATATGCCTTCATCCGCAACCTCTGCATATCCGGTCGTCGCTTTCGCTGCATCGAGGGCCCCTTTCAGCCCCCGGTCCCCCCGGTAGGCCTCGATCTGCCCCACAAGGGCTGCATCGATCAGGACCGGATGGCCTTTCCGCCCGCCGCAGACCGGGATCACCACCGGAACATTCTGATCCTTTGCGCATCTGAGCATCGACTTGATCGTATCATCTGTAAAAAGAGGCACGTCCGCCGGACAGAAAAAGATCCGGTCACAATTCTTCAGATAACAGAATCCGCGCACGGCAAAATCAAGCATCTGTGCAGTCTCATAATCCTCACACCGGAGAAACACCGCGCCCATCTTTGCAAGCCCTTTCTCCGTCTCCTGCGCGTGATATCCCGTCACAATTACGATATCCTCCACCCCTGCGCGCTGGAACGTTCGGATCATCCTGCGGAGCATGGCATTGCGGTCTGTATTTTTCAGTTTTTCGTAAGCCCGGAAGCCGCCGGGTATTCCTGCGGCGGCGATCACAGCACCTGGTCGCATCCACCTGATTTCCTTTCATTTCCGTTTCTTTGAATAAAATGTATCCTCCATCGGCAGTTTCGTCCTGAGCACATGGTCCTTCGCGTAATACGCGCCCTGTGCCGCGGGAGCGGTCGGGATCGTGGCGATCTCGCCGATGCCTTTCGCGCCGTATGCGAACGGGAGCAGTTCCTCTTTCTCCACATAAATGGCATGGATATCCGGGATCTGCGTGGCCCGCATCAGGCCCAGCGTTCCGTATCTTGCCTGGGGTACTCCGTCCTTTAACGGGAAGTCCTCGGTCAGGGCATAGCCCAGTCCCATGAGCACGCCGCCCTCGATCTGTCCCTGGATGGCGATGGGATTGACCACCTTGCCGGAATCATGGGCCGCATAGACTTCTTTTACCCGCCCGTCATCGTCGAGAATCACCACATGGGTGGCGAATCCATAGGCCACATGGCTCTTCGGATTCGGCACGTCCGCACCCAGCTTATCAGTTGGATCAAAGAATTCTGCAAAATATTCTTTCCCTTCCAGTTTCTCCAGATCACCGCCTGCCGCCTGAAGATCTTTGTTGAGATCTGCGGCTGCCATGCGCACCGCCTCGCCGGTGATCAGTGTCTGCCGGGATCCGGATGTGGTCCCGGAATCCGGCGCCACCTCGGAGTTGGCGCCCATATTGATGATCCGGTCTTTCCCGAGTCCGGTCGTCTCTGCGACCATCTGCACGAATACGGTTTTACAGCCCTGTCCGATATCGGACGCCGCGCTGTACAGCTCGATCTTCCCGTTATGTACGACCAGCTTTGCCCGGCCTTTATCCGGAAGGCCTACACCCACGCCGGCGTTCTTCATGGCACAGGCGATCCCCGCCCGGCCCGGATTGCTTTCATAAACGTCCTTAACCGCCAGCAGGGTCTCTTTCAAGGCAGTCGAGCAGTCGGCGATCTGTCCGTTCGGCAGGATCTTTCCCGGCTCGATGGCATTGCGGTAGCGGATCTCCCAGGGGGAGATGCCCACCTTCTCAGCCAGCAGGTTGATATTGGACTCCAGGGCGAATTCGCTCTGGCATACGCCGAATCCCCGGAATGCCCCGGCCGGCGGATTATTCGTATAATACCCGTATCCCCGGATGTCTGTATTCTGATAACAGTACGGTCCCACGGAATGGGTGCAGGCGCGTTCCAGCACCGGTCCGCACAGGGACGCATAGGCGCCTGTGTCAAAATAGATCTCGCAGTCCAGTCCCGTGAAGATCCCGTTCTCATCACATCCCAGGGTAAATGTGCCCTCCATGGCATGGCGCTTCGGATGGAAATTAATGGATTCCTGCCGGGAGAATGTAACCTTCACCGGCCGGTTCACCTTCAGCGCCGCCAGCGCCGCGATATGCTGGGCGGACACGTCCTCCTTGCCGCCGAAGCCGCCGCCCACCAGCTTGTTCTCCACCACCACGCGTTCCGGGTCCCAGCCCAGCATGATGGAAATCTCATGCCGCGTATCGTAGACGCTCTGGTCCGATGAGAGGACTTTCACTCCGTCCTTATACGGGAAGGCCACCGCGGACTCGGGTTCCAGGAAAGCATGCTCGGTAAAAGGCGTCCGGTAGGTCTGCGTCACCACATATTTGGACTCTGCCAGCGCTTTCTTCGCATCTCCCCGGGTCACATGGCGCTTCTGGCACAGATTGCCGTTTGAGTGGACCTTCGGCGCATCCTCCGCCATGGCCTCCCGGATCGAAGTCACCGGCTTCAGTTCTTCATAATCGATCTCGATCAGTTTCTTTGCCTTATCAAGGATGTCTCTTGTCTCAGCCACAACGAGACAGATAGCGTCCCCCACGCATCTGGTGATGCTTCCTTTTGCGATCATCACATCCCAGTCCTGCTGCAGATGCCCCACCTTATTGTTGGGCACATCTTCCGCGGTCAGGACCGCCAGCACGCCCGGAAGCGCCAGCGCTTCCTCCGTGCGGATGTCAAGGATCCGGGCACGGGCGTATCTGGAACGCACGGCCGATGCATAGACCATTCCTTCCATTTCCACATCGTCCGGATACTCCCCGTATCCCAGCACCTTTTCCCGCACATCCAGACGGAAGGCTTTCTGTCCGACGCCGTATTCATCGCCCTTTTCCAGTTCTTCATCGATCTTTGCGTCGCCCCGCAGGATCGCCGCCGTAAGCTGGATGCCTTCGATGATCTTCTTGTATCCCGTACAACGGCAGATATTTCCCTTTAATGCGGTCTTGATCTCTTCTTCCGTCGGGTCCGGCACTTTGTCGATCAGCGCTTTCCCGGCCATGACCATGCCGGGGATGCAGAACCCGCACTGAACCGATCCCTTCGCGCCAAATGCGTAGACAAACGCTTCCTTCTCTTCCTCAGACAGCCCTTCTGTGGTCAGGATCGTCTTGCCCGCTGCGCGCTTTGTGGTCAGCACACAGGATTTTACCGCCCGGCCGTCCACAATGATCGTACAGGTCCCGCAGGCGCCCTCGCTGCATCCGTCCTTGACGGAATGAAGATGAAGATCGTCCCGCAGATATCGCAGCAGCGGCTTTTCCTCACAGGTCGTGCGCTCGATTCCGTTTACTGTAAATGTATAATTTTCTTTCATGATCCCACCTTCCTGTCATTCGTGCAGATCCTCCCGGCGGTCGATATCCTTCAGTTCCTCAGCGTCCGCCTCCACGATCCGTATCCTCTCTTTATGCTCTTTCATGATCTGCCTTCCGCCTTCATCCCCGGACAGCTTCATAAGCTCCGGAAAATACACTGCATCCCAGCAGACCGGGTTGCCTTTTTTCTCTCCGCTTCCCGCACAGACGATGCTGTCCGGATGCCGGGCCGCCGTGCGGAAGATCTCCCCTATGGTAGAAACCGTGATCCCCGGCTGGTCGCAGACGGAAAAGAGGACGCCTCTTAAATCCGGCCTCTCCTCCAGCGCCTTCTCAAGTCCCAGCCTGAGCGACAGGGCGATCCCTTTCTCCGGTTCTGTATTTCTCACCGGGATCATCCCCCGCTCTCCAGCCGCACCTGCGATCTCTTCCGAGCCGGTGACGATATACACCGGAAATGCACCGAATGCCTGCATTTTCTCCAATGTATGTTCGTACAGCGGTCTGCCCTTTACCGAAGCGGTCAGTTTATTTCCTCCGAACCGGCTTCCCGAACCAGCCGCCAGGATGACGATGGCATACCGGTCTTTCATCCGTTCAAATGCCATCACCGCTTCCAGCACGCCGCCGCCGATGGCCCGCGCCTTATCCGAGATCGTATAACAGTGGGCCTTCTCCGCCCGGGCGTCAATGTCCCCGATCTTCAGGTCTTTCTGCACACGGATCCCGCTCTGCAGCATGCCCCGCACGATGCCGCTCATCTGCGCATACACCGGAACGCCGCCGGTCACGGCCACAGTCTGTCCCTGCTCCACAAAATCACCGATCTTCACTTTCGGCTCCAGCTCCCCGTCCGCCGCCGCGCGGATCAGCCGTTCAATGGTATAGCCGCCCACATTTCCCGGCACACCGGTGTTCGGGATGGCGCTGCCGCGGCGGATCACACTGCCCAGCGTATGGCCCCGTTTCGTCTCTACCACACAGTTGCAGTCGGTTCCGGCTGTAAATCCCGGCCCCACGCCGACCACAAAGGGCGCGTCCGCGATCCGGGTCCCCAGATTCCGCTTCGCCAGGATCGCGTCGATGAGCACATCCGGCTCATACCAGCTGCGGCAGGACGCCTCTTCGTCCACCATGACGGCGATATCCCCGTCCGCCAGGATCTGCTCCGCCGCTCTCCGGTCTGCTGCCAGTACAGCCGTCATATCCTCCACCTGCGCACGTTCCTCGCAGACCGCCCGGGAAAATGCCACGGTCCTGCGCACCGTCAGCGGCTCCCGGATCTCCGTCATCAGGATCTGATGGCCGGCCCCATAAAGCCGGGACGCGATCCCGGTGGCCAGGTCGCCCGCTCCTCTGATCAATATTTTCATACATTTCCTCCGGTCACAATGATCCGCCGGATCCCTTCTCCGGCCAGCATCCGGCAGATCTTAAGCGCCGCATGCCTTTCCTTCTCTCTGTCAGCTTTATTTAAAACGACTGTGTATACGGCGCCCGCCGGACAGCCCTTCCGGCCTGCGCTCTGATGCGCCGCAAGCCGGGCAATGTCCTGAGCCGTTACACATTCTGTTCTGTTCTTATTTAACAGTATCTCCGCCAGTTCCGGGCGGAATACGGTTTCTCCGATCTTTTTTCCGATACTGTCCAGCCCGTATACAGACAGGACGTGGGTCGTCATCTCCGGGATCACCGGCTCATGTTCCGCCGGCACTTTTAAGGGACGCCGCTTCGCGCCGTCCGCCTCGATCAGGACCGGTATCTTTCCTGCAAGCTCCATAAGCTTTTCAAACCCGTCATCCGGAAGCTTCATAAGCTTTCCCTCCGGCGCAGGATCTCCGATCCATGCCTGGCCGTACCTTTCCAGTACGTCCCGGATCTTTTCTTCTGAATATCCGGTCAGGAAATACGGCCGCTCCTCTTTCAGGATGTGCGTCGTGGTCGTCACGATCACCGGCATCCCCGCCCGGACATACTCATCCGCCAGCCGGTGCAGGGTCGTCGTCTTGCCGCCCGCACCCACCGCCGATATGACCGGGCGCTGTACCCGGGGTGTCTCCCGCTCCGGTTCCAGCGCCTGTCTCATTGAATCACTTTTTAATAATCTGTCTTCTTTATAAACCCATATCATCCTATTTCACACCGTGGCGCACATAGACGCCGGTCTTCTCTTCCAGGATCTGTCCGTTCAGCGCCGCCAGCCGGCCTCTTAAGTATACCTGCTGCGCCCTGCCCCGGATCTTCGTTCCCTCCATCGGGCAGTAATCACAGGCCGACTGCTGGCTCTCCGCCGTCATGGTCCACTCTTCGTCCGGATCCCAGACAACGATATCCGCATCGCTCCCCGGGAGAAGCGCGCCTTTCTCCGGATAGAGCTTGTAAAGCTTTGCCGGATTCTCCGACAGATACTGGCACATCTGCTCCACGGTGATCCGCTTCTCATTTACACCGAACTGCCAGATCAGCGCCGGGCGTTCTTCCGCGCCGGGCATGCCGCATGGCGTTCTGGAGAAATCTTTCGCCCCGGCCATCTTCTGCTCTTTTGTAAAACTGCAGTGGTCCGTGGCAATGGTGTGGATCCTGCCTTCCTTTAACGCCTGCCAGAGGATCTCCTGGTTTTTCTTCTTCCTAAGCGGCGGCGCGATCATGTAATGCCTTGCCTCCTCGAAGGGCAACATATATTTGCTCTCGTCCATCAGCAGATACTGCGGACAGGTCTCCACATATACTTTCTGTCCCGCTTCTCTTGCACGCAGGATCTCCCGGTATCCGGCCGCCGTGCTTAAGTGTACGACGACTACCGGCGTATCCACGCATTTCGCGATCCGAAGGAGCCGGGATACGGCTTCCGCCTCCGCCTCTTTGGGACGCGTCCACGGATAGTCGGACACGTCGATGCGGCTGCCTTTTGTTTTCTGGAGTTCTTTCAGCCTGGCTTTGATAATGCCGTCGTTCTCACAGTGCACGCCGGCGATGCCGCCCAGTTCTTTCAGACGGGAGAGGATCTCATACATCGTCTCATCGTCCACCATGGTATCATAGGTCATATACAGCTTGAAGGAGCAGGTCTCTTCATTGACGATCTCTTCCAGTTCCCGGCTGATATTTTCATTCCAGTCAGTCAGCGCCAGATGGAACGCATAATCGCAGGAAGACTCACCGTCCGCTTTCTGATGCCAGTTGTTGAGCGCCTCCCGGAGATTTTCTCCCCGGTACTGGGTGGCGTAATCGATGATGCAGGTGGTCCCGCCTGCCAGTTCCGCCTTTGTTCCCGTATCAAATTTATCCGCCGTCACAGTATTGCTCACTTCCAGCGCCATGTGGGTATGCGCGTCGATAAATCCCGGAAACAGAAGTTTGCCCCTCACGTCAATAATGTCCGCATCCTTAAAATCCAGGTTCTCTCCCACGGCAAGGATCTTCTCCCCCTTTACCAGGATATCCAGTTTCTTCGTTCCGTCACCGCTTACAACTTTACCGCCTTTAAACAGAAGCTTCATACCGGCTCCCCCTTTCTGTCATCCAATTTTTTGTCTAGTCTCTGAGCATATATGAATAGTCCGTGCACACCGTTTCCATCAGTTTCTGCAGTGCCTCCGGGATTCGGGTCTCATCGCCCTTCGTCCAGACAGATGTCTCTCCGAAGAAACGCACTTTACACTTCACCTGATCTTTATCGAGCACTGTGAATCCCTGGTTGCTGCTGTCATCCATGTCCTTCTCGTCGGCAAACAGGGTAAACTTGTCGAGATACGGTGCACTGTCATAGGGACAGAAGCTCCGGCAGTTGCCGCATTCATTGCACATGTAGTCCACATGGATGATCTGATGCTTCTCCATGCCCGGTACACGGATGGCGATATTCGCCCGGTTCGGACAGGCCTCCACGCAGTTCTCGCAGATGCCGGAGCATCCGAGGCACCGGCCGCCCTCTTCTCCGTCTTCCCTGCGGCTGTTCAGACTGCCTTTTCTTCCGTAGATCGCATCCTCATCGGTCTCCGGTTCAAAATCTCTGACGATTTCTTCCCCGATCACCGCGCGGGCCGCCTTCAGCGCATTGCCGATGCCCTCGACCACGGTCGCCGGGCCGCCCATACCGTCGCCTACGATGTATACCCCGGCGCGGCTGGATTCACAGGTTTCTTCGTTTACAACGGCACGTCCGCGGTCATTTACGCGAATGCCGCAGGATTCATAAAATGCGGTCGGCACGCGCTCGCCCACTGCGGCGATCACGGTGTCCGCCGGGATCTCTTTCTCTTCCCCGGTCTCCACCACGCCCCTTCCGCCGGACGCGTCATAGGCGCCCAGCTTCATCACTTTGCCGCGAAGCCTGCTGTTCTCCAGCTTCACCG
>CALWDN010000102.1 GCA_944376685.1 uncultured Mediterraneibacter sp. | reverse complement strand
GTGTTCTGTCCGTTTCCTGGCATAATGATCAGCGGTGTCATCACATCGTTCCATACAGCCAGTGCAGTGATGACCGCAACGGTTGCATGCATCGGCTTCATGATCGGGAAGATGATCTTCCAGAATGTGCGCCATGTGCTCGCGCCGTCCACTCTCGCCGCTTCCTCAAGGGCGATCGGGATATTTACCAGGTAGCCTGTGTAAAGAAGTAAATTCATCGGCATATAGAATACCACATAGAGGAGGATAACGCCAGCCCAATTATCAAGGTGCATCTCAGCCGTCTGCTTTGCCAGAGGCATCATCAGGATCGCGAACGGAACGAACATACCGCTTACGATAAAGAGATATATCAGGTTGTACAGTTTGCTGTGCGCTTTATTTCTTCCGACTGCAAATCCCATCAGAGAATGAAGAACAATGCAGAGCACAACCGTGCTGACTGTTACCAGAAGGCTGTTGCCCAGCGACCGCCAGAAATCCGTCAGTTCCATCGCCTGCGCGAAGTTGCTTAAGGACCACTGCGCCGGCAGGGAAAGGATGCCGGAGATGCTGTTGGTCATCTCGGAAGGCTGCTTGAATGCGATTACAATTGTCATATACAGCGGAAATGCCACAGTGAGCAGTCCCACGAACAGAAGGATCGTTATTGGCCAGTTTACTCTGGCTTTCATTTTCTCATACATTATAACTGTTCCTCCTTCTTACTTGATATCGTCATCTGTGCAACAGAGATCGCTACGATCACGATGAAGAATACAACCGCGTTGGCACTCTGGTATCCGAAGCTTCCGCCTGAAAGACCGTTGTTGTAGATCAGGTAGGAGATAGACTCCGTGCTCTGCTCCGGACCGCCCTTTGTCATCGCCATGATCTGGTCGAATACCATCAGGAAGTTCTTCACACAGAGGACCATGTTGATCGTAAAGAACGGAATGATCAGCGGGAATGTCAGGTATTTAAATTTCTTCCAGCCGGTCGCACCGTCCAGGTCGCCCGCCTCGTATACATCCTCCGGCACCGTCTGGAGACCGGAAATGTAGATGATCGTATTCATGGCGATGGACTGCCATGCGCAGACGATCACGATGGCGATCCATGCCGTCCTGCTGTTGGAGAGCATGCTTCCCTGCAGCGCCCCGATCCCCAGCATATCGCCAAGGCCCGGCAGGATGTAGGTAAAGAAATACTGGAAAATGTAGCCTACAACCAGCGCTCCGAGCACGTTCGGCACGAAGTAGGCCGCTCTCAGGAATGTCTTTCCTTTGATCCTGCTGTTCAGACCGAGCGCCAGGACAAGGCTGATCACATTTGTCAGGATCGTTGCCACGATGGCAAGCTTAATGGTGAACAGGTAGGAACCGCCGATTCTGGGATCTGTAAAAAGATCCAGATAGTTGCGGAATCCGATGAAATCATAAGTACCGAAACCTTTAAAGTTCGTAAAACTGTAAATCACACCGCGGATAAGCGGTACTGTGTTGAAGCAGACAAACAGCGCCAGGATCGGTATGGTGATCAGCATATATGTCCGCTTGCTGTCATTTACTTTTTTCATAATCTAATCCCGCTCCTTTCCTACTCGGCAGTGCCGTGCTCTTCATTGTACTCCTGGACCGCACGGATGATATCCCGGTTGTATCTCTGCCAGCGTGTGTCAAAATCGTTCAGGAAGTCTTCCACGTCCCCGTTGATGAGATAGGTCTGGATCAGCGCGTCTGCAGCCATCTCAGACGGATAGTAGTGGTCCTGATAGTCGGTCATGTTGCCGGACTCAATATACGGAAGCATGCCGTCGAGCATGGGAGCAAGTTCAAACTCACTGTCCTTGCAGGGTACTGCATTCTGATCGTCGATGTAAGCCTGGATATTCGCATCATCCATCAGGAAATCGAGAACCTCATAAGCGGCTTCTTTATTCTCGCATTCTGCGGTTACTGCGAACAGCAGGTCAACACCTGAGTTCAGCGTATTTTTCGACGCATCGTCGTTGCCCGGCGTCACGAAAGAGTCAATGTTCATCTCCGGATTGACAGAGAGGATCTGCGGGACCGCGTAGCTTCCGATCGGGTACATTGCGGATTCGCCGTTTGCAAATGCCGTACATGCGTCGTTATATCCGTATGCGAACGGATCGTCCGGCCCGTAGCTTACCAGCTGCGCACATTTCTCCGCCACTTCCACGTACTCCTCGGAGAATGTGGTCTCTCCTGCATTCACCCGCTGGCACGTATCCGCCGGCGCAAGGTCAACCGCCAGTGAGTTCCACGGCGCAAGGCAGGTCCATGTGTCACGGAATCCGAAGTAGAACGGCAGGATTCCTTCCGCCTCGATCTCCTCGCACAGATCCATCAGCTCATCCCAGGATTCCGGGATCTCCCAGCCGTGTTCTTCGAACATGTCCCTGTTGTACAGGATGCCCGCCGCATTCGCCACATACGGAACACCGTATGTACCGTCCTTCGGCGTGATCTCCAGCGCCTCCAGAATGTCGATGTAGGACTCCTTCACATCTGCCATCCCCGGATAGTCTGATACATCCGCCAGAATATCCGCATCCACATAGTAGGAATAATTGATATCCCCGCCGATGCCGATGATATCCGGATAATCCTCACGGATGAACCTTGTCCTCAGGATCGTGGTCGCATCATTGGGCGAACTGATCGTCAGGTGGATGTCGTCATGCGTCGCATTGAACTGCTCTTCCACCTGGTCAAAGTACGTCGCCGCCTCCGGCTTGTACTGCAGGATCTCAATCTCCGTTTTCCCGCTGTTCCCGTCTGAACCGCATCCCGGAAGAATGACTGCCGCAAGCATGGACGCCGCGAGCACTGCGCTGATCGCTTTTCTCTTTTTCATAGTGTTTCAGCTCCTTCCTTTTAGCTTTTCCGCTTATATGCAGATTATAGCATCCCACATTTTCGGTAAAAATATCAGGATCACCCGTGTTATATGCCATGTTGCAACTTATGTATCTTTTTTTGTAAAGTAGGATCGCATTTTGGTATGTTTTAGTTTATAATGTTTTTATACTTTTTAAAATTGTGAAAAGGAGCCTGCTATGAGTAAGCATGTTTTTTCCATATTCCCAAACGAAAATTTCGTCGATCTGTGTATGTACCAGTTCGGGAGAGAACAGTGCGATCCCGCCTATTCTTTCGGTCCGGCCACACGGAGCCACTACCTGTTCCACTATGTCCTGTCCGGCACAGGGCGGCTCATGACGACGGATTTCAAAGGGCAGAATCACGAATACCAGGTCCGAAGCGGACAGGGATTCATGATCTTCCCCAAGCAGGTCACGACCTACATCGCCGATACCCGACTCCCATGGGAATACGTATGGATCGAGTTTGACGGGATGCGCGCCAGAGAAGCGGTGGAAACCGCCGGCCTTACTCCGGAAAGCCCGATCTATCACGCCACGTTCAAAGATCTCCGGGAAAATATGGTCAGTGAAATGCAGTATATCGTAGAACACCGGAATGAAACTTCATTCAACCTGACCGGTCATCTTTACCTGTTCCTTGATTTTCTGACACGGTCGGCAGCATCCATGAAAATATCCGCAGACGGGCGGATACGCGATTTCTATATAAAAGAAGCATTAAACTATATAGAACAGAATTTCCAGAACGATATATCCGTCGAGGGCATCGCCACATTCTGCGGACTGAACCGCACCTATTTCGGGCGGATCTTCAAAGATACCGTCGGGCAGTCCCCGCAGCAGTTCCTGCTCAGCTACCGCATGACCAAGGCGGCGGAACTGCTGAAGCTGACCACCCTGTCCGTCAATGACATCGGCAACGCCGTCGGATATCCGAATCAGCTGCATTTTTCCAGGGCATTTAAAAATGTGTATGGAGTGTCTCCGCGGGAATGGAGGAATAAGAACCGGGTGATAAAATGATCATTTAAAAAGTTAAGGGCGCATACATCCAGCATCAGACATTTCACTGGATGTATGCGCCCCTGATCTTTGCTTATCCTCTGATCAGCGCCTCTACTTCTTCTCTCGCCGGCATTGCCCGGATCGCGCCTTTCTTCGTGGTAACCAGCGCAGCCGCCGCATTGGCAAATGTAAGCAGCTCGCCAAGGTCATCTTCGGTCAGATCACCGAACCCGTGCTCTGCTATGTAATTAAGCGTGCTTCCGCAGAATGTGTCTCCGGCGCCCGTTGTCTCGATGGCCTTTACGGAGAATCCCGGACGCTCCACGCGCATTCCCTTATAATACGCACGGCTGCCGTCCTTTCCCATGGTAAGAAGGATCATCGGGATATCATATTTTTCCTGAAGATATGCGATCCCTTCGTCATAGTCCTCTTTCCCGGATACGAACTGGATCTCATTATCGGAGATCTTCAGGATGTCGCACACGCTGAACCCGTACTCCATCTGCTCTTTCGCAAGGTCAAGGGATGACCAGAGCGGCGGTCTTAAGTTCGGGTCAAATGAAACCAGGCAGCCCGCGTCTTTTGCAGCCTTTACCGCTTTCTTCGTAGCCGCGCGCACACCGTCGTGGGTCATGGACAGCGTCCCGAAGTGGAAGATCTTTGTCTGGGCGATAAATGCCGGATCGATCTCTTCTTCCGTCAGCATCATATCCGCGCCAGGGTTCCGGTAGAAAGAAAATTCACGGTCTCCGTCCGGGAACGTGTGCACGAATGCAAGGGTCGTGTTGACCTGATCGTCCGTCACAAGATGAGACGCATCGATCCCTGCCTCTGTGATGGTCTCCCTGAGCAGCGTGCCGAACTGGTCTTTCCCTACTTTTCCGATAAATGCCGTTTTCTTTCCCATCTTATTGAGAAGCGCAAGTACGTTGCACGGCGCCCCTCCCGGGCATGCCTCGAACATATTGTTTCCCTGTTCGCTCTGCCCGTTCATCGTAAAGTCGATCAAAAGTTCGCCAAGCGCGATCACATCATATTTTTTCTCCATTTCCTTTTCCTCCTGATTGAAGCTTAATTGAAGTATACCAGTTCTTCTATCGGGTCTGCAAGTTCTATATTCTCCGCTTCCAGCACCGGCCCCTCCTCTTTTTAGACGGATACGTTTGCTATCCGCATCTTTGCCCGGATCTTCACCCACTGTCCGGGTTTCAGCTTCGGCGCATAGGCGCTCCTGCACACATACCCGAGGAAGGACGTATCGTCCGCACAGCAGGTCATGGCCATCCGCCCGGCCATGAACACCTTTGCCGGAAATGTCCGCGGTTTCAGCACTTTCGCTGTATATTCGACGACCTTCCCCTTATAGCGGTCCGGGTTTTCCATCATATCCACATACCAGATCCCATAGTCTTCCTTTGCGATCTCAACGACCGGGGCGTTCAGGTCATAGGGCACCTCGTCCTCAAAAATATTTTCGATCTCACCCTGTTCGTCCTCGAAAATGACCTCCGCCTGCGGGCTTACAACCTTCACGCTGCGGCGGTAGCCGGCCAGCGGTTTGATATCCTCGCAGCGGTTAAAAAGCACCAGGTCCGCCCCCCGGACCATCTCCACGAAAAGCGGCTTCAGGTTCGTCAGGTACATCTGGAACGTACTGGCGTCCACGGTGGTAAGCTTCTGCTCGATGCCCCACCCCTTGGGCAGCTTCAGGTTTTCAAAATCGCTGACCTTCCACATTCCGTTGTACTCCACCACAACGCGTTCCGGCTCATGTCTGCGGTCCATCTCCTGCAGCCATTCTGCTGTTAAGTCTTCCTGATCCTCCACCCGCTCGATCACAACGCCGTATTTAAGCATTTCCATCGGATCATACTCTTCTTCCCCCTCCTCGCAGAGGATGAGGAGCGTCTTGCCGTCGATCTGGAAATAATCCTGTTTCAGCGTAAAAGTCAGGAACTGGGTCTTGCCGCTGTCGAGGAAGCCGGTCATAAGATAGACCATTACATCCGGTTCATACATTGTCAATCACCTCTGTCATGCGCATTTTATGCCAGGCCGAACAGTTCAGCCAGTTTGTCTTCATCGAGCTGTGCGCCGATGACGCAGATCCTGCCCGTGTACTCCGGCGCGCCCGTACGGACTTCATGTTCCTCCGGGACCATGTCAAAATAGATCCATCCTCCGTCCGCGCCGGCCACCATGCCCTTCGCCCGGAGCACGTTTCCGTATGCCGGATCGGATTCCAGCGCCTTCAGGATGCCGCCGACCTGTTCTTTCGTATATCTATGGATCGTCTCACGTCCCCAGCTTGTAAACACCTCGTCCGCGTGATGATGCCCCGCATGATCGTGGTGATGATGGTGGTCATGCTCATGGTGATCGTGATGATGTCCGCACTCCGGGCAGATGATCTCATCGAGGAGTTCTTCCTCCAGGGATTTGCCTGACTCCATCGTTTCCAGCACTTTTTTGCCCGGAAGTTCTGAGATCGGGGTTGTGATAAACGGCGCCTTATCATTGAGTTCCCGCAAAAGCGCCACGCTCTCCTCGATCTTCTCCGGTTTCGCCTTGTCCGTACGGCTTAAGATGACCGCTCCGGCATATTCGATCTGATTGCTGAAGAATTCTCCGAAGTTCTTGCGGTAGATCCGGCATTTCGTCACATCCACCACCGTTGTGAAGCTGTTCAGCTCCGCGTCGATCTCCGCCTGCACATCCTGCACGGCTTTGATCACGTCCGAAAGCTTGCCCACGCCGGAAGGTTCGATCAGGATCCGGTCCGGATGGTAGGTATCCACCACTTCGCGCAGGGATTTTCCGAAATCCCCGACCAGGGAGCAGCAGATGCATCCGGAATTCATTTCACGGATCTCGATGCCGGATTCTTTCAGGAATCCGCCGTCGATGCCGATCTCTCCGAATTCATTTTCGATCAGTACGACCTGCTCGCCTGTAAACGCCTCGGAGAGCAGCTTTTTGATCAGTGTCGTCTTTCCGGCTCCGAGGAAGCCGGAAATAATGTCGATTTTTGTCATTTTAACTCATCCTCTTTCCATATTTTACTTCAGATCCAGTTCCACCGGACAGTGGTCCGATCCCATAACGTCCGTCAGGATCTTCGCATCGGCAAGCCTGTCCTTCAGGCTCTCCGACACGCAGAAATAATCGATGCGCCACCCTGCGTTCTTCGCCCGGGCGCTGAACCGGTAGGACCACCAGGAGTAGATCCCCTCCCGGTCCGGATAGAAGTACCGGAACGTGTCGATAAAGCCCGCGTCCAGTAGTTCCGTGAACTTCTGCCGCTCTTCATCTGTAAAGCCGGCGTTTTTCCGGTTTGTCTTCGGGTTCTTCAGGTCGATCTCCCGGTGCGCCACGTTCATGTCCCCCGTCACGATGACCGGTTTTTTCTCTTCCAGCTTTTTCAGATACGCGCGGAAGTCATCCTCCCATTTCATCCGGTAATCAAGACGCGCCAGTTCATTCTGGGAGTTGGGCGTATATACCGTGACAAAATAATAATCCACGAACTCGCAGGTGATCACGCGGCCTTCCTGGTCGTGTTCTTCGATCCCGATGCCGTAAGACACGCTTAAAGGCTCTTCCTTCGTAAATACCGCCGTGCCGGAATAGCCTTTCTTCACAGCGTAGTTCCAGTACTGATGGTACCCCGGGAGATCCAGTTCCAGCTGTCCCTCCTGCATCTTCGTCTCCTGGATGCAGAAGATGTCCGCATCCGCCTCTCTAAAAAAATCAAGGAATCCCTTCTGGACGCATGCCCGGATTCCGTTTACATTCCATGATATCAGTTTTTTCATACCATACCTCTTTTAAGAACAGCCCTCTCGCCGGCGCAGGGAATCCGGCCTGTCCTCTGTCTTTTGCCCGCAGCGCGTCCCGCACGCTCTCCGGCGTACGCCGCCCCGCTCCTGCCTCCAGCAGCGTCCCCGTCAGGATCCTGACCATATGATACATAAAGCCGCTGCCTTCAAAGCGAAATGTTACAAGATCGCCCTGTCTGCCGATCATTATAGC
>CALWDN010000101.1 GCA_944376685.1 uncultured Mediterraneibacter sp. | reverse complement strand
CTTCTATATTTACGTAATCCCGGTACGGCGCAAGCGGCTTGTAAGCCGGACGGATGATCTTGTCCACGTTCTGGAGTTCTTCCAGTCTGTGCGCGCTCCAGCCGACGATTCGGGCCGCCGCGAAGATCGGCGTATAGAGCGATGCCGGCAGATCCAGCATGCTGTATACCAGTCCGCTGTAGAAATCAACATTGGCGTTTACGCCCTTGTACATCCGGCGCTTCTCGCTGATGATCTCCGGCGCCATATGCTCAACTTTCTCATAGAGCGCGTATTCTGCGTCATGGCCTTTCTCATGTGCAAGCTGTTTCACAAATTTCTTGAAGATATCGGCACGCGGGTCGGAGATCGAATAAACCGCATGGCCCATTCCATAGATCAGGCCTTTGTTGTCAAATGCCCGTTTCTCGAGGAGCGCTTCCAGGTAAGCACGGATCTGGTCGTCGTCCGTCCAGTCTGTCAGGTGCGCCTTCATATCCTCGAACATCCTCGTCACCTTGATGTTCGCGCCGCCGTGCTTCGGTCCTTTCAGGGAAGCCATGGCCGCTGCGATGGTGGAATATGTATCGGTCCCGGATGAAGTGACAACATGGGTTGTGAATGTAGAGTTGTTACCGCCGCCGTGGTCCATATGGAGCACAAGCGCCATATCCAGGATCTTTGCTTCAAGCTCTGTATACTGCCTGTCCTCGCGGAGCATCATCAGGATGTTCTCCGCTGTGGAGAGTTTCGGATCCGGAGCGTAGATGTAGAGGTCCTCGCCCCGCTTATAGTTGTATGCGTGATAGCCGTAGACCATCAGCATCGGGAACTGCGCGATCAGGTTCAGGCACTGGCGCAGCACATTCGGGATGCTGGTGTCGTCCGCTTTCTCATCATAGGAATAAAGCTGCAGGATGCTCCGGGTAATGCTGTTCATCATGTCGTGGCTCGGAGCCTTCATGATCACATCACGGGTAAAATTCGGAGGAAGCATGCGTCTGTCTGCAAGCATTTCGTTGAATTCCTTTAACTGCTTTGCCGTCGGGAGCTCACCGAAGAGCAACAGGTACGCCGTCTCCTCAAAACCGGGATGTTTCGCGTCAAGGAAGCCCTTTACCAGGTCTTTGATATTATAACCTCTGTAGTAAAGATTTCCTTCACACGGAACACTCTTTCCATCTACGATCTTCGATGCGCACACGTCAGAAATATTCGTCAGCCCGGCGAGGACGCCTTTGCCGTTCAGGTCACGGAGTCCGCGTTTGACCTCATACTTCGTGTACAGCTCCTTGTCAATTGCGTTGTTCGTTTCACACTTGAGAGCTAATTCTTCAATCTGCGGAGTAATGTCGAAAAAAATGCTGTCAATGTCTTTTGCCATAGCGTGTCCTCCTTCTCTCTTTTCTCTTTTCTCTAAATTTTTCATATGACCTTTACTATTATACTAAAAACTGCCGATTTATACAATTAAGAGTCTATTAATTTTTCTCAAACTGGTATTTTTGCACAGTTTCGGCCGCACAGTTCGTCCGCCAGCTTTGCAAATTCTTCCAGCGTCAGCGTCTCGCCCCTCACGCCCGGCTCCTTCCCGATGGCCGCGATGGCTGCCGCGATCTCTTCTTTTGTGAAATCCAGTTCTGCGGAGTTTTTCAGCCCGTTGGCCAGGGTTTTCCGCCGCTGGTTGAATGACGCGCGGATGATCCTGAACATGAGCTTCTCGTCTTTTACTTTAACCGGCGGCTCTTCATACCGCTCCAGCCGGATAACGGCGGAGCCCACCTTTGGCCTGGGCATGAAGCAGTTTGGCGGAACATTCGCCACGATATACGGCTTCGCATAATACTGGACCGCCAGGGAGAGGGCGCCGTAATCTTTCGTGCCCGGCCCCACCTGCATCCGGTCCGCCACCTCCTTCTGCACCATGACCGTAATGCTTTTAAGCGGCACATGGTTCTCGAAGAGGCCCATGATGATCGGCGTGGTGATATAGTAAGGCAGGTTTGCGACGACCTTCAACGGCTTCCCGCCGTTTTCTTCTTCCGCCAGCTTCGCCAGGTCCACTTTCATGACGTCTTCATTGATGATCTTTACATTGTCCCAGCCGGACAGGGTGTCCTGAAGGATCGGGATCAGCGCCCGGTCGATCTCCACGGCGATGACCTTTCCCGCCGCGCAGGCCAGATGCTGGGTCATGGTCCCGATGCCAGGGCCGATCTCCAGGACGCAGTCATCCTCCGTGATCTCTGCCGCCCGGATGATCTTTTCCAGCACGCGGGGATCGATGAGGAAGTTCTGCCCGAATTTCTTCTGGAATGCAAAATTATATTTCTGCAGGACCTCAATGGTCTCCTGCGGATTGCCAAGGGTCGGTTCTTTCATTGATGGTTCTCCTTCTTATATTCAGCCGGCTTCCGGCAGGCCGTAAAGCCTCCTGCTGTTTATCTCCGTCTGTCTCACAACCTCTTCCGTACTCACATTTTTCAGCTCCGCGATCTTCTCTGCAACATAAGGCAGGTAAAGCGAACAGTTCCGCTTTCCCCGGTACGGCTCCGGCGCGAGATAGGGGCAGTCCGTTTCCAGCACGATCGATGACAGCGGGATCCGTTCGACGACACTTTTTAATTTCTTTGCATTTTTAAAAGTGACCACTCCGCCAATTCCGATATAATATCCCATCTTCACATACTCTTCCGCCATCTCCGGCGAATAGGAATAGCAGTGGATCACTGCCCGCATGCCGGACGCATATTCTTTCATGACCGCCATGGTGTCCGCAGCCGCCTCCCGGCTGTGGATGATCACCGGCATCTCTTTCTCCCGCGCGGTTTCAAGCTGACGGATAAACCACTTTTTCTGGACGTCGTGCCCGGATTTATCCCAGTAATAATCCAGCCCGATCTCCCCCACCGCCACGATCTTCGGGAGGTCGAGCAGGGCTTTCATCCTCTCCATATCTGCTTCTGTCAGTGTGCACGCCTCATCCGGATGAATGCCGATGGCGCCGTACACGAAAGGATGCTTCTCCGTAAGCTCTGTGATCCTGTCCCACGACTCAAGCGTCGAACCGGCGTTTACGATCATCCCGATGCCGCCCCTGTGCATCTGTCCCAGCAGCTCCTCGCGGTCCGGGTCAAACTGTTCGTCATCATAATGTGCATGTGTGTCAATGATCATGTTCTTCTCCTTTATCCGCATCCTCACCCGGCTCCGCGCTTTCTTCCGGCTTCGGGCCTGCTTCCGGCTCCGCGCTTTCTTCCGGCTTCAGGCTTGCTTCCGGCTCCGCGCTTGCTTCTGGCTTTGCGCTGCCGGGCAGAAGGCTGACGATGAATTCTCTCAGCTGCTTCCGGTCCCGGATCACCGGTACGGGAGAGAAGAAACCGATCTCTTCTTCCGTCCACTCCGCAATGCGGTCGATATCCTCTTCCCGGACCATCTCCGGATAAGCCGGTATATCCAGTTTTTCTTTCATTTCTTCGATCCAGCGGATAAATGCCTCCGCCTTTTCATGCATGCTTTTTGATGCATTCCCCGCTGTGCCGGGTTCTTCCATTTCACATAAATCATATAGTTCAGCCAGAGATTTTTCCACCGCTTCTCCATATGACCTTAATACATGCGGCATAAGGATCGCTGAGGCATAGCCATGGGAAACGCCGTACAGGCCGCTGAGCGGCCGGGCCATCGCGCAGGCATACCCCAGGCCTCCTCTCGTGAAGGCACGTCCTGAACAGAATGCTGCTTCCTGCAGCTTCTGCCTTGCCTCCAGATCAGTCCCGTCGGCGTATACTTTCAACAGATTGGCGCGGATCAGCTTCACCGTCTGCACAGCCATCTGCCTCTCCACTTTTGTATTATATGTTCCGTTAATATAAGCTTCCACAGCATGGCACAGTGCATCCATCCCGGAAGCCGCTGTCTGCTGCGGCGGCAGGCTGACCGTCAGTTCCGGGTCCAGCACCACGTATTTCGGCATCAGGACCGGGTCTGTGAGCGCCGCCTTGCGCCGGGTCTCATTCTCCGTGATCACCGCAGATATCGTCGTCTCTGAGCCGGAACCGGCTGTCGTCGGCACGGCAAAAAGCACGGGGATCGGCCGCAGGACTTTCAGCCGTCCCTGCAGCTGACGCACGGATCTCTGCGGCCGGGCGATCTTTGCGCCGATCGCCTTTGCGCAGTCTATGTCAGAACCGCCGCCAAAGGCGATGATGCAGTCGCATCCGTTTTCCCGGAACATGGCCGCGCCGGCTTCCACTTCCTCATCGGTCGGATTCGGCGTCGCTTTGTCAAAGATCACACAGGAGAGCCGGAAAGATTCCGCCGTCTCGAGCATTCCCGCCATCAGTCCCTCGCCGCTGACAGTCCTTCCTGTCACAATCAGCGGCTTCTTCAGATTCTTCCGGCTCACCGCCACCGGGAGCTTCCTGGAACTGCCGGCGCCCCTCATGACCTCAGGCGTCCGCCAGGGAAGCAGATACATCCCCGCTTTCACCGCAAACTGGATGATCCGGCAAACCTTCTTTCCCGCTTCTGCTGCACTGAATTCTTTTCTTAAATCCATTTCCATTTCCCCCGAAATCCTGTTTCTGTCATATTTTTACATCGTCAGTTTCACTCTGAGTATCCGGCCAACGGATTCATCGATCCGCTCCTCGCTGAGCATCCCGTCCGCCACCGCGTCCAGCACGCCCTGGTATGCGCTGTGGAAGTCCGCCGGCATAAGCAGCATATCTGCGCCTGCATTCAATGCGGTTACCGCTGCATTCGCAGAGCCGTACTGCTCCGTGATCGCCCCCATATTAAGGGCGTCCGTGATCACCATCCCGTCAAATCCCAGATCTTCTCTGAGTATGCCGGTGATCAGCGTTTCCGACAGTGTGGCCGGCGTATTGTCCCCTGTCACGTTCGGGCAGGCAATGTGGCTTACCATGATCACCCGGATATCATTTTCAATGCCGTCTTTAAAAGGCACGAATGCGCCGTTCTCCAGCTCATCCCGCGTATCGTCCACATAGACGTATCCCTCATGGGAATCCGCCGTTGTACCGCCATGCCCCGGGAAATGCTTATACATGCCGATGATGCCCTGCTCGTTCAGGCCTTTCAGCTCTGCCGCAGCCATATCCGCCACCAGCTGCGGGTCCGAACCGAATGAACGGTACTTCACCACCTCATTCTGCGGATTGGTCAGCACATCCGTATCCGGCGCCGCGTCCATATTGAAGCCCAGATCTTTCAGGTATGCCCCGATGACCGTGCCTATACGGTACGCCTCCTGTGTATCGCCGGCGGCGCCCACATCGCTCATATTTCCGATCTTCTCCACGCCAAAAGCCGGATTCCTGCCAACACGCGCCACCTGGCCGCCTTCCTCGTCAACCGAGAGGAAAACCGGAAGGCCGGTGCGCTGCTGTGCATACTGCTGTGTATTTGCAAGCATCGTCCGGGTCTGGTCCGGACCGGTCAGGTTCTTGCTGAAATAGATCAGCCCGCCGACCGGGTATTCATTGTACGCATCCTTCGTCATCTGCCCCGCCTGGGTCACTGTATCAACGCCGGTCAGCGCCTCAGGCGTGATCATAAAAAGCTGGCAGACTTTCTCTTCCAGCGTCATGGCGTCCAGAAGCTCCTGAATGCGTGCATCCGTTTCATCCGGCTGCGGGCCGGCGCTCTCATCCCCGCCGGAAGCATCCGCATTATCATCTGCATTTTCACCCGGACCTTCCGCATCCGCCCCGCCGGGCTGTGTTCCGGAAGACTGCCGTCCCGCGTCCGCTTCTTCGCCCGGGCCGCCAAAACCGTCCGTGAGCACCCATGCCGCGGCCGCCAGCGCTGCGATGATCACAAGGACTGAGATGATGATCCCTGCGATATATTTCCCGTTTCCATTTTCTTTTTTATGATGTTTCCCGTGATGATGACGTCTGTTCACTTAAATATCCTCTCATTCCCTTGTTTCCGTCTCTCTGCAATCTTATAGATTATAGCACACTTTACCCGGAAATACCGGAAATTTACTGATAAAGCAGAAACTGTTACGCATTTTCCTTCTTATACTTTCGCTTATAACTCATAATCAATACTTATAATGAATAAAAGGCTTGTATTTTCCCGCCGTTTTGTCTACTCTTATATAGAGAAGTTTTAAATCATGAATTCAATGAGGTGTAGGACATGAAACCAATCAAAGAAGGTAAAGTACGCGAGATCTATGACAACGGCGACAGCCTGATCCTTGTGGCAACAGACCGGATCAGCTGCTTCGACGTGATCCTTAACAACACGATCACCAGGAAAGGCACTGTGCTCACACAGATGTCAAAATTCTGGTTCGATATGACGCAGGACATCCTGCCGAACCACATGATCACAACCGATGTAAATGAGATGCCGGAATTCTTCCGCCAGCCGCAGTTCGACGGCAACAGCATGATGTGCAGGAAGCTGAACATGCTTCCGGTAGAGTGCATCGTCCGCGGCTACATAACCGGCAGCGGCTGGGCAAGCTACCAGAAAGACGGCACGGTATGCGGCATCACCCTTCCGGAAGGGCTGAAAGAATCCGATAAACTCCCGGAGCCCATCTACACACCGTCCACAAAGGCTGAGATCGGCGACCACGACGAGAACATCTCCTACGAGCAGAGCATCGCCCACCTGGAGAAATACTTCCCGGGCAAAGGTGAAGAGTACGCACAGAAACTGCGCGACTACACCATCGCGCTCTACAAAAAATGCGCGGATTACGCACTGAGCCGCGGCATCATCATCGCAGATACGAAATTCGAGTTCGGTCTGGACGAGGATGGCAACATCGTGCTCGGCGACGAGATGCTCACACCGGACAGCTCACGCTTCTGGCCGGCAGACGGATACGAGCCGGGACACGGACAGCCGTCCTTCGACAAACAGTTCGCAAGAGACTGGCTGAAAGCAAACCCGGACAACGACTGGACGCTTCCGGATGATATCGTGCAGAAGACCATCGATAAATATCTGCAGGGATATGAGATGCTGACAGGGAAAGAACTGTAAATTTCTTTAATCCGGGACGTAGTAAAATTGAATTTTACTACGTCCCGGATTAAATTTTACCCTGTCCCAAATTGAGTTTTGCCCTGTCCCCAACGAATTTTTGCAGGTTCACAAGCCACGGTTTTTCGTTGGGGACAGGGCATTTTTCAAAATGGGACACCGCAAATGTTAATTGGGGACGTAGTAAAGTTGAATTTTACTACGTCCCCAATTACAAAAAATTCCTACCGCCCTGCTTTTTCCCAGCCGCCCACGATCATATTCTGCAGAACTGAAAATGGTTTTATCCCGCTCAGCGCATCATATTCTTCTACGCACACAGCTCCGGTTGCCGCCGCAAGTTTTATAGCTTCCTCCCACGGGTATCCCTCCAGAACCGCGCACAAAAAGGCTGCAATACTTGTATCCCCCGCCCCTGTGCCTGACAAAATACGGCGACGCTTATAGCAGAGTTCGAAATGTTCCACATCATGCCATCCGGCCCTCACGTTTCCCAGGCCTCCGCCGGTCCTGCTTATAGCCGCCTTGTCTCCTGTCCGCAAATACATACCGGCTGATCCGCACTTTATGAGTACAACTTTAGCTCCCCATGACAACAATTTTTCCGCCATAGGCGCCACTTCATCTTTTGTAAGGACAGATGCGATATCTTTTCCATCCGCGCTTCTTTTCCACTCACTGTATCTTGGGCGATCGATAAAAAAGGCCAGTTCTTCCGCGCTCGGCATAAAGAAATCAATGTACGGAACGGATTCTTGAATGATTTTGGACCAGTCCGCCCGCCCCGCCTCACTGTCTTCACTTGTCAACGCCATATCTACCGATGTGGCAGTCCCGCAGTCTTTTACCGCCTGAAGCATCCGGACCAGCTCGATCCCGTTGTTTTCATAAAATTTTTTCATCAACGTCGTATATCCAAAATGAAACAGATTCACTTTTCT
>CALWDN010000100.1 GCA_944376685.1 uncultured Mediterraneibacter sp. | reverse complement strand
GATGATCTGTCTGATCTCGTACGGCGGGATGCCTGCGCCGATGGCACCGTAAGCCGCCAGTGTGGACGAAGATGTAACCATCGGATAAATGCCGTGGTCCGGATCCTTTAATGATCCCAGCTGTCCTTCAAGAAGGATGTTCTTTCCTTCCTTAATGGCATTGTACAGATAGAGCGATACATTGCATACATACGGCTCTACCATTTCCCTGTAGCTCATGAGCTCTTTATATAATTCATCAGGATCGATCAGCGGTTTGTGGTAGAGGTGCTCCAGAAGGACGTTCTTCTGCTCCGCAACGCGGGCAACTTTCTCTCTCAGAAGTTCGTCATCAAAAAGCTCGCTTACCTGGAAGCCGATCTTGGAATATTTGTCAGAATAAAACGGTGCAATGCCTGATTTGGTCGAGCCGAATGACTTGCCGCCAAGACGCTCCTCCTCATATGCATCGAAATTCTTGTGGTAGGACATCACCATCTGCGCCCGCTCGGATACAAGGATCTTCGGCATCGGGACTCCCCGCTCCACAATAGACTGGATCTCTTCGAATAACCTCGGTACGTCAAGTGCGACGCCGTTTCCGATCACGCTCGTCGTGTGTCCGTAGAAAACGCCCGACGGCAGTGTATGGAGCGCGAATTTGCCGTAATCGTTCACGATCGTGTGCCCGGCATTCGCCCCGCCCTGAAAACGTACGATGATGTCGGACTCTTTTCCAAGCATGTCCGTGATCTTGCCTTTGCCCTCATCGCCCCAGTTCGCACCAACTACTGCTCTTACCATGTTCTATTCCTCCTGCGTAATGTGCTGATAGATATGATTATCACGGCATATTTCAAGCCGCCTTTAGAATTATACTATAGTTTTCCCTTTCTGTAAAATGTTTATTGTAATTAATCCCGAAAAGTATTACAATTATAGACAGATTCGGGATGTTCTCCTCTCCTTAGGGAGCACATCTCCTGGCAGAAAGGAGACCTTGCATTGAAAAAATTAATTAAATGGTTCAGTATCTTTGCCGTTATCGGAACAGTTGTCGGACTTGTGATCGCATATTTCTGCAAGAGCAATTCTGACGAGGCTGCATTTGAAGACTCAGATGATTTCGAGGAAGATGAGGATTTCGATCTGGACGCTGACCTGCAGCCCACCGGACGCGAATATGTATCTCTCAAAAAAGAGGAAGCTGACGCCCCGTCCGATGACGACGAAGATCCGAAAGAAAACGCTTCCGCATCTGAAAAAGATGCGAAAGCAGGCACTGAAAAAGAAAAATAAGCCACAGACTACAAAAAGCCGGGAGTCCCCGGCTTTTTAATTTATGTGCGCCATCCGTCCTCATCCGTACCATGCCTCTTTCAGCAGCCGGACAGCCTCTCTGATCCGCTCCTCATCCATATTGGCATATCCGAGGAGGATCACCGCTTCATCTGCCGGCCCCGCCCCATTCACATAATATTCTGAAAGTCCGTATACACGCACGCCTTTCTGCGCGGCAAGCTTTATCAGCTCCTCTTCCGTACGCGCCCCCCGGAAATGCAGGAGCAGATGGACGCCGGCATTTTCCCCCGATATCCGGAAATCCGGTCCGGCCTCCTTAAGTTCAGCCAGAAGCATATCATGACGGCTGCGGTAGAGCGCCCGCATTTTGTTGAGATGCCGCTCATAATACCCCTCTTCGATAAATTTCTGCAGGATCAGCTGATCCACTTTGGATACGGTTGAGCTGATAAATCCGCAGCGTTTATGATACATTTCACACACCGCCTCGGGAAGGACCATATAACTCATCCTGATCGCGGGTGCGATAGACTTGGAAAACGTACCGATATAGATCACCTTCCCGTCCGCATCATAACCCTGGAGCGCCGGGATCGGCTTCCCCTTGTAACGGAATTCACTGTCATAATCGTCTTCGATAATGAAGCGTCCCGCCTCTTCCGACGCCCACCTGAGCAGCTCCATCCTACGCCGGATCGGCATGACTGTGCCCAAAGGATACTGGTGGGACGGCATCACGAAAGTAAGATCCGCACCGGACCGTTCCAGTTCATCCACACGCATCCCGCGTTCATCCATATCAACGGTGCGGGTATCAAAAGACAGATTGGAAAACAGCCGGTATGCCTGCCTGTAAGTCGGATTCTCCAGGGCGACACGGCGGCCGGTTCCGAGAATAGCGCACAGCAGCATCATCAGATAGTCATTCCCCGCGCCGACGATGATCTGCTCCGGCGTACAGTCCACCCCTCTGGCCTGATGGAGGTAACTGCAGATCGCCGACCTGAGCCCCGGCTCCCCCTGCGGGCAGCCAAGCCGGAACAGTTCCGCACGGTCGTCCACAAGACACTCCCTGGAAAGCTTACGCCATGTGTTATAGGGGAAGCTGTTCAGGTCCACGCCGTTTGGCGTGAAATCATAACGGTATTTTTTCCCGCTGCTCTTCACCGGCGCCTGCCCGTCCGCACAGGCCGGCCGTATGCTGTAAAGCCCGTCGATCTGGGCCGCAAAGTATCCCCTGCAGGGCTTTGATTCAATGTATCCTTCGGACAGCAGCTGTTCATATGCAAGCTCCACCGTGCTCCGGCTGACTTCCAGATGGCTGCTGAGCATGCGGGTAGAGGAAAGTCTTTCCCCGCTGGAAATCCTTCCCTCTCTGATCTCATTTTTTATATATTCATATATCTGCTCATACAGTGGTTTTCTGCCCCCCTGTACCAGGCTGATCGTCAGTTCATACATACAACTATCTTCTCAATTCTTCGGAAGCCTGAACGAGCTCTTCAGTGATACGATCCGGTTAAACACAAGGTGGTCCGGCCTGGAATCGTGTGCGTCAATGCAGAAATATCCATTGCGGACAAACTGGAAGCTGTCATATGCGCCGTACCCTTCAAAGCTCGGCTCAACATATGCGTCTGATACGACGGTGAGGGAGTTCGGATTAAGGTTGAGCGAACCGTCTTCCTTATTGTATACGCCTTTCTCCTCATCGATCAGGTTCTCATACAGCCGGACTTCCGCTTTCTGCGCATGCGAAGCCGGAACCCAGTGGATCGTACCTTTGACCTTTCTTCCCGTAAACCCGCTGCCGGCCTTCGTCTCCGGATCATAAGTACAGTGTACGGTCGTCACATTTCCGTCCGCATCTTTTTCAAAGCCCACGCACTTCACAAAATATGCGTGCATCAGGCGGACTTCATTCCCCGGGAACAGGCGGAAATATTTCTTCGGAGGTTCTTCCATGAAATCCTCTCTCTCGATATACAGTTCACGGCCAAAGGGAACTTTTCTGCTTCCCAGTTCTTCATTTTCCAGATTGTTGGCCACATCCAGATACTCCACCTGATCTTCCGGATAATTGTCGATCACGAGCCTGATCGGGTCAAGGACGGCCATCATACGCGGCTTCTTCATCTTCAGGTCTTCTCTGATGCAGTACTCGAGCATCGCGTAATCTGCCGAGCTCTGTGCTTTGGACACTCCGCACAGGTCAATGAACATTTTGATGGACTCCGGTGTAAACCCGCGTCTGCGGAGCGCCGCGATCGAAACAAGCCTCGGATCGTCCCAGCCGTCCACGATGCCGTCTTCGACCAGCTTTTTGATATAACGCTTCCCTGTCACCACATTTGTCAGATAAAGCTTCGCAAACTCGATCTGCCGGGGCGGATTCTCGAATCCGCATTCCCGGACAACCCAGTCATACAGAGGACGGTGGTCTTCAAACTCAAGGGTGCAGATGGAATGCGTGATGCCTTCGATCGCATCCTCGATCGGATGTGCAAAATCATACATCGGATAGATGCACCATTTGTCCCCCGTGTTGTGATGCGTCATATGCGCCACCCGGTAAATGACCGGATCCCTCATGTTGATATTGGGAGAGGACATATCGATCTTAGCACGGAGCACTTTTTCGCCGTCCGCGTACTTTCCTTCACGCATCTCCTCGAAAAGCCTCAGGTTTTCTTCCACGGAACGGCCGCGGTACGGGCTTTCCTTCCCGGGCTCTGTGAGCGTCCCGCGGTATTCCCTCATCTCTTCCGCCGTCAGGTCGCACACAAACGCCTTTCCTTTTCTGATCAGCTTTACCGCGCATTCATACATCTGGTCAAAATAGTCTGAAGCAAAATAGAGGTGTTCTCCCCAGTCCGCTCCGAGCCATTTGATATCTTCTTTGATGGAATCGACAAATTCCATCTTTTCCTTTGTAGGGTTGGTATCGTCAAAACGCATATGGAAAGTTCCGCCATATTCGCGGGCAAGGCCATAATTCAGAAGGATCGATTTCGCATGTCCGATGTGGAGATATCCATTCGGTTCGGGCGGGAATCTCGTGCACACGTGGTCATACACGCCCTCTCTGAGGTCTTTATCGATTTCCTGCTCGATAAAATTCTTTGAAACTGCTTCGTTTTCCATTGTATCCTCCTCTAAACAACATAAATTCATCCAATAATCTTACCATAAAAAGCGCGGCGCTACAACTCATTTCCTTCCGCTTTCGAAATACCTGCCGATCCCCGCCAGAAGCCCTGCGAAATAAAGCGGGACTGTCGGATCGATCCCGGGGTGGTTTTCCATGATGTCATAGTTCTGAACGCCGATAAACATCCGGTGGGAAGCATTCCAGTCCCTCTCCAGGACCGGCATGAAATCATCGATATCGTCATTTCCGACGCAGAAATATATCTCAATATTATTTTTCATCGTGTCAAAACAATGGTAGAAATATGGAAGCTCCCCTTTTTCCATATCCCGTATAAATTCAGTCAGCTGTTCCAGTTTTCCTCTAAGTTCCTCCAGTTCCTCTCTTCCTATTCTCATTTCATTTCCTCCGACCCGGACGGAAAACACCACTGACTGTAATAAGTATAACATAAGGAACAGAGAATCAAAGCAAATGTCATATATCGTGGCATTTTTCTCTTGACAACAACTGAAGCTGTGGTGTATATTAATGCTTGCGTATTAAAGCATACGCAGCAAGCTGTCTTGGCGCAGTCGGTAGCGCGTCGCCTTGGTAAGGCGGAGGCCGGGGGTTCAAGTCCCCTAGACAGCTTTATTTTTTTGCATTTTTATAATTTATCTGAATCAAGGATGATGGTAAAAGGTCCGTCATTTATAAGGCTTACTTCCATCTCCGCCCCGAAGATCCCGGTCTGTACCTCAGGTACAGACTTTTTGCATTCCCGCACCACGTATTCGTAGAGCGCTTCGGCTTTATCGGGGGATCCTGCAGCCGTAAAGCTCGGGCGGTATCCCTTTTTACAGTCCGCATACAGTGTAAACTGGGAAACCAGAAGAAGCCCGCCCCCGACATCCGCGAGAGAAAGGTTGGTCTTTCCGTTCTCATCTTCAAAGATGCGCAGTCCGGTCATCTTCCGGACCATCTTATCCGCCGTCTGCTCTGTATCGCTGTCCGACACGCCGATCAGGACGAGGAATCCCTTCCCGACCTTTCCGGCTGTTTCACCGCCGACAGACACAGACGCATTTTTAACCCGCTGGACCACAAATCTCAATGTTCTTCCCTCTTTTCGTTATAATGCTGATATTTCCGGTCGCCTGCCCCATAGTGGATCAGGACGAGGGCTGCCGCTGCGACCGGGACGCATCCAAAGATAAGCAGCCCCTGAAGAAGCTCCGGCAGCAGCATGGATTCAATTTCAACGCCGAGCGTCCCGAGCAGATTGAAAAGTGCATGGGCCGCCATCGTGATGATCAGGCTGCCATAGCGTTCAGACAGATAGCCGAACAGGAGCCCGATACAGAAAGCATAGACCCCCTGGACGAGATTTCCGTGATAAACGCCGAACAGGAACGCCTGTATGACATTGGCCGCCCAGAAGCATGCCCCGCCCTTTCGCAGGTATTCCATGATCAGCCCCCTGAACACCGTCTCTTCAACGAGAGGCGGAAGTATGAGCATCGAAACCACCCACACCGGTGAATACTGCGTCATCCCCGCCGCTTCAACCAGCTCTGAATAATGCTCCACCGCTTCGGGAAGGAGTACGGCCAGAAAGCCGATGATGATCGACACCGCATGCTGGACCGCGTAAATAAGGACAGCCGTCCACACAAAACATACCGGGCTCAGTTTCTCCGTCTGCGAAGCAGCAAACCGTGCCGCCCCCTGTTTTCCGGTCCTCTCCAGGTAAAGCCAGGGGATGAAGACAGACGCCGGGATCAGATACAACAGACAGGAAAACAGGTTCTGGTGTTCAAGGAGGAACGCCGATGCCCGGGCAAACCCCTCCTGCCCTTCAAGCAGGACCCCGATCATATAGGACGCCGCCACTATCCCAAACGAGCCGCCTGTCATCATTACCATCACGAGGGCAAAAACGGCCGCGGCCAACACATAATTCATACTTTTTCTCACCACTGTCATCTCCCTGTGCTTAATCTGTATTCTTTATCATTTTTTCCGCCTTGCTGCGAATCCGCTGGATCGCATTGTCGATGGATTTTGGTGATTTTTCCAGGATCTCTGCGATCTTCCGGTAATCCGTCCCCATGAGATGGAGGTACAGCACATGATTTTCCATCGGGCTGAGCTTTCCCTTCAGCTGCTCGATAAAGATCTCCGTATACTCCCGGCTGAAATAAAGTGCAGCCGGATCCGTCTCTTTCTCATTTCCGATCGTATCGATCAGCGGAAGATTCTTTCCGTCATGCCGGATCCCGCTGTCTTCATAGAGCGACACATACGAGTTCAGCGGAATATGCTTCTTGCGTTTCGACGCTTCGATCGCACTGTACATCTGACGGGATACGCACAGCTGCGCAAAGCTGCTGAATGAATTGCCAGCTGAAGGGTCGTAATCACGCACCGCCTTGATCAGGCCGATCATCCCCTCCTGGATCAGATCTTCTGTCTCGCCCCCGAACAGATACATGGCGCGGGCTTTTTTTCTGACCATGGGCTTATATTTGTCCATGATATAGTCCATAACCTCTGTATCTCCGCCTCTCATCTCGCTGATCAGCTGCTCGTCCGTCATTGTTCCGTATTTATCCATATTATTTCTGTATCCTCTGCCTTACGATCTCATAGGCCAGCACGCCGCCCGCCACCGATGCGTTCAGGGAGGTGATCTCCCCTTTCATCGGGATCGACGCGGTATAGTCGCATTTTTCCCTGACAAGCCTGCTGACGCCCTGTCCCTCGCTTCCGATCACCAGTCCGACCGGCCCGGTAAGGTCCAGGTCATACATCTGTTCCCCGTCCATATCCGCGCACACGAACCAGAGTCCTTTTTCCTTCAGTTCATCAATGGTTTTCGCCAGATTTGTCACTTTTGCGACGGGCGTATAATTCAGCGCCCCCGCTGAAGCCTTGGCAACTGTTGCGGTAAGTCCTGACGCCCTTCGCTTCGGGATGATCACCCCGTGCGCGCCTGCCGTGTTCGCCGTACGGATGATGGCGCCCAGGTTGTGCGGATCCTCGATCCCGTCCAACAGGATCAGGAACGGGTCCTCCCCTTTCTCCGCCGCAGCTTCCAGCATATCGCCGACTTCCGCATAGGAATAGGCCGCCGCCCAGGCGATCACGCCCTGATGCCGTCCGGTCTCGCTGAGCTGGTTCAGCCGTTCTTTTTCCACGAAGTTCAGGACCGCGCCGTGTTTTTTTGCCTCGCGCACGATCGTGCGGACCGGCCCGTCCTGGCATCCGTCAAGCACGAACACCTTGTCGATGGTCCTTCCGGCCCTGAAAGCCTCGATCACGGCATTGCGCCCCTCGATCACCAGCGTATGTTCTTTCTCAGCCGCTTCTATATTATCTGTCCTTCTCTGATCCGCCATCCGGATTCCCTCCTGATTCCCTGCATTCCATACTTTCCAGCCCGACCGTGACCAGTTCCGTCAGCCGCTCATAGGAGCCGCAGAGATACAGGTACCCGATCAGCGCTTCGAACCCCGTCGCCCTCCGGTAATCCGTGATCGACTGATTCTTCGCCGGCGATACGCTGCGCGTATTCCTGCCTCTCCGGTAAACCGCGTGTTCCTCCTCATTCAGCCGCTCCTGGATGCTGCGCATCATGTAAGACTGTGCCGATGCCTGCACATATCTGCTTGTCTCTTCATGGAGCTTGTGGACCTGCCGGTTTCCCTTTCCGGTTACCAGCAGCTTTATGATCAGGTCAAACACACAGTCCCCGATATATGCAAGCACCAGCGGGGA
>CALWDN010000099.1 GCA_944376685.1 uncultured Mediterraneibacter sp. | reverse complement strand
GCCTCAGTTAGCTCCCGGGGTAACTTCTGTGGATCAAATTCAACCCCCAATGCACGTAAAAAAGAAAGTATTAAAGACGGCACAGGGCCATCCGGTCCTGTGCCGTTTTTGTGCGTCACCGCTTTTTCCGGCGCGCCAGGATATTCTGGCTGATCTCATCATACACCGTCATCCACGGATCCAGTTCCCGGGGCAGCGAATGCTCCCTGTCATGGATGATCTGCAGCCAGCTTCGCCGCCCCGTCTCGTCCGCCGGCTCCACTACTGCGGCGATCCTGCCGTTTCCCGCATATACGCAGAGCGCATACAGATCCGCCCTGTAATGTTCTGTGCGCACCGTGATCTCAAACCTGTCTCCTTTCCCCGGCATATCACTCATATCATCACCCTCAGATATACGAAGCGCGATCCCCTCTTCCGATACGTCTTCAGTCATCGCATCCGCACACAGGCCGCCGAAACGGATTTCCGCTTTTTCCCGCGCCCCGATCCGGTCAGATATCCTCCTTGATTCCCTGCCGGCCATAAAAAACACCGCATACACAAGTCCCATGAGATTGTAGCCCAGCCAGAACAGGATCACACTGCTGTACACAAGCGCCATGCCGTATTTTCCCCTGACAAACCGGATAATGGCAGCCAATGTAAGCCCGATCAGGATCCCGTGCGGGATCAGATAACGGAATGTGGCGGTCCTCTCCCGCCGTTTCTTCTTATCCGTTACCCGGAATGTTTTCTTATGGATCCCAAAGGACTCCATCGCCACGGGGAGAACAAGATACGGCGCCAGGATCGTATCGATGATCTGGCTCCACCGGGCGCTCCGGATATTGGTGCTGAGATGCTCCATCGCCAGGCGGGACATAAGATAAGCCGGAAGCCAGAATATCAGAAGCTCTGCGAACCCGCATTCCACAAGGCGGATATCCCAGAGTGCGAACAGCACCGGCGCAAGGATGAAGATCATCCTGCACAGGAAGGACCACCAGTAAAGCCATGCATTGAGATATGAAAGCCTCGCCGGCAGAGACAGTTTCCGCGTAAAGACGGCATTGGTATTCTGGATGCTCTGGATCACGCCCCTTGCCCATCTGATCCGCTGGCCGACCATGCTCCCAACCGTAGTGGCGGACAGGCCTGCCGCCAGTACTTCCGGCGCGGCGTAGGTGATGTATCCGGCTTTCTGGAGCCGGAGGCTTGTCTCAAAATCCTCTGTCACCGTCCCGTACGGGAAACCGCCGATCTCCTCGAGCGCAGACCTGAGGATCACGGTATTGCTCCCGGTGTACGCCGCCGTATTGGTCGCATTCCGGAGCAGATTGATCTCCCGGGAGAAGAAATCCTGCTCATTCGGGATCCCTTTTTCCGCATACAGATTGAACTGAAACAGATCCTGGTTGTAAAAACTCTGCGGCGTCTGCAAAAGCCCCATGCGGACGTCCGGGATCAGGAAATACGGCACCGTCCGCATCAGGAAATTTCTCCTGGGGATCATATCCGCATCAAAGGTGGCGACGAGGGGAGAGCCGGTCACAGACAGCGCATGGTTGTAATTCCCGGACTTGGCATGGTCATTCTGCGTCATCCCGATGCAGCAGGCCCCGAGATGCTCCGCCATTTCCCGCACTTCCTCCCTGCCGCCGTCGTCGCACACGTAGATATGGACCTTCGCCGGGTCGGGATATTCGAGAAATGTACAGGCGTTGACTGTCTTGTACAGGAGATCAGCCGGTTCATTGTGGGTGGCGATAAACACGTCCACATCCGGGAAATCTTCCGGATCCGCGTCATCCGGGAACGGGATAAAACAGTCCTTTTCCCTCATCCTGCTGACCATCAGCTCCGCAGACCCCAATGCCGTCACCAGCTCTGCAAGGACAAGAAGGACGCCTGCCGCCGCAGAGAAAATCCCCTCATGCCACGGTATGGTAAAGAAAATGCGCCAGGACAGATAAACCGCCGAGCTTGCGATCGCGAAGATAAAGATGACGTTCCTCCGCCTTCTGTCATCTGTTCTTCTGTCATCTGTTTTCATCGGAATACCCACCGCTTCTGCACCTGGTAGGAAATAACGAAAAGGACCGCGTCGCAGAAAATTTTTGCCGCCTCCGGCCGGATCCTCAGGGCAGCGGATAAAGCGGATACCGACAGCGCCGACAGAACGGCGATCCCAATGCAGAGCGCGCCATACCGCACTGCGGAGACTCCGGCATTTTTCCTGCTGCCGCGGAACACGGCCGTCCGGTTTATGCAGTAATTGGCTGCCGCAGACAGGATCCTGGCCGCGCCGGTAGCCGTGAACACACTGCCTGTCAGTCTGAAAGCCGCGGCAAAAAGCACCAGGTCAAGCAGGGCGCAGAGGATGGAAGAAAGTATAAACTTCACCGGTCTTCGCAGGAAAACCGCCATCACCTGAAAGCTGTCCCGCACCGGACGGAAATGAGAGCCTTCATTTGAATCCACATAGACCGTCTCAACCGGCTCCGCCACGACCGGTACGCCGTGCTCCGCACATGCAAGCAGGACTTCTGTTTCATATTCAAACCGGTTTCCCGGCACACCGCACATCATATCCAGCAGGCTGCCGTCAAAGGCGCGCAGCCCGGTCTGTGTATCCGAAAGCCGGATCCCGGCCGCTTTCTCCATGATCCATGATGAGATCCGGTTTCCGAACCTGGACCGCCACGGCACGTGATCACCCGAGAAATCCCTCACACCGAGGACCAGGCTGCCGGGACATTCTGCGGATCTGGCCGCCAGCCTTGCGCAGTCCTCCGGAAGGTGCTGGCCGTCACAGTCCGCGCAGACGACCTGCACCTGATCCTCTTCTCCTTTTATACAGGCGAAACCGGTCTTCAGCGCGCATCCTTTCCCCCGGTTCGCCCCGTGGTGAAGTACGGTGCAGCCGCTGATCCGGCCTGCCGCCTCAAATATCTCTCTGTATCCCGCCCCGGATCCGTCGTCGACCACAATGACCTGTGACGGCAGCGCTTCCTGCAGTTCCCGGACCCGCCGTCCAAGCCCCGGCTCCGGTTCCAGCGCCGGGATGACAATATAAGTTTTCATCTTCCGCCACCAGCCCCCTTTCCCTTTATGATCGTGCTGCGGGGGCAGTCTTCACGGCATCCGATGCATTCCCGCCGCATGCACATGATCTTCTTTTCATTGATATAAAACCGGTCCTTCCCCATGTACTTGGCGATATAAAGGGCGGTATCCGCACATTTGTAAAGACTCCGGTAATCCCTTATGCTTCCGTCCGCAAGTACGGCTCCCGCACTTGCGGAAACGCTGTATTTTTCATAATATTTCCCGAAAGCGGCATGGACCTTCCCGGAAAGCTCCCGGAATTTCTCCTCCAGGACACGGGCGTCTACAGGGTTTCTGACCAGGACGGCGAACTCATCCCCGCCCAGGCGCCCGGCCGCGTCATCCCGGCGGAACGTTTCCGTCAGGCATCCGGCAAAACACCGGAGCAGCCGGTCGCCGGCCGGATGGCCCTCCGTGTCATTGACGGATTTAAAATTGTCCAGGTCGAACAGGATCAGCGCTCCCTCTGCTCCATCGCGCATCAGGAAGGCTTCCGCGATGCGCTCGAATCCGTTCCTGTTGTAAAGGCCTGTCAGACGGTCGCAGTCCGCCTCCTTTCTCTTGTCCGAGTACTCCCGCTCCAGCCGGAAGATGGTTTCCAGCAGGGGCTTCAGTTCCGGGATCTCGCTTTCATTTTCCATGATCTCCCGCTCTCCCCGCAGGACGCCTGTGATCCCGTCCTGAAGCTGCCTGAAATGGTCGAACAGATACTTCCGGATGAAGATGCGGATCATAACGACCGTGGCGGCGCTGATAACCGCCACCGCGCACAGGCCGATGACCAGCGTGGCCAGCATATCCGCCGCCACCTTGTCCATCGCCGTAAAAGCAGCCAGGTACATGTCATGCCGCTCCCGGACCACCACGCTCTGCCACCCGCCATTGATCCGCAGCATGACCGGCTCCCCCTCCGGGAGGGCGTCCATGAACGCCACCATATCCTTTCCTTCATCCACATCTTCAATCTCTATGTCCTGCCGGTTATTCTCGGTGATGCCGATGATCAGCCCCCGTGCCTTCCCTGCCGCAAGGATGCTGGTGTCATAATCCGTCGTCGCCTGCCGCAGGATCTTCCTCACCCGTTCCGCGCCGCTTGTAAGGCCGGGCTGCGCCAGGTCGCCGTCGATCCGGACCGCGCCAAACCGTCCGCCGGATACAGGCACAGCCACATAAAAATACGCCGGGCGGTCCCAGAAGTCCGGCTCATCGATCCGCACAGACGCCGCATCGCCGGGCGTCCCGTCTTCCAGCTCCTCAAGCACTTCCCTGTCCAGTTCCCGGCCCACCAGCGCTCCGTCCGTACTTACTGTTATCACGCCCGACGGGTCGGCCAGGGATATCGCGCCCACATCCATCAGCTCGCGGAGCGCTTCCAGCGCCGCCTCATCAGCGGTCCTTTCATCACGGGCCAGGAGATACGCTGTTTCCCGCGCATGGATCACATAATCTTCCGCCAGGCGGCTTACGGTATTTTCATATTCCTGCGATGCGTCATCCAGGTTGCTGTCCACCGCCCCCAGAAGCTGGTACAGGTAATGTCCGTTCTCGTTCTGCCCCCGGATGTAGAGGCTGAGCGCAAAGATCAGGATGAAGAGCAGTGCGGAAGCCAGGTAAATGAGGATGAGCCGCTGATACAGTTTTCTCATGGCTTTGCCCCCGGAAGCTTTTGGCCCTGTTTCCTGATGCTGAAATACGCTTCCTTCCTGAGCGGTTCCGAGTAATAATATCCCTGTGCAAGCCTGCAGCCCTGCTCCAGCAGAAAGCAGACCTGAGCGCGCCGCTCCACGCCTTCGGCCACGATCTCCATGCCGAGCTCCCGGGCCATGGCGATGGTAGAGCGCAGGATCGTCTCCCCTTTCTCCTCTCCGATCCGGCTGACAAAATACCGGTCAAGCTTCAGGATGTCAAAGGGGATCTGATGCAGCATCTTCAAGGTGGAGCTCCCCATCCCGTAATCATCCATGGCGATCCGGAACCCCATCTCCCGCAGCCGGTCCGCGAATTCCCGCAGTTCCCGCTCCCCGCCCAGGCCCCTGTCCGTCTCTGTGATCTCAAACCGCAGTTCTTCCTTCTTCTCCCCGCAGACCGGCCTGTAATGCGCCGCATAGAATTTTGACAGATTGACGGACACCGGGCCGAAGCTGATCCCGGCCTGCTTCGCCTCCCGCATATCCTCACAGACGATGCGCAGGACTTCCTGATCCAGCAGCGGCATCAGCCCGTGCCTTTCCAGCTCCGGGATAAACTCGCCCGGCAGGACCATGCCCCGGCCCGGGCGGTTCCAGCGGACCAGCGCCTCCGCCCCGGCGATCTCCCCGGTCTGCATGTCCACCTGAGGCTGATACCACACACAGAACTCTCTATTCCCAAGCGCATCCTTTATCTCCGGGCATTTCATCTCCATCTTCCATATCCTTTCCGGCCTTGATCTCTCCGGATTAGGATGTGCCGGAGAAGGAGATATTATGCATCATTTGTATTAAAGGCAGCACAAAACATCTCAGGAGCATCTGGATATATTCTGACAAACAAGGCCGCCGGATCGTGATGCACTCACATTCCGGCGGCCTTCGCTTTCTCTTTCTTCTTTTTTTCTCTCAGTTCTTTAAAGAACCCTGTCATAAGCGCGCTGCACCCTTCCTCCAGCACGCCAGTCGTAAGCTCCGCCTGATGGTTGAACGCTTTTACATCCAGCAGGTTCAGGACCGATCCCGCGCACCCCGCCTTGGGGTTCATACAGCCCACCACCACCCTCGGGATCCGCGACTGTATGATGGCTCCGGCGCACATCTGGCATGGTTCCAGCGTCACATAGAGGGTGCACTCTTCCAGGCGCCAGTCGCCGATCTTTTTGCTGGCCTTCCTGATCGCCGTGATCTCCGCATGGGCCAGGGGACTCTTGTCCGTATTCCTGCGGTTGTATCCCCGTCCGATGATCCTGCCCTCATGGACGATCACACAGCCGATGGGCGTTTCATCCAGCTTCCAGGCTTTCTTCGCCTGCCGGATGGCTTCCCGCATATATTTTTCATCTGTCTTTATCTGCTCCGCACAGATCTCTGTCTTTTTCTCCGCCATATGGTCCTCTCTGCCATCCTTTCTCCGTTCTTTTTTCTCTCTCATCTGAATAGACTGAAATGAAAGAGACAAGACCCGAGGTTTTATTTTATGGAACAAGGTACATCTTATCTTTATGAATATAATAACGGCCGGCCTGTACGCTGTGCCGGCTTCATCCATGTCACGGAACATTATCATTCCTGCATCCTGCAGCTGCGCACAACGCAGATCCCTGCCGCGGATGACGATCCGTTTGATCTGTCCGCCTTCCGCCTTACAGAAGACGGAATCACCGTATCACGCATCGGCACAGTTTCCTGCCGCCGGAGTGAACTTACCGCCCGGCTCTCAGTCCCGGACCGGATGTTTCCGGAGGGCTGCACCCTGGCTGAACTTTCCGGTTTTCTGCTCCGCAGTCCGGATGATAAAACGGCCACGTCAGAACCACCGGTCTTCTGGGTGGCCGCTGATCCGCTCCCGCCGGCAGACTTATTCCGTACCCCTGCAGCGCCATCCGCCCCGGAAGTTCCCGAAACTCCTCAGCAGGATCCGGCAGACACTGACCCGCCGGCCGACCTCGGATCCGCCGAGAAAAAAAGTGAAATCCAGGCGCGCAAAATCAAACGCTCCGATCTCACTTTACTGCCGCGCAGGTTCTGGCCGCTGGCCAACAACAGCTTTCTCCTGCACGGATATCATAATTACGGCCATCTGCTCCTTCTCGAGGACGACGGACAGCTCTGGCTGGGCGTCCCCGGCATCTATGATCCCCGGGAGGCACGCGCCGCCGACCTGTTCGGCTTTCCACGCTTCACCCGGGAAGGCGCTTCCGCCCTCGACCTGTGTGAAGGCGAACGCAGCGCGGACGCCGACTTCGGCCACTGGTGCCGCTGCATCAGATGATCCCGTTCATCTCCTGGTAGAGACGTTTCGCGTAGCTGTCTGTCATACCGCACACATAATCCGTCATCAGGAGCAGCCGCAGATAGAGTTTCTCTTCTTCGGGCCTGCCCTGCGCCTGAAGGCGGTACGCATTTTTATAGTTATCCGATATAAAGGAAATAACCCTTCTGTCAATGGTGTCCTGCTTCTCGCCGGTATCATAGTAAAGGACCGCCCGGGCCAGCTTATCCATAATGTCGTTCAGGATCGCCGACTCAGCCACTTCCATCTTATAGATCGCCATTGATGAAAATACCCGACGGTAAGCCATATCTCCAAGCAGCTCCATCAGCTGCTCCCCATAGGTCCCGTAAAACAGGTCGCGGCGGTATGTCCCCGCCATGATGCTGTCATAATTCGATGTAAATCCGTAAGTCGCACAGTTGATCAGGAATCCCTGGGCGCTCACGATCCAGTTCTTCACCGCATAGGATTCCGGGTTGCTGACCCCTTTCTCCACGCCGCGCCCGTACAGCCGTTCCAGCTTTCCCGCAGGCCTGAACGGCGAATCCGGGCCGTTCCGCTCCAGATCCAGCAGCTCCTTGCGCAGCGCGCCGTAAGAAATGAATCCCTTCACAAAGGCGTCTTCGATATCAGCCGTCTTATAAGCCAGGTCGTCAGCCGCTTCCAGGATAAAGGTAAGCGGATGCCTGCTGCCGCCGGCTCCGGTCGCTTCCGTCACATGGCGGAAGACTTCTTCATCCGCCAGGAAATATCCCATCTTCTTCTCTTTGATGTCCCCGCTGTTTTCACGGATATCTGTGGACGCCACCGGATATTTGATGATCGTATTAAGCAGGGCATACGTCAGGTTCATCCCGTGCTCATCCACCAGATAATGAAGCTTCGTCACCAGCCGGAGCGCCTGCGCGTTGCCCTCGAAATTATAGAAATCCTGCAGCATCTGCGGGCTGAGCATGTCTTCCACGGCCCGCCCCTTAAATGTCAGCTTCGGCAGATTCCTCTGGAACCACTCGCGGATCGCGATCTCCCCGAAATGACCGAAAGGCGGGTTGCCGATATCATGGATCAGCCCCGCGCACTCAAGTATATGGGAAATATCTTCTTTCATCTGCCAGGTAAACCCGGAATTCCTGCGGTAGGTCAGTAT
>CALWDN010000098.1 GCA_944376685.1 uncultured Mediterraneibacter sp. | reverse complement strand
GCCGGCTTCCCGGTCATAATCACAGATCGTCAGCGGGACACGCTCGCCCTTTTCATCCATTTTTACGATAACAAACTGACCCGGCTCACAGTGCTGAGCCACACGCGGTGCGTGCACATCCATCAGAAAGATCTTGTCGGCCAGTACTTCTTTTCTCATGATCTGATACATGGTCTTCCTCCTCGAATAAAATGTCTTTACTATAATACGCTAATTACCATGTGTTGGCAAGCGCTACTCCGTCGTAATATAATTCCGCGTCGTCACATCTGTAGCTTTCCCGTTCTGGTCGTTGACAAGGATCGCATTAAAGATCGTCTGCGCATCTTCCGGCATATCGACCGGTCCGGTATATTTTGCTGTTGAAGACGATGACGGGTCCGGTGTCGAACCGTCCATCGTATAATAAGCCGTATATCCTTCCGGCACCGTGATCGTGATCTGTGCAGGCTCCGTATACTGTCCCGTGGACGGCGTCACTGCAGGTGCGTTTACGATCGGAAATTCAATCGAATACTCCGCCGATGAAACAACGCTCGGGATGCCGTTTTCATTGACCGCGATCGCGCGTATCTCGACATCTCCTTCTGTCTGCAGCAGGACCGGCTCCGTATACTTTGTCCCGGAGGCAGCCGTCGGGTCTGTCCCGTCCGTCGTGTAATAGATCTCTCCGCCTGTCTCTGAAGTAATGGTGATCTCCTGAACCTCTGAGAATTCCCCTGCTTCCGGTGAAAATACCGGCGCCGCAGAAATATATTTCTCCACCGCTTTAAGGACTCCTGCATCCTCGCAGTTATTCAGTAGTGAAGAAACTTTCCCGGGCTGCTCCGTCTCCATATAAAAATCAATGGCTGCCTGGTAAAGCTGCGCGTTGGTAGGCTGTGACCCGATCGCGGACAGAAAAACATTTTCAGCACTTTCTAAGTCGTCCTGGTCGACATAGATCTGGGCGCAGCCTGTATAAGCGTCCGGCCGGGATTCATCTTTAACGATCGCGCGCTTAAAATAATTTTCTGCCGCGGCATAATCCCTGGCCTGGATCGACCGGTAGCCTTTATTGATCATCGATGTATAGGAATTCTGATATACCACTACGATCCCTGTGACGATCACAGCCAGAATGACAAACAGGGTGATCAGCAGATTCCTTCTTTTCCGCTTTGCCGCCTCAAGCCTCTTCTGCTGTTTCAGCCGGCGCAGCTCCCCCGTATCCTGGCGCTGGCGGCGCACATCGCCGGTATCCCTCGCCGGACGGCGCACTTCTCCGGTATCCCTCGCCGGACGGCGTACATCGCCGGTGTTCCGGACCGGACGCTGCCCGGACATACGCCTTCTGTCCCGGATCTGTTCCATCTCATCCTGGCTGAGTACGCGGGTCGCGTTGACATTCCGGGTCCGGTCGTCTCTTCTGTACCGCCTGATATCATCTGTCTGTATCTGACGGGTCGCCCCTTCTACAGACCCCTTCACCTCCTGGGCAAGGACATCATCAAGTGGATTATAGTCCGGAACGATCTGGACTTCTGTGCCGCATATGGGACATACCAGCCTGTCGTCCGGAAATTCCGCTCCGCAATGAGTGCATATCATGATCTTTCCTCCTGGGTACGCATTGTTTCAACACAGTTGTCCATCAGCATTGCGATGGTCATCGGCCCGACGCCGCCCGGAACCGGTGTGATCGCGGATGTATGAGGTTCAACATCAGCAAAATCCACGTCGCCGCACAGATGGTTGTCCTCATCTCTGTGCATGCCTACGTCAATGACAACTGCCCCCTCTTTAATATACTCGGACGTAATAAAGCGTTTCTTCCCGATCGCAACGATCAGGATATCCGCCCGCTTTGCCACGTCTTTCAGGTTTTTTGTCCGGGAATGTGCGACTGTCACGGTCGCATTTTCCCGCAGAAGGAGCGCAGCCATCGGCTTCCCGACAATATTGCTCCTTCCGATCACAACGCATTCCTTCCCTTCAATGCCGATCCCGGAACGCTTCAGGAGCTGGATGATCCCTGCCGGTGTACAGGATAAGAACCCCTTTTCGCCGATCCAGAGTCGTCCGACACTGACCGGATGGAATCCGTCTACATCCTTGTCCGGTGAGATCGTGCGGATGATCCGGTCTTCATCAATATGCGGGGGCAGCGGAAGCTGCACGAGAATCCCGTTTACCGTATCATCTGCGTTAAGATCTTTTACAAGTGAAACAAGTCCATCCTCCGAAATATCTTCCGGGAGTTCATAAGACCTGGATCCGATCCCGATATAGGCGCATGCCTTCTTTTTATTGTTGACATAAACCGTCGATGCGGGATCGGTCCCGACCTGCACAACTGCAAGGCAGGCGTTTTTCCCCTGCTCCTTAAGCTGCTGTACCTCTTCTTTCAGTTCATCCCTGATCTCCTGGGAGATCCGTTTCCCATCAATTAACTGCGGCATAGATTTCTCCTTTTATCATTAAAACAGTCCTGTGATCTTTCCTTCTTCTGTAACATCGATCCCGTTGGCAGCCGGAACCTTCGGCAGTCCGGGCATCGTCATGATCGCTCCGGTAAGGGCCACAACAAAGCCGGCGCCGGCGCTGACATACACTTCCCTGATATGGATGTCGAATCCGGACGGACGGCCCAGCTTCTTCGCGTCATCTGAGAGCGAATACTGATTCTTTGCCATGCATACCGGAAATGAACCGAATCCCATCGCTTCGATCCGTTCGATCTGCCTGCGGGCAGCAGGCTCATATACAACCCCGTCCGCACCGTAGATCTCTCTGGCAACTTTCTCGATCTTCTCACAGATCGACAGGCTGTCCTCATAGAGCGCATGGAAGCGGCTTTCTTTATGCTCAAGCGTATAAAGGACTTTTTCCGCGAGGGCGATCCCGCCCTCTCCGCCTTTTTCCCAGACTTCGGAAAGCGCGAACTCGCATCCCCGCTCCTCGCAGAATTTCCGGATAAACTCGTTTTCCGCCTCGGTATCTGTCACAAAGGAATTGAGCGTGACAATAACCGGAACGTCATATTTCTGGATATTTTCAATATGCTTCTCCAGGTTGACAATCCCTTTTGCAAGCGCATCCAGGTTCTCCTTAGATAGTTCGTTCTTCGGAACGCCGCCGTTGTATTTCAGCGCGCGGACTGTGGCGACCAGTACGACCGCATCCGGCTTAAGCCCCGCCATGCGGCACTTGATGTCAAAAAATTTCTCAGCCCCGAGATCCGCACCGAATCCGGCCTCGGTGATCGTAATGTCGCTGAGCTTCATCGCCATCTTTGTGGCCCTCACACTGTTGCAGCCATGCGCGATATTCGCGAACGGGCCGCCGTGTACGAGTGCCGGCGTGTGTTCAAGCGTCTGGATGATATTGGGTTTGATCGCGTCTTTTAATAGTGCGGCCATCGCGCCTGTCGCTTTCAGGTCATCGGCGGTCACCGGATCCCCATCAAAATTGTAGGCAACGATGATACGGCCAAGCCTTTTCTTCAGATCCGCAAGGTCATCCGCAAGGCAGAGGATTGCCATGATCTCAGAAGCAACCGTGATCACAAAGTGGTCTTCCCGCACCATGCCGTCTGTCTTATTGCCAAGCCCCACGACAATATTGCGGAGCACCCGGTCATTCATATCCAGGCAGCGCTTCCACACAACCTGCCTGGGATCGATCCGCAGGGCATTCCCCTGCTGGATGTGATTGTCAAGCATCGCAGCCAGAAGGTTGTTCGCCGAGGTGATCGCATGGAAATCACCGGTAAAATGAAGATTCAGATCCTCCATCGGGACCACCTGCGCATATCCGCCGCCTGCAGCGCCGCCCTTGATGCCGAAGCATGGGCCGAGGGACGGTTCGCGGAGCGCGATCAGGGCCTTTTTGCCCAGTTTGGCCATCGCCTCGCCAAGCCCGACTGTCGTCGTCGTCTTTCCTTCGCCGGCCGGCGTCGGGTTGATCGCTGTGACGAGCACAAGCCTGCCGTCTTTATTCCCTTTGATCTTATCCCACAGTTCATCGGAAAGTTTCGCTTTGTATTTCCCGTAATATTCCAGGTCATCCTCTGCAATACCGATGCCTGCCGCAACGTCCCGGATGTGCTCCAGCTTTGCCTCCTGCGCGATCTCAATATCTGTCTTCATTTTCCTCTCTCCTTTACTGCTGATTCTTATTCTCCATGCCGTCCGTCATGAACGGCTGCTTCGCATATACTCATCGAATTCCTCAGCGTTCATCAGTACTTTTCTCGGTTTTGTCCCTTCCTCCGGGCCGACGACCCCGGCTTCCGCCAGCTGGTCCATGATGCGGGCAGCGCGGTTAAAGCCGATCTTGAACATCCTCTGGAGCATCCCGATAGACGCTTTTTCTTTGTCAATGATCAGCCTTCCGGCATCTTCAAAGTATGTATCCCTGTCATCGCCCGGCTCCCCGCCGCCTGATGACGGATCTGCAAGGACCACATTGGAATTCATATGCTCTTCCAGCTCATTGTTATATGAAGTTCCCGAATTGTTTTTCAGGAGATGATCTACAACATCCTGTACTTCTTTATCCGATACGAACGATCCCTGCACACGCACCGGCTTCGGATACCCGGACGGATAAAACAGCATATCGCCTTTGCCCAGCAGTTTCTCCGCCCCGTTCATATCTATGATCGTACGCGAATCAACCCCGGATGATACCGCAAACGCGATCCGGGACGGCATATTGGCCTTGATGAGTCCGGTGATGACATTGACGGATGGACGCTGCGTCGCAAGGACAAGATGAAGCCCGGCCGCTCTTGCAAGCTGCGCGAGACGGCAGATCGCGCCTTCCACCTCGCCCGGCGCAACCATCATCAGGTCCGCAAGCTCATCGATGATGATAACGATCTGGGGAAGCTTTTTCTGGTTTTCTTCTCCCGCCTCCCCGCGTTCTACCCTGGCATTAAATCCTTTCAGGTCACGGACATTGTATTCCGCAAAAAGCTTGTACCTTTTTTCCATCTCTGCCACAGCCCAGTTCAGCGCTCCCGCTGCTTTTTTCGGATCTGTGACGACCGGGATCATCAGATGCGGGATGCCGTTGTATACGCTGAGCTCCACCACTTTCGGATCGACAAGGATCAGTTTCACCTCATCCGGATCTGATTTATAGATGATGCTCATGATCAGCGTGTTGATGCATACAGATTTACCGGAGCCGGTAGCGCCTGCGACCAGGAGGTGCGGCATTTTCGCAATGTCTGCCACGACTGTCTTGCCCGCGATATCCTTCCCGACTGCAAAAGTGATCGGGGAGCTGCTGTTCTGGAATTCCGGAGACTCCAGGAGGTCCCTGAGCATAACTGCCGTATTCTCCTGATTCGGGACTTCGATGCCCACAGCAGCCTTTCCCGGGATCGGAGCTTCGATCCTGAGATCTGCAACTGCAAGGTTAAGTTTAATATCATCTGCGAGCCCTACGATCCGGCTCACCTTCACACCCTGTTCAGGCTGAAGTTCATACCGGGTCACGGACGGGCCGCAGCTTGCATTGGTCACATGGACGCCGACGCCGAAATTCTGGAGCGTCTCTTCAAGCTTCCGGGCTGTCTCGCGCAGATGTGCGTCAGAATCTCCGCCGCTCTTCTTCCCACGCTTCAGAAGGCTGAGCGGAGGCGTACGGAAGGTGCTCCGGGACTGTTCCTGCGCTTTCTGCTCCGCTTCGGCTGCTACGTTTTCAGTCTCGGCTGATACGGCGGCGCTATCCTTTGCCCTGCTCCGCCTCTTTGGTTTTGCCTGGTCCGTGTCAGGTGCTGCGGACGTTATTTCCGCCTCCGGCTCCGGATCCGGCCTGTTTATCACGAATGCATCTTCCGGCTTTTCTGTCTGTTCCACCGGATTCTCTTCCGGCTTCAGCTCATAGATTTCCGGAGACTTCCTTTTTCTTCTCCTGCCGGATGAAGGAGGCATATCGTCCTCTCCCAGCGTGGTTGCGAAGGATACGCCCGAGACCCTGCGGTCGCTGCGCCTCAGGGGGAGCCTGTCCGTTTTATCCTGAACCGCTCTCCTCTGCCTTTCTTCATATTCCAGTTCCTTCGCCGCCGCAGCTTCCCCGCGGCGCCTCTTTACATCCTCATATGCTTCACGGCTTTTGCGCCCCAGCGGTGCAAGCAGGGATTTTTCTGACACGAGGATCAGGCAGATCACAGAAAAGATCACAAGTACCACATAAGTTCCCGCAACGCCGATCAGCGGACACAGGATGCTGACAAGGCATCCGCCGGTCAGCCCTCCCGCATTCCTCCGCTCTGCCGCCTCACGGTAATATGATAACAGCGATGCCCCCGGCGTGTAGGAATTAAAGATCAGCTCCAGGATGGCCGTAAGCAGGAAAAACAATGCCACGGAAGCGGCAATCTTAACATATGCATGCGTATTTCCTTTGTTTGATATGAGAAATGCAGTCAGTGCAAATATTATAAACGGAAGCAGGTACGCCATAAATCCGAACAATCCGAAAAATACAGATGAGACCGCCTCCCCGACGATCCCCCCGATCCCGAAATTGCTGAGGACGAGAAGGATGCATACCGCAAGTGCGGCAAGTATGATGACCTCTCCTCTAAGGCTGTTGTCCTGTTTATTTTTATTTGGTCTGCTCTTCGTGGTTTTACGGTGTTTTGTCGATTTGGCAGCCATGTAATTCCCCCTTGAAAATTAAACATACTCTATTTAGTATAGCATCATTTGAAATTCATGTCATTATTTTTTTCTTTCTGCGATCAGCTCACGCAATTTCGCAAAGGCCTGGCTGATCCCTCCCACTTCGTCGATAAGCCCTTCCCTTACCGCTTCCTCTCCTTCCAGCATCGTCCCTACATCCTTCACAAGCTGGGTGGGGTCCAGCATCAGTTTAAGCAGGCGTTCCTCCGTTATCCCTGAATGCGAAGCGATAAAACGGATGATCCGGTCCTGTGTTTTTTCCATATTTCGGTAGCTCTGGATCACTCCGATGAACATTCCCGTAGACCGCACCGGATGGACGATCATTGTCCCCGTCGGCACGATAAATGAATAATCTGCAGAAACTGCAAGCGGGCCGCCGATCGAATGGCTTCCGCCCAGAACGAGGGAGACCGTCGGTTTGCTGAGCGAAGCGATCATCTCCGCGATCGCAAGCCCTGCCTCAACGTCGCCGCCCAGTGTGTTCAGAAGGATAAGCACGCCTTCCACATTATCATCTTCCTCTGCCCTGGCCAGCCTGGGCAGAAGATGTTCATATTTCGTTGCCTTCGTATTTCCCGAGACCACCTCATGCCCTTCGATCTCCCCGATGATCGTAAGAAGTTCGATCCCGGAGCCTGTCTCTTCGTCCTTCAGCGTCGCCGCTCCGAATTCCCTGATCTCTTCCCGTTCGTCCATTTTCAATACCTCCTGTTTCCTGATGTGGTTAGTATTGAAAGCAGACGGCTGTTCTATACAGAAAAATGGTATGGATGCAGATTGTATACATCCATACCATTTATTCTACCCTAATGCCTGTTCAAGATCGGCAATAATATCTTCGATATTCTCGATCCCCACGCTGAACCTGATCAGATCCGGCTGAACACCGGCTTCCAGCAGTTCCTGCTCATTCATCTGGCGGTGCGTATGGCTCGCAGGATGAAGGACGCAGCTTCTTGCGTCAGCAACATGTGTCACGATGGCGATCATTTTAAGCTTATCCATCATCTCTACCGCCGCGTCCCTGCCGCCTTTTAAGCCGAATGTCAGGACGCCGCATGTACCGTTCGGCATATATTTCCGGGCCAGGTCATGGTATTTGTCTCCCGGGAGAGACGGATAGCTCACCCAGGCGACTTTCTCGTGGTTCTGGAGATACTGCGCGGCTTTGAGCGCATTTTCACAATGTCTCGGCACGCGGAGATGGAGCGTCTCCAGACCGATGTTCAGAAGGAACGCATTCTGCGGCGACTGGATCGATCCGAGGTCGCGCATCAGCTGCGCCGTTGCTTTTGTGATATATGCGGCTTTCCCGAATTTTTTCGTATACACGATGCCGTGGTACGTCTCGTCCGGCGTCGTGAGTCCCGGGAATTTATCTCCATGGGCCTCCCAGTCAAAATTGCCGCTGTCCACGATCGCACCGCCCACGCAGGCTGCATGGCCGTCCATATACTTTGTCGTGGAATGGGTCACGATATCCGCGCCCCACTCGAAGGGCCGGCAGTTGATCGGCGTGGCGAATGTATTGTCCACGATGAACGGAACGCCGTGCGCATGGGCCGCCTT
>CALWDN010000097.1 GCA_944376685.1 uncultured Mediterraneibacter sp. | reverse complement strand
AGTTCTTTCATGAGCGTTCCCTTGCCCGAGCCGGAAAAACCGGAAACAACGATCAGGATTCCTCTTTCTTTCATCTCCATCCCCCTATTCAATGTTCTGGATCTGCTCGCGGATCTTCTCGATCTCTGTCTTCAGGCTGATCGCATAATCAGAGACCTCGATGTCATTCGCCTTGGACAGGATCGTATTGGCCTCTCGGTTCATTTCCTGGGCGATAAAGTCCAGCTTTCTTCCGATCTCATCCTTCTCATCCAACGTATTTCGCATATGGCTGATATGGCTCTTTAAACGGACCACTTCCTCGTCCGTGCAGATCTTGTCAGCAAACAGGATCACTTCGGCGGCGATCCGGCTCTCCTCGATCTGGGTGTCGGCAAGGAGTTCCTTCATCTTCTCCTCCAGTTTCGCCCGGTATTCTGAGACGATCTGAGGGGAACGGTCCTCGATGTGCGCCGTCAGTTCGTTTAACCGGTCCAGTTTGGCAAGAATGTCGCGTTTCAGATTCTCACCCTCGGTCTGCCTGGTCTGGACGAACTGGCCGAAAGCTCCTTCCAGTGCTTCTTTCAGGCCGTTCCACAGTTCCTCCTCGTCCTCACTCTGTTCTTCCATTGTAAGGACTTCCGGATATCTGGAAAGGGTTGAAACACGGATATCATTTTCCAGGCCGAACTCCTCTTCCATCTGCTTTAAATACTTCAGATATTCGCCCGCCAGGACCGCGTTGTACTTCACGGCCACCTGTGCCTGCGACAGATCTTCATAAGTAATGAAAATATCGACTTTCCCTCTGTTGGCATAGGATTTCAGAAGATTCCGGATCGCCGTCTCGAAGAAATTCAGCTTCTTCGGCATCCGGATATTCACGTCCAGATAGCGGTGGTTCACGCTTTTCATCTCCACCGTGAATTTCCTGGAGTCTTTCTGTACTTCGCAGCGCCCGAAACCGGTCATACTTTTTATCATTTTAAACCCATCCTCTGTATTGTATTATACATCTGATATATTATACTCTCTGCCGCACCAATGGTCAATATAAAAAGGCTTTCCCGCCATGCATGAATGTGATATACTTTTTCATAGCGCCGGCACCGTTCCGAATCGGTAAAGCCGGCTTCACAGACAGAAAGGATCCTGAACGTTATGGCATTTGACGGCATTGTCGTGGCTGACCTTGTCCACGAATTCAGAAATCAACTGATCGGGGGACGCATCGCAAAGATCGCCCAGCCCGAGACGGATGAACTGCTCCTTACGATAAAAACAAACGACGGACAGCGGCGGCTCCTCATCAGCGCGGATGCGTCTCTTCCGCTTATCTATCTGACAGACACAAACAAACCCGCGCCCATGACCGCGCCGAACTTCTGCATGCTGCTGCGCAAACACATCGGCGGCGGACGGATCGTCGATATCCGGCAGCCGAAGCTGGAACGGATCATCCATTTTACGATCGAACATCTGGATGAACTGGGCGACCTGTGCCGTAAAGAACTGATCGTCGAGATCATGGGGAAGCACAGCAATATCATCTTCTGCACATCGGACGGGAAGATCATCGACAGCATCAAACACGTCTCCGCCCAGATGAGTTCCGTGCGGGAGGTCCTGCCCGGCCGCGAATACTTTATCCCGGATACCATGCACAAGACCAATCCGCTCACCGTCAATGCGGATACGTTCACAGACCTGCTGAAAGAAAAACCCATGCCGGTCTCCAAAGCGGTCTACACAAGCTTCACCGGCATCAGCCCGGTCACGGCCGAGGAGATCTGCCATCTGGCCGGTCTGGACTCCGCGCTCCCGGCAAAAGAGTATTCCGAAGACATCCTGTTCCATCTTTATACGCAGTTTACGATCTATCTTACTGCTGTTAAAGAAGGACGGTTTACGCCCGCCATTTATTATGACGGCCGGGAGCCGAAAGAATTTGCGGCGCTGCCGCTTGATCACCTTGACGGGTACGAGTGCAGAGAATGCGCTTCCATCTCGGAAGTCTTGAGCACCTTCTACTCCACCCGCAGCCTGCTGACGCGCATCCGTCAGAAATCCGCGGATCTCCGGCACATCGTCCAGACAGCGCTGGAGCGGAACCGCAAGAAATACGATCTCCAGCTGCGGCAGCTGAAAGACACGGAAAACCGGGAGAAATTCCGGATCTACGGGGAACTGATCAACGCCTACGGCTACAATGTGGAAGAAGGCGCCAGAAAACTGGACGCCCTCAACTACTATACAAATGAGATGGTCTCCATCCCCCTTGACCCGACAAAGACGCCGCAGGAGAACGCCCAGCGGTATTTTGCGAAATACAATAAACAGAAGCGGACCTTCGAAGCGCTCTCCGAACTGAGCAAAGAAACCCTGGAGGATATCAACTATCTGGAGTCCGTCCAGACTGCGCTTGACATCGCCCTTACTGAAGAAGACCTGGCCCAGATCCGGGAGGAACTGGCAGGCGCAGGCTACATCCGCCGCCGGTTCACCAAAAAGAAGATCCGGATCAAAAACGAGCCGCTCCACTATATCTCCAGCGACGGCTACCACATCTATGTGGGCAAGAACAATCTGCAGAATGAAGAACTCACCTTCCATTTCGCATCCGGAAACGACTGGTGGTTCCACGCCAAGCAGGCGCCCGGCTCCCACGTCATCGTCAAGTCAAACGGAGACGAACTCCCCGACCGGACCTTCGAAGAAGCCGGCCGGCTGGCAGCCTACTACTCCAGCATGCGGGGAAGCGACAAAGTCGAGATCGACTACGTCCAGAAAAAACATGTGAAGAAGCCCAATGGTGCCAAGCCCGGATTCGTCGTGTACTATACGAATTACTCGCTGGTCATCGACAGTGATATAAGCGGGATAACTTCCTGTTTATCGAACTGAGCGGCAATCAAGCAAGTCATCAACAGCTGTGCTAACGTTTAAAATCTAAATACCGTTATATTTTTAAAAACTTGAATCTGGTCCGTATGAAATGTATTAGTAATACGGATCAGATTCGCAAAATGTGGATTTGATCTGTACGCCAGACAAATTTTTACGGTTCATTTATCTAAAATGGATATTTAGTCCGTATATCAACTTGTCAAAATACGGGTGAAATACAGAAATCGTAAAATAGATCCGTATTGACTCACTAAATCATACCGACGAAATAGTCGATTTCTTTATATTAACCGTATAGAGGTTCTAAAAATACGGACTAAATATATAAATGCTATTTTTAAACCGTAAATCCTTTATTAAGTGGTTACCATTTATGCTTCAAGGGTGTAGAACAGATCCGGCAAACAACAGGCTGACAGCAAATTCACTCCCGCCCCGCGAGATAATCGATGAATTGCTGCGCCGTCCTTCCTGACAATCCGCCGTGGGCCAGTTCCCATTTGTTTGCTTCGAGGAGCAGCTGCTCTTCCGGCATGTCGATGCCGCCGCGCTGCGCCAGCACGCGCACGATCTCCTGGAATTCTTTCTTATCCGGCGAACCGAAGTAGATCGTTACGCCGAAGCGCGCCACCAGGGAGAGTTTTTCCTGGACCGTATCGTTTGTGTGGAGTTCCTCGTCCCGGTCCGCCTTGTCCTTAAAGGTTTCACGGATCAGGTGCCGCCGGTTGGATGTGGCGTAGATGAGCACATTTTCCGGCTTCCGCTCCAGGCCGCCCTCGATCACGGCTTTCAGATACTTATACTCGATCTCAAACTCTTCAAATGACAGATCATCCATATAGATGATGAACTTGTAATTCCGGTTTTTGACCTGGGCGATCACATCGTTCAGGTCTTTAAACTGATGCTTGTACACTTCGATCATGCGAAGGCCCTGATCGTAATACTGGTTCAGGATGGCTTTGATGGAGGATGATTTTCCCGTCCCGGCATCTCCAAAGAGCAGGCAGTTGTTGGCCCTTCGCCCTTTTACGAATGCTTCGGTATTGTCGATCAGTTTCTTTTTGGCGATCTCATATCCCACCAGGTCGTCCAGATGGACATGGGCGATATTGGTGATGGGCATGATCTCCATGTCGCCGCCTTCCGGATGCTCGATGCGGAAGGCTTTGTGCAGGCCCAGCTTGCCTACTCCGAACTCTTTGTAGAACTGAGTCATTTTATCTTTAAAATCCTGTACGTCCGAAGCTTCACCGAGCGTTCCGGCCAGGGTACAGATCCGGTCGCGGACTCGGCGGTTGAAGATTTTACCGGTACGGCTCCCGCTATGGTAATCCATCAGGACCTGAATGCATCCGGCGCCGAGGTCTTTTTCCAGTTCTGCGAAATCATAATCAAACAGTTCCTTAAAGATCCCAAAGTCATGAAGGGCGATCTCATTGATGCTGCCCTCCACCGGCCCCACGATCTCGCAGGAGGTGCTGTAAGCATTCTCATCATTTACAAGAAGGAACGTCAGGTACGTGTGCCAGAGATTCCCCTCGAATCCGTGACTCACGGAAAGTTCCAGCAGTTCATTCACACACTCAAAGAGGAGGCTTCTCAGATCTTCCCGGTTATAATAATCATTTCCGTGGTTTTCCATCAGGAATGTCATGTCCTTCAAGATCTCCCCGTAATCCATGTTTTTATAGAGCATCAGTTCATTGGTACGCATAACAGATCTCCCTTCTAATAATTCCCCAGTATTTTCAGGTTCTGCGCCTCTTCTCGGAGTCCCCGGATGGCATTTTTCACCGCCGGATCTTCAAGGTTTCCCTCAAAATCCACGAAAAAGCAGTACTCCCATGTTCGTCCCTTGACCGGTCTGGACTCGATCTTGGTCATATTCAGGTCATTGTATATAAAATGCGAAAGTATCCCGTACAGAGAACCGCTCTGATGCGGCAGTTCAAAACGGATGCTGATCTTTGATGCATCTTTCAGATATACTTTCTGATTGGTCACCACGATAAACCTTGTGGAATTGTCCGCATCGTCATTAATGCCGTCCACCAGCACCGACAGGCCGTGTACATCCGCTGCGTAGGCGCTGCACACCGCCGCCTGGGAGATATCTTTTTCCTCCAGTACTTTCTTTGCGGCTGCAGCCGTATTCGACACACTGATCCGCTGCCAGTCCGGATGGTCGTCAAGAAAATGGCTGGTCTGCATCAGCGCCTCGGTCTTGGAATACACGCGGCTTATATCGGAAAGCTTCGCGCCCGGCAGACCGGCAAGCGTATGTACCACCGGCAGGATGGTCTCCGCTACGATATAATTTTCAAATTCATCCAGCAGGTCGTACATCTCGATCACCGGTCCTGCCGTGGAGTTCTCGATGGGCAGGACCGCGTAATCCGCCGCACCCTCTTCGATGGCCTCCATGGCCTCCCGGAATGTCCGCACATGGAAGCAGTTCACCTCTTTCCCGAAATACTGCTGCATGGCCGCCTGTCCGTAAGCCCCTTCCGTTCCCTGGAAGACGACCCGGGCATTCTCCTTATCAATGCCGTCGATCCGGATAAAGGGAAGCCGTCCCAGCGCGCCGGCCTCCACCAGCTGCTGATACTGCAGTTTCCGGCTCATGGACATGAGCTGCTGATAGACTTCCCGGATCCCCTTTTTATTAAAATCCCCGGAAACCTTTGACGCTACATCCGAGAGTTTTTCTTTCTCCCGCTGACGGTCAAACACCTTCCGGCCTGTTTTCACTTTATATTCACCAACCTGACCGCACACATCCATCCGCTGCTCATAGAGCGCGGCGATCTGATCGTCGATCCGGTCCAGTTCTTCTCTTAGTACTTCGAGTGATTCCATACTTTAAGCTCCTTCCTGAACGCAGAGCGCTTATCCGCTTTACTGCGTTTATGCACTAAATCAGTATAGTACATTTTTACCGGAAAATCTACTTCTAATATCCAGTTTGGAGTTGAAAATGGTCTCATTTTAGTATATGATTATGTGGAGAATTTACGGAGGTACACAAATGAACGTCACTGAATGTTTAAAAACCCGAAGAAGCATCCGAAAATATAAAGCTGACAAGGTTGACCATTCTGTTATTGATTCTATTGTTTCTCTGGCTTCTTATTCCCCTTCGTGGAAAAATACTCAGATCACCCGCTATATCGCTATCGAAGATCCTTCTCTTCAAAATGAGATCGCGGACAGATTCACCCCGGATTATAATTCAAATATCATCCGCCAGGCTCCCGTCCTTATGGCTGTCACCTTCAGAAAAGGCAGATGCGGCTATGAGCGCGACGGATCCTTTACGACGAAAAAAGGCGACCGCTGGCAGATGTTTGACGTGGGCGCGGCCTGCCAGACCTTCTGCCTCGCTGCATGGGACAAAGGGCTGGGCACAGTGATCATGGGCGTTTTCGATGAAGACGGGATCACAGAGCTGCTCGGGATCCCTGAGGATCAGGAACTGGGCGCACTGATCGCACTCGGATATCCGGATACCGAACCGGATGCGCCGAAGCGCAAAGCAGTCGGAGAACTGCTGCAGTACAGATAGCAACAGGCAGTCTGCTGCCGGATCAACTGAACAGGATAAATATGCACTTTATTTAAGGAGGACACTTATGAGACATTTGATGAGCCCACTGGACTTTTCAGTGGAAGAACTTGACAAACTGCTGGACATCGCACAGGATATCGAGGCGAATCCTGCCAAATACGCACATGCCTGCGAGGGGAAAAAACTGGCGACGCTCTTCTATGAGCCCAGTACCAGGACCCGTCTGAGCCATGAGGCAGCCATGCTGAACCTGGGCGGAAGCGTGATGGGATTCGCATCCGCAGACTCCAGCTCCGCTTCCAAAGGCGAGAGCGTTGCGGATACGATCCGTGTGATCTCCTGCTACGCAGATATCTGTGCCATGAGACACCCGAAGGAAGGCGCGCCCATGGTTGCGGCACAGCACTCTTCCATTCCGGTGATCAATGCGGGCGACGGCGGACATCAGCATCCGACGCAGACGCTGACCGACCTGCTCACGATCAAGAGCCTGAAAGGCCGTCTCAACAACATGACCATCGGTCTTTGCGGCGACCTGAAATTCGGACGCACCGTCCACTCCCTGATCAACGCGCTGGTAAGATACGAAGGGATCCGGTTCATCCTGATCTCCCCGGAGGAGCTCCGCCTTCCGGAATATGTACGCCATGACGTACTGGACCGGAACAATGTTCCCTATGAAGAAGTGGTACGTCTGGAAGACGCCCTTCCGGAGCTTGACATCCTGTACATGACCCGTGTCCAGAAAGAGCGTTTCTTCAACGAGGAAGATTATGTGAGGATGAAAGACTTCTACATCCTGGACAAGCAGAAAATGAAGCTTGCCCCGGAGGATATGTACGTCCTTCATCCGCTTCCGAGGGTAAACGAGATTTCCGTAGAGGTTGACGACGATCCGCGCGCCGCGTACTTCCATCAGGCACAGTGCGGCGTATACGTCCGCATGGCGCTGATCCTCACACTTCTTGACATCCATGTAGACTGACGGGGATCTTACGGTTCACGATAACAACAGGATTCTGATACAGAGAAAGGAAACAGCTATGGTAAAAAATACACTAAATGTAGGAAGCATCTCCGAAGGGTTCGTACTCGACCACATCGAGGCCGGAAGAAGCATGGATATCTACAAATATCTGCACCTTGACAAACTGGACTGCTGCGTGGCGATCATCAAGAACGCAAAGAGCAACAAAATGGGCAAAAAAGACATCATCAAGATTGAATGCCCCATTGATTTCATGGATCTTGACATCCTCGGGTTCATCGATCATAATATCACTATCAATATTATTGAAAATGAAAAGATCGTCGAGAAGAAAAACCTGAAGCTGCCCAGGGAGATCCGCAATGTGATCAAATGCAAAAACCCGCGCTGCATCACATCCATCGAGCAGGGCCTGGATCATGTATTCGTACTCACCGACGAGGAGAATCAGATCTACCGGTGTAAATACTGCGAAGAAAAATACCGCAGAAGAAAAAAATAAATTTAATCGTGCAGAAGGGCGGGGATCACTCCCCGCCCTCACTGCCTGCAGGACCTTTTTTATCTCTGCCTTAAATTATGAAAAACACTTTCCGAATAATAGATGCCAAGCAGGACGATAAGCCGGGTTATGTCGTGGACAATCATCTATCCAGGCACAGCGTCGCCGCTGTGCTCAAGCGACCTACCTGAAACGTGACGGGCCGCCACATAGTTTCTATCCGGTCTTGCTTCGGATGGGGTTTACATGTGCCCCCGCCGTTACCGTCGGGGCGGTAGTCTCTTACACTGCCTTTCCACCCTTACCGGGAAATTCCCGGCGGTTTATTTCTGT
>CALWDN010000096.1 GCA_944376685.1 uncultured Mediterraneibacter sp. | reverse complement strand
AAAGCACGGATGATGTGGAACATCTTCTCCTCGAATGAATCCACGTTCGCTTTCTGTGAGCTGTCGAACTTGTTGCTGTCAAATACACACTTGCGGCAGCTGCATGCAGGACATACATTGCGGCAGGCGTTGCAGCGGATGCATTTGCTCAGCTCTTTCTGGAAGAATGCGAACTTCTCTTCCGGACTCATGGCCTCGATCTTCTCCACTTCCGCGAAACGGTCCGCATCTTTCGTCTCCTTGGACTCGCCGATGATCTCGTCAAAGATCATATGGTCCTTGCCCTTGCATACATGGCATCTCTCCAGCATGGCGTCTGTATACGCGCATGTCTTCTCACCGTAGATCGTATCGATGGTCAGCGTCTCCGCTTCATCTTCGATCTCAGCGCCGGAGATATTTTTGATGCCTTTGATGCCCATGGCGCGGATCTTCTCGATATCCAGCTTGCCCTTGCAGCCAACGCCGATGATATACGCTTTCTCGCGGTCCACACGGTGTTCTTTCAACAGCTCCTGATAGCTGTATGTATCGCACGGCTTCAGGCATACGAGGGTTTTGCCCTCCAGCTTGGAAGCCTCAATCATATATTTGCTTAAGTTGGCCCCGCAGAAGCCATTGTAAACGAAATCCGCGAAGTCTTCCTCTTTCTCAAAGTAAGCCGGTTCCGGATTGTAAGGCAGGTCCCCGGCTTTCCATCCGAGCACTCTTGCCACGGTTCCGTCGGCCAGAAGCTCTTTTGCGCGGTTGATTAATTCCTGCATCTTAAATCCTCCAATCTTACATTCTTGCCGAGGGATTTGATCTTGTCCACAAACTCATGCATGGTCTGTGAGAATTTCGCACCCTCTGCGGCGGATACCCACTCAACGCGGGTACGTCCGTTCTCCACTCCGATGTAGTCCAGCATGGAGAACAGAAGCGTCATACGTCTTCTCGCATAGTAGTTGCCTGACGTATAGTGGCAGTCTCCCGGGTGGCATCCGCACATGATCACGCCGTCGGCGCCTTTCTCAAATGCTCTTAAGATGAACATCGGATTGACGCGGCATGAACAGGGAACACGGATGATCTTCACGTCTGCCGAATAGGACATACGGCTGCTTCCCGCCAGGTCTGCTCCGGCGTAGCTGCACCAGTTGCAGCAGAACGCCACGATCTTTGGTCTGAATTCTTCATTCTTTTCTATCGACATATCGCATCCACCTCCGCTAGAATCTGTCTGTTCGAGAATCCCTGCAGGTCCATTGCTCCGGACGGACATGTTACGGTGCAGGCGCCGCAGCCCTGGCACAGTGCGTCATTTACGACCGCAATGCGTCTTGTCTCGCGGATTCCGTGATCGTTCACCTCTTTATCCTCGTAGGTGATCGCACCGTACGGGCAGACATTCGCACACTGGGAACATCCGTTGCAAAGGAGTTCGTCGGAATGTGCCGTACACGGATTGGTCAGCAGTTTATCTTTTGCAAGAAGGCCGATGGCTTTCACAGCGGCAGCTCCTGCCTGGGATACGGTCTCCGGGATATCTTTCGGTCCCTGGCATACGCCTGAGAGGAAGATGCCGGCTGTCGGAGACTCCACCGGACGCAGCTTTGCGTGCGCCTCTGTGAGGAAGTTGTTCGTGTCGATGCTCGCGGTGAGCATGGTCGCGATCTTCCGCACATCCGGGTTCGGCTCAATGGCAGCTGCAAGAACGACCATATCCGCCTCTTTCAGGATCTGCTTATTGTCGATCAGGTCCGCGCCCTGTACGAGCAGTTTGCCGTTTGGCTGCGGGATGACCTTTCCGACCTGGCCTTTGATGTAGTTTACGCCGTAATCCTCAACGGCTCTGCGGTAGAACTCATCGAAGTTCTTGCCCGGCGTACGCACGTCGATATAGAACACGGTCACATTTGTATCCGGATACTTGTCGCGGATCAGCATGGCATGTTTTGCCGTGTACATACAGCAGACTTTGGAACAGTAGCTCTTGCCCCGGTCGTCTGCGCACCGGCTGCCCACACACTGGATGAATACCAGCTCCTTCGGCGCTTTGCCGTCAGAGAGGCGCTCCAGATGTCCGCCTGTCGGTCCTGCCGCATTCATGATACGCTCCAGCTCCAGGGATGTGATGACGTCCTTGCTCTGGCTGTATGCGTACTCGTCATATTTATCCAGCTTGATCATGTCGAATCCTGTAGCGACAACGATCGCGCCGTACTTCTCTGTTACGATCTCATCGATCTGGTCATAATCAATGGCGCCCGCCTGGCACACTTTCGAGCAGAGACCGCATTTTCCGGTCTTGAACTTGATACATGCGTCACGGTCGATCACCGGAACATTCGGGACCGCCTGTGCGAACGGTGTGTAGATCGCGCTTCTGGTACTTAAGCCGCGGTTGAACTCGCTTGGCGTCTTCTTGCTCGGACACTTCTCCTGGCAGAGGCCGCAGCCTGTACACTTGTTCATATCCACGCTTCTTGCTTTCTTGCGGATCTCAACTGTAAAGTCGCCCACGAAACCGGATACGCTCTCCACCTCGCTGTATGTATAGATGTTGATCAGCGGATGTGCGTTCACTTCACCCATCTTCGGGGTCAGGATACAGGATGAGCAGTCCAGGGTCGGGAATGTCTTGTCAAGCTGTGACATCCTTCCGCCGATGCTCGGCGTCTTCTCCACAATGTCAACCGGGTAGCCCGCTTCCGCGATATCGAGCGCGGTCTGGATGCCGGCGATGCCGCCTCCGATCACAAGCGCACGCTTCGTCACGCGGCTCTCGCCCGGCTGCAGCGGCGCGTCAAGATTCACTTTGGCAACAGCCGCACGCATCAGGATGACTGCCTTCTCTGTAGCTTCTTCGATATCTTTATGGATCCATGAACAGTGCTCACGGATGTTGGCGATCTCCACCATATACGGGTTCAGACCCGCTCTCTCCGCTGCATTTCTGAATGTCGTCTCGTGCATACGCGGAGAACATGAACAGACGACAAGTCCTGTCAGATGTTTCTGCTGAATGGCTTCTTTGATCTTCTCCTGACCGGCCTCGGAACACATATACTGATAGTCTTCCGCATGCACAACGCCTGGCTCATGGAGCGCCATCTCAGCGACTTTCTTAACGTCTACCGTTGCGGCGATGTTTGATCCGCAGTGGCAGACAAATACTCCTATCCTCTGCACCTGTTATCACCTCCTGTATCTTCTTAATGCGCTTACGAGAAGCTGCTGCGGCGTATCAGGATCCACCAGTTCCGGGATCTCGTCCGCCAGCAGGTAATTCTGTCCTCTCTCACGCACAACGATCTGTCTCGCCGCATCGATGAGTTTGCCCGGCTTCACGTCGCGCGGACATCTCTCTATGCAGGCAAAGCAGGAAAGACATTTCCAGAGGGATTTGGATTTCACAAGGGATTCAATGTCCTCATTGATCACATAGGATACGAACTGGTGGGGTTTGATATCCATCTCATTGTAGGACGGGCAGGAAGCGGAACATTTGCCGCACTTCATGCATTTGAGCGGATTGACGCCGCTGATCTCTTTGATCATCTCTGCGCGTTTCTGTTCTGTTTTCACTGCTCATCCACCTCCTCTTTGAGTCCCAGAGCCTCTGCAAGAAGTTCTGTGAAATAGTATACCGGCAGGTTGCCGCCGTTGTTTTTATTCAGGTTGTACATGCACAGCGGACAGGCTGTAATGAGCATATCCGCGCCGAATCCTGCCGCGCTCTCCTCGATCTTGCGGCACATGTTCTTTGACATGTCCTCTTCCTTCAGGGAAATGTAGCCGCCGCAGCACTCGTTCCGGTACGGGTAGATCACCGGCTCAGCGCCCAGGGCACGGATAAAGTCCTCAAGGATGGTCGGGTTCTCCGGATCGTCGAATGCCATGATCCTGCCCGGACGAAGGAGCAGGCAGCCGTAGTAAGCGCCGATCTTCTTACCTGTGAGCGGTTTCACGACTTTTTTCTTCAGCTCGTCGAATCCCACGCGGTCGCGGAGCACTTCCAGATAATGAAGCACCGTCGTCTCGCCTTCATAGGGCTCGTCAAGCTTCAGGTAATTGTTCGCTCTTGTGCGGATGTCATCCACGTTCTGCATGTCGTCATTGACACGCTTGATCACATGATGACAGGCGGAGCAGACCGTTACCAGATCCTGTCCGTGCTCCTTCGCATCGTTGAGGGCACGGACAGAAGCCAGCTTTGTGGCGATCTCATCGGTGCCCAGCGGATATACGCCGCCGCAGCACTGCCACTCGCTGATCTCCTCCAGCTCGAAGCCCAAAGCCTCTGCGGAGATCCTGGCATAATGATCCAGGTCCACAGCCTTGTTCTTCAGCGTACAGCCGGGAAAATAGCTGTATTTCATAGTGTATACCTCCTTTAGATATCTAACTGGGCAATAACGTCTTTCAGCTTATTCGCACTTGCCTGGAGTCTCTCGATCTCCTCGTCTGTCAGGTGCATCGGAACTTTGTCAACCACACCGTCCGGTCCTACAAGAGAAAGAACGCTTAAGCATACGTCATCGATTCCGTACTCGCCGTGCATCATGGAAGATACGGTCGCAACGGAGTTGGAAGCTGCAAGCACAAGGTTGCAGAGCTCTACAACAGAGATGGATACTGCGTAGAATGTAGCGCCCTTCTTCGCGATAACCTGTCCGCCTGATTTGTGTACGTACTCTTCCATCGCCGGCTTGTCCAGCTCTTTAAGCTCTACGCCGCGGGAAGTCATCTCTTTGTAGTAATCATCGATCGGCATGCTGGCGATATTTGCGCCTGACCACGGAACGAAGGAAGAATCGCCGTGCTCACCGTATACATACGCATGGATATTTTTCTGTGCAACATTGAAATGTCTGGACAGGCCGTAACGCAGACGTGCGGTATCCAGAAGTGTACCGGATCCGATGATCTGGTTCTCCGGAAGTCCGGAAATCTTTGTGAACACATAAGTCAGGACGTCAACCGGGTTGCTCACGATAATGTACTTCGCGTGCGGCGCCGCTTTCACGATCTCCGGTGTGATGGATTTGATGATGTTAACATTCGTCTGCGCAAGCTCGATCCTTGTCTGGCCCGGTTTACGTGCGATGCCGGATGTGATGATCACGATATCAGAATCCTTTGCATCCTCATAGCTTCCTGCGATAATGGAGATCGGGCTTCTGAAGCAGGTGCCCTGCTCGATATCCATTACTTCGCCCTCGACCTTGTCGTTGTTGATGTCGATCATGACGATCTCGGACACGAATTCCTCGTAGGAAAGTTTGTACGCGATTGTAGCGCCGACGCTTCCTGCGCCGATGATTGTGATTTTGCTGCTCATTTTTTCTTCCTCTGCCTTTCTTTTTTCTATTTCTTTTACTGAAAATAAAAAAAGAAATCATGATTAACCCACCGTTGTGTGTTTACATCAGAATATGTCTTTCTTATTCCATGTGTCTTTACATCGGCTGTGACTCCTCACTTATTAATCAGATTTCGCTTTTTCTATCATATCATATTGTTAATAATTTGACAACTGGTGATTTTTTAATATTTCCGCGCTTGCCATTTCTGTTTCTACCTATTATACTGTGTTCAGACTCACATAGGAGGGGCAGTATTCACTGTCGGAAGCAAATGAACATGAAATCAAGGAAAGAACTAAAGAAACTGGGACGAAACTCCCTGAAGAGACACTATGCCATCTTTGTGGCCGCTTGCCTGATCGCAGCTTTCCTCGGATCGGAATTTACAACCTCTCTGGACTTTTCTTCCGCCCAGAAGCGTGAGGAAACCGTCCGGGAATTTGAAAGGAATATGGAAGGCGACTTTTCATCGTCTGTAAAAACGGAAGTGAACAGCAGTGCAACCTGGGATGACGTCCTGCTCACCATTGCCGAGAATGATACGGAAGCAGGCAGGGAGATGACCGAACAGATCAAAGAAGACGAAATCCGCAAAGCTGAATCCGGCAGCCCCGTATTCGGGCGAACCCGGGGCGTGCTCTCCGGACTTGTAAACCAGCTCAGCTCCGGTTCGATCATCGTTACCATGGTGGCGGCCTTTGCATCCATCACCGGCTCGGACAACCTCGGAATCCTGATCCTGATCCTGCTGGGCGCCCTTGGTGCTTTTGCATTCTGGTTCCTGGTCATCAACATGTTCCAGGTCGTGGTCCGCAGTGTCTTCATGGAAGGCATGATCTACGACCGGGTGACGTCCCAGCGTTTTACCTTCCTGCTGAGGATCAAAAAATGGCTGAAAGCCTCCTGGATCATGTTTGTAAAATATTTCTACTATTCACTCTGGTGCGCGACTATCGTGGGCATCGCCGTGAAGCGGTACTCCTACTACCTGGTCCCCTACATCGCGGCGGAGAACCCGTCCATGAAGGCAAATGAAGCGATCACCCTCTCCCGGAAGATGATGGACGGCCACAAATGGGAATGCTTTGTATTTGAACTTTCCTTTATCGGCTGGCAGATCCTCGGGATCTTCACCATGGGACTGTTCAATGTCTTTTACACCAACCCGTATATGGTCTCAGCGTTTACCCGGTACTACGCGCAACTGCGGGCTGAAGCGCTTGAAAAGAAGATTCCGGGATCAGAACTTCTGCATGACACTTATCTCTATGAGAAGGCAGACCCGTCTCTGATCGCCGCGAAATATCCGGATGTGATCCAGGTCATGGATGCGCCTGAACAGAAACGTGAGAAACTGACCGGCTGGCGCGGTTTCCTGGCTGATAATTTCGGCATCCTCATCCTGCGCAGACAGCAGGACCGCGCCTGGGAAAAGCATCAGGCAGAATACGTGCGCATCCACTCCATGATCGACGATGTACAGCTCGAGGCTTATCCGGTCCGGCTCTATCCGATCGCCGAAGAAGAACGGCGCAAGCTTGTCCAGTCGCTGAACTACATGCGCCACTACTCCGTCTGGTCACTGATCACCATCTTCCTGAGCATGTCCCTCTTCGGATGGCTGTGGGAGGTGGGCATGCACCTGGTATCCTACGGTGAGTTCGTAAACCGCGGCGCACTCCACGGTCCATGGCTCCCGATCTACGGCACAGGCGCGGTGCTCATACTGACCTTCCTGTATCGGTTCCGCCGGAATCCGGCCCTGCTCTTCGGCACCACCGTTGTACTGTGCGGTTTCCTGGAATACATGACTTCCCTTGTCATGGAAATTGCCACAGGCGGAACGAAATGGTGGGACTACAGCGGATACTTCCTGAACCTGAACGGAAGGATCTGCGCCGAGGGGCTTCTCGTATTCGGCATCGGCGGCCTGGCGATCACCTATATGCTGGCGCCCATCATCGACAATCTTCTTGAAAAAGTAAATGAAAAGCGGGTCATGGCGGTCTGCTCCGTCCTGATGGTGCTTTTTGCAGCAGACGCCGTATACTCTCAGTTCCATCCAAACGCCGGCAAGGGGGTAACAGACATTGAGGCCGGCGCACAGCCCGCGCTTCCATCCGATTCCGGTCGGACACAGAACCGGGCGGTATAGCTTAAACAACCTGTCATATGAGCAGCAAATAAGCGGCAGTCCGTTTAAACCGGATTGCCGCTTTTATAATCATTCTTAATATGTTTAGTTCTCTTTCTCAACCTTTGATGCAATAGAGAAGATCAGAATACCACAGCACATTGCCAGACAGTCTGACATCGCAAATGTATCAAGCGCAACCTGCTGATAGATCAGGGAACCAAGTCCGATGCCGGCATAGAGGATGCCGCATACTTTTGCAGCTCCTGTAATACCCTTGAGGCAGACGATGCCGCAGATCAGTCCGAGAAGCGCGAGCGCATATGCAAGCAAAACGATGAGCACTTCCTGTGCCTCATGCCCCGGAAGTACATTTGAAATAACACCCGCCAGCGCCATCGTTCCTACAAACGCGTATGCCAATCCCCAAACGATCATCATGATCCCGCAGGCTTTTAAAGCCACAGAGTTAGTATTTTTCATAAAAGGATCCCTCCTCTCCTCGTAAAAAGTGCGATTTACCTTTTCATTTATTATACCATTGTCCGCAAAGTTCTGCCAATCAACATTAATGTTTTTCAGTGTTTTTTACAAAAGAGCATATCACTAATTCAGTGATATGCTCCTGTTTTAATCATTTTAAAATATAATTGATCAGTTCTCTTTTTCAACCTTTGATGCGATAGAGAAGATCGCAACACCATAGCACATTGCCAGGCAGTCTACCATCGCAAATGTATCATATGCCACCTGCTGATAGAGCAGGGAAGCAAGTCCGATGCCTGCAAAGATGATGCCGCATACTTTTGCAGCGCCTGTAATGCCTTTGATGCAGACGATGCCGCAGATCAGTCCGAGAAG
>CALWDN010000095.1 GCA_944376685.1 uncultured Mediterraneibacter sp. | reverse complement strand
AGCAAAAGGGCTTTTATCACTGATGCTGTCATTACCGGAAGATTGGGATTATACTACAAAAGGACTGGCACAGATCTACAAAGAAGGCGTTGATTCCATAAGTACAGCATTGAAAGAACTGGAGAAACATGGCTATCTGACACGCCATCGCATTCGATATAAAAATGGACAGTTGGGAGACGTTGAATATACAATCCATGAGAGACCTTTAGACCATAACGAAAGGGGGATTTCACCTGATCTGGAAAATCCAGAACAGGTAAAGCCTATACAGGATACCCGGGCACAATTAAATACTAATATACAAAATACTAAAAAACAAAATACTAATCTATCTATCAATCTATCTGCTTTGGGTACGGATTATAAGGCCGGAGGTATTAAATCCAATCTGACAGAAGGCAGCCGTATTCTTTACAGACATGATGGGAGGGATTTCAAAGAAGATGATGGAAAAAGAACAGACAGCATTACAGCTGATTGCAGGAGCAGCCCGGTGTCCGGTTTACGAACCGGAGAGGATATTAGACCTGATGGAAAAACTGGGGATAAATGAGAAGGGCTTTGCGCTGTTAATGAACGTTGCTCCCTTTACTGTACGGTTATGGACCAGTGGAGCTTCACAGCCATCTGGCACTGCAATGCGCCTTATCCAGATCTTTGAGACTGCACCGGAGATTGTCAGTAAGATCGCCGGAGAATCAAAAAGTCAGATGCTTGGAAGAAACAGGCGTAAGAGAGATATTTCAAAGGGATAAGACGAATGAAATAATAGGGAAAAATATTATGAATTATATATTTTGCAGTGGTGATACGGTATAATAGAACAGGAGCAGTACCTCTGATAAGGGATATGCTCCTGTGCTTAGAACTGTTTTAAAATATCATGGTGACCTACATCCAAAAGAATAATCATTTTGTCACCTTCATAGTACCAGATAATCCGAATGTCCATGTTAACACTGCATTCAAAAAGATCGGAGGTTCCCTGAATGCGTTTGGTACGCAGTGATGGATGGGAAGGATTTTCAGCCAGAAGGATCAGCTTCTTTTTCAACTGTTTCTTTTCCTGTTCGGTCAGCTTTTTGAAATTTTTCTGGAAACGTGCAGTAAAAGTAAATTCAAAGGCCATCAATCCGCCTCCAGTTTATCGAAGAGGGCATCGACACTGTCAAAGACCGGCTGCTCGCCAGATGCAATTTTTGCTTTTACGTCGCTGATCTCCTCTTTGAGTTCTTCCAGATATTTCTTTGGATACACCGCTACGGGCATGATACATATTGAACCGTCCTGCTCAAAAATGTCCAGTTTATCACCTTCAGACAGTCCGAGTTTAGCAACAATTTCTTTGGGGATTGTAACCTGTGATTTCTGACGTAATTCAGCTATCATAATATCATCTCCTTCTCATGGATTTGAAAGTAAGAAAATCGTACTTTCTTACTAATAGTATATCCATTTTGATAAGATCATGCAAGGGTAAAAGGTATATTTTTACAGTTTGATAATATTACGCGGAAGAAGATGCATTGACTTGAAAAAATAAAACTATTACAATGAGAAAAATAAAAGATTTAATCTATCGAATGGAGGAGTCACAGATGGTGAAAACCTGCTGTATAACATGACACAGAGATATGAGCGAGGAACAGACAGAGAAGATCAGACCTGTTTTAAAAGAGAAACTTGTAAAGGCACTGGATGATGGTTTCGTTAAATTCATATCCAGTTTTACAGGGAATGTGGACAGGGCTTTCGCGGAAATTGTTCTGGATCTGAAAAAAGATCATCCGGAGATCCAGATGTTGGCAGTTATTCCATATCGTAACAAATTGAATCGGATGAAGGAGCAGGAGGATATAAAAGCGCTCCTTGATTCATGTGACGATATCACGGTTTTGAAGGAGGATTATCAGCCGAGCATATATATAGAGCGAAATAGATATTTAGCGGAACATTCCGACCGGGCAATCATCGTGTATGACGGCAGGGAAAAAGGTGCAACAGTGAATATGATCCGACAGATCCACAGAAGACATAAAGAGATGCAGGAAATCCCGGTGGGGTTAGAGATCAGGTTGTAGTGACTAATATATATTGATAATGGAGTGCAGAGAATATGACAGTCAGCCAATTAAGGCTGGCTGTTTTTTTCTGACATTGAGAGTGTATAATGTTTATCCGATATCAGTTGAGCTATTGCAGCTGAAAAAGGATGGTGTATGTCCGCAATTTAGCAAAATTGAGCCTGCATTTATAAGGTTTTTTCTGCTTGTTTTGTGGGGAGACGAAGAAGAGTAGGCAGATGCGCTGAAATGGGGATAAGTTGCGGACAATTAGATAAAGGGCATGAGACATGGAGGCAAGAGGAAAAGAACCGGCAGTAATTGGTTCTCTGCTTTGAGTATCCAGCGTTACGTAGGGCACTGAACGTCCAGTGGACGTTCGCTTAGCGCCGACCGAAGCGGAGCGAAGACCGCGCAGCCGTCACCGCAGGTGGCGATCTTTGGGGTTTGGGGAGATATCACCAACAAGCATTACAGAGGATTTCCCGGGGATGGGAAATCCTCTGTAATAGGCAAACTTACGTAAGTTTGCATTGCTTGCCGATTCCAGTAACAAAGGCATTTAAAGATAATGGTGTCAGCAGGAATTCTTCTGATTATACCAAAGTATGCATTTTCCATGAATGAGAAGAAAGTAACCATCAATGCAATGATTGCTTACAGGATTGCAGAAGCCAGAAGGCATGATTACAGTGAATCTGGCATATGGGTATACACAGAGATTCCGCGACCACTCACATAGTGATTGAAGGAAAGACAAGATCAGGCTTGTACCAGAAAAAGACTGGCAGGACAGTCTTTTTCTGCTGGTAAACAGACCGGAGCCGCCTAACTTCTTTGAAACGGCGGGGCATCTCGATGCCGGCCTTACGGCACTGCCCGCTGAGTATAAGCGTGATGCCGTTCGTGTGGAAACACCGCGTAGATGTAAACTGAGTATTGTCAAAATTATCAATAGAGATTGTTCTGAATGGAGTGATACCCCGCAGCGACCTGCGGGGTACCTGCCGGCAGAACACCGCATGGCAGACGGTGTTCCCCCGGAAAAAGTGGATTTATATGAATTACAGCGTCATCAAAAATGATTATCTCTGGACACGTCCGGATGCATCTCCGCCGGTCAGTTTGAGTACTTCGTCCATGGATACCATGTTGAAGTCTCCTTCGATGGAATGTTTCAGGCAGGAAGCTGCAACTGCGAATTCAATCGCCGCCTGGGAATCATATCCGTTCAGACATGCGCAGATCAGGCCGCCGCCGAAGCTGTCGCCGCCGCCTACGCGGTCAACGATGTGCATGGTGTACTTTTTGCTGAAGAAGTAATCGCTTCCGTCGTAGAGCATTGCGGACCATTTGTTGTCGTTTGCGGAGATGGACTCGCGCAGGGTGATGGCAACTTTGGAGAATCCGAAACGGTCTGCCAGCTGTTTTGCCACATCTTTATAGCCTTCATGGTTTACTTCGCCTTTTGTAACGTCCGTATTGGCAGCCTTGATGCCGAATACGTCGGATGCATCCTCTTCGTTGGCGATGCAGACGTCAACATATTTGCACAGTTCGCCCATCACCTGTCCGGCTTTTTCCTTGGACCACAGTTTGTTTCTGTAGTTCAGGTCGCAGGAAACGGTAACGCCGGCTTCCTTTGCAGCCTTGCAGGCCTCCAGGCAGATCGCTGCAACTTCGTCGTTGAGCGCCGGTGTGATGCCGGTGAAGTGGAACCAATCTGCGCCGTCGAAGATCTCTTTCCAGTTGAAATCGGATGCGGATGCAGTTGCGATGGATGATCCCGCACGGTCATAGATGACCTTGGAAGGACGCTGGGAAGCGCCTTTCTCCAGGAAGTAGATGCCCACTCTGTCGCCGCCGCGTGCGATGTAGGATGTGTCAACGCCGTATTTTCTCAGAGAGTTGACAGCAGCCTGTCCGATCTCATGCGTCGGGAGCTTTGTGACGAATTTTGCATCGAATCCATAGTTTGCAAGGGATACGGCTACGTTGGCCTCGCCGCCGCCGTATGTAGCGCCGAAGGTATCAGCCTGTACGAAACGGTAATATCCTTCCGGAGCCAGTCTTAACATGATCTCACCGAATGTGATTACTTTCTTTGCCATTCTTATTTACCTCTGCTTTCTTTTACGATTTCTATAGATTCTTTTACCATCTCACGGATCTTGTCGAATTCGCCGGCTTTTACCAGGTCGCCTTTGACCATCCAGCTTCCGCCGCATGCGAGGATCCGGTCATATGCGAGATAATCTTTTACATTCTTCGGGTTGATGCCGCCGGTGGGCATGAACTTCATTCCTACATAGGGAGCTGCGATCGCTTTGATATAAGCAAGGCCGCCTGCCTGCTCCGCCGGGAAGAACTTCACAACGTCAAGTCCGTTCTCGATGGCCTGCTCCATGTCGCTCGGGTTTGCACATCCCGGTGTGATGGTGATCCCTTTTTCAACACAGTATTTCACGATCCTCGGGTTCAGTCCTGGGCTTACGATGAATTTCGCTCCGGCAGCCACGGCACGGTCTACCTGCTCTGTCGTCAGGACGGTTCCTGCGCCGACCAGCATATCAGGGAACTTCTCTGTCATGATGCGGATGGATTCTTCAGCGGCATCTGTGCGGAATGTAACCTCTGCGCAGGGCAGTCCGCCGTCGCAGAGCGCCTGTGCCAGCGGTTCAGCGTCTTTGGAATCATTGAGGACAACGACAGGAACGATCCCGATCTCTTCGATCTTCTTTAATACTTCATTCATTTTTCATACCTCCATGCGTTTCATAATGTGAAATGAAGTTTTATAATATGATATCTTGTGGTTTATAGTATACTCTGCGTTCCGGAAAAGTCAATAGCAAAATTTCGAGATTTTATTAAGTTTTCAGGATATTGCAGGAACGGTCCGGGTGTGGTATTATAGTTTCATAATGTGAAACATAAGAACCAAAAATGAAATAATACAGAGAGGGAAATGTATGGAAAATAAGAATCCGATTCAGGTGGCAGACCGGCTCTTCGGGGCACTGGAGCTGCTTGCCGAAAACGGCAGCGCGGCGGTTTCCGAAGTGAGCGATGCGCTGGGATTGAATAAGACGACGGCTCATCGGGTCCTGACGTCGCTTGTATATATGGGGTACGCGAGACAGGATGTGGAGAGCGGACGGTACGAGCCGTCCCTGAAGATCGTGGGTCTATCGAATAAGATCATGAACCATCTGGATATCGTCCAGATCGTGCGGCCGTATCTCAGAAAGCTGATGGAGATGACAAATGAAACCGTCCACTTCGTCGAACGGGACGGGACGGATGCCGTATATATAGATAAGGTTGAGTCCAACCGGAACGGCATACAGATGGTGTCGCGGATCGGCAGCAGAATCCCGCTCTACTGCTCCGGCGTGGGCAAGGCGATGGCGGCCGGGATGGAGCCGGCGGAAGTCCGGGATATTTGGGAGCACAGTGAAATCCGGGCGCTTACCCCGTATACAATCACAGACTTCGGGACATTTAAAGAGGAACTGGTTCGGATACGCGACCGGGGATATGCGCTGGATAATGAGGAAAACGAAGACGGCGTCCGTTGCATCGCGGTCAGCCTGAGAGGATATACGGACCGGATAAAATATGCATTCAGCATCTCCGCGCCGGTGGGCAGGATGGGGAATGAGCGGATCCGCGAACTGGCCGGTTATATCCTAGAAATTAAAAGGCAGATCGAAGAAAAGATCTGCCCGCAGTAACATTATGAATTGAACTGTGCATATTTTTTCGGGGTGACCCCGACGGCTTTGGAAAATGCCTTGAGGAAATTGCTGTAATCATTAAAGCCGCATGCCTCGCACACTTCATTTACAGAGTATCCCTGGCTGAGAAGGGACTTTGAGAGGGTGATGCGCTTCGCTGTGATGTATTTGTTGATCGTTGTGCCTGTCGCCGCCTTGAAGATCCGGCAGATATAAGAACTGCTCAGGTAGAAATGTGCGGACAGACTGTCGAGCGAAAGCTCGTTCTGTATGTTGCTGTTTATATAGGAAAGGATCTCGTCCACCTGTTCATGGTTGGCGACGGTGCTGTTGTCCTCCTGCGCGGAGGCGGCGCTTGCGCATCTCCGGTCAAATGCCCGGTTCAGGAATACCATTAGTTCCAGAAATACAGCCCTGTCCAGGATATCCTCGCCGGGACCGGCGTTGTCCGGGAAACGGTGGATATAATAGAGAAACCGCCTCTGTTCTTCCGGCGACAGGTGCAGGCGGTGGGGAAACTCAGTCCCGCGGAAATGGAAACAGCGGTCAAGATCCGTACTGGCCGTTGAAACCTGTTTTAAATATTCCGGATCAATGGATACGATGATCCGTTCGTGCTTCTCCCGGTCGATCTGGGAGAGATAATGGCTTTCGTACTGATTGATCAGGAAAAGATCCCCCGGCCGGATGTCATAGAAGCAGTTATCGATAAGAAACTGCTTTCCGCCGGATATTGAATAGTAGATCTCGTAACAGTCATGGATATGCATGTCCATGGCTTTTTCGTCGTTATACAGATGCGTAAATGCAAAAGATTGGTTCTCCATACAGTTTTGCATGGATTCTTTGCAGGATGCGGATGCCTTCAAAATACTCACCTCCGGATGTGATCTGGCACTGTGCTTCACGTTCTTCGTATATTATATTCAACCTGTTCAAAATTTGCAACATTTATATCAAAAAAACACAGGAAATGGAATAAAATGAATGATATACTATGTTTAGAACAAAAAACAGGACACAAAACCGAAAGGAGAAACATCATGGAAGTAAGAACAGCCGCTTCACCGAAAGACGTGAAGCACTATACAACGGACAGACTGAGAGAGGAGTTCCTGATCCAGAACCTGTTCCAGGCAGACAAGATCAAGCTCGTGTACAGCCACATCGACCGCATCATCACAGGCGCGGCCGTTCCGGTGAACGAGAAACTGGAGCTTACGGCAGGAGATGAGCTGAGAGCGGAATATTTCCTTCAGAGAAGAGAGATGGGACTGATCAACATCGGCGGAGACGGCGTCGTAACCGTAGACGGACACGTGTATGAGATCAAGGCGCGCGACGGTATGTACATCGGCCGCGGATCAAAGGACATTTCCTTCGAGAGCAAAGACGCTTCCAACCCGGCAAAATTCTATCTGAACAGCTGCCCGGCTCACACAGAGTACCCGACTGTTCACATCAAGCTCGAGGGCGAGCCGGAGGAAGGCGTTGTCATCGTAAAAGATGAGAATAAGGTAGAGATGGGAACACTGGAAGATTCCAACCACAGAGTGATCAACAAGTACATCGTGACCGGACAGGTCCAGAGCTGCCAGCTGGCGATGGGACTGACAAAACTTCTTCCGGGAAGCGTATGGAACACCATGCCGGCACATACACACGACAGAAGAATGGAAGTTTATCTGTACTTTGATATGGATGAAGATTCCTTCGTTGTCCACTACATGGGCGAGCCGCAGGAGACAAGACACATCATCATGCACAATGAAGAGGCGGTCATCTCCCCGAGCTGGTCGATCCACGCAGGAAGCGGTTCCAAAGCTTATACATTCATCTGGGGAATGTGCGGCGAGAACCAGGACTACGGCGACATGGACAACATCGCAAACAAAGATCTGAGATAATCTGGAATAAACGGAAATAAAGGCTTTGGTCTTTTAATAAAAAGAAAAAAGAAATGAAAAGGAGAGAATGAAAAATGGTAAACTTTTCACTGGAAGGCAAAATCGCACTTGTAACAGGCGCATCCTACGGCATCGGATTCGGCATCGCATCTGCATTCGCTGAGGCGGGCGCAACGATCTGTTTCAACGACATCAATCAGGAAAAGGTTGATATGGGAATCGCGTCCTACAAAGAGAAAGGCATTGAAGCTCACGGTTATGTATGTGACGTAACAGATGAAGAGCAGGTAAAAGCACTGGTTGCTAAGATCAAAGAGGAAGTCGGTGTGATCGATATCCTTGTAAATAATGCCGGCATCATCATGAGAAAACCGATGCTTGAGATGGAGGCAAATGAATTCCGCAAAGTCATCGATGTAGACCTGAACGCACCGTTCATCGTTTCCAAAGCGGTTATCCCGGGAATGATCGAAAAGGGACACGGCAAGATCATCAACATCTGCTCCATGATGAGCGAGCTCGGACGTGAGACTGTATCCGCATACGCGGCAGCCAAAGGCGGACTGAAGATGCTTACAAGAAACATCTGCTCCGAGTACGGCGAGTACAACATCCAGTGCAACGGCATCGGACC
>CALWDN010000094.1 GCA_944376685.1 uncultured Mediterraneibacter sp. | reverse complement strand
CCCACCCCGAGCACGGCCTCGTGGAATTCTTTCTGGGAAAATGTACCGCCCGCCTCTTCCGCCCAGGCCCGCTTCAGTTCCAGAAATTCCACATAGCCCACATAGTATTTCAGATAATTCGCCGGCGACCCGATGATCAGGTCATAGATCTCCTCCACCGTCTCCGCGTCCCGTATTCCGTAACTGCTGAAAAATGCCGCCGTATCCATCAGGCTCCATCCGTCATAATGTATGCCGATATCTGCCAGCGCATACAGCGCCAGGATAACGGAGCTGTTCTTCTGCAGAACGGCGGCCTGTTTTTCAGGAAGCGGCGTCAGATAATAACTCCCCATCTCCGCATAAGTCGCCCAGCCCTCCACATACCCGCCGAAATCCATCATGCTGCGGATCGGATCCGGATCCGTGCCCTCATAGTAGACGGTCTGGTAGAGATGCCCCGGATACCCTTCGTGGACCAGCGTAGTAAAAAGAGTCAGATCGTCGCTCATATGGCTCCGGTTAATATAGATCACATTTTCCTCCGTATTATCGATCGCCGGGATCATATAAAACGCAGGACTCAGGTGGGCTTCCATCTCTTCCGGCACATATTTGACCACCAGCTCCGCCGCCGGCATTTCCGGGAATGCGATGCTGATCTGCTCTCTCAGCCGGTCCAGGATAAGCTGCGGCGCGTCCGTTCCCAGGATGGACGCCGCCGTCTCAGCGCTCTCCTGCGCCTCCCCGGACGTGATTCCGAGGGTTTCCTCCATCGCCGCAATGTCTTCTTCCATCTGCTGCCGGATCAGGTCCCGGATCTCTTCAACGCTCCGCCCGGTCCCGACAGACTGGCGGGCCAGCATTTCATAATATGCGCGCCCCTGCGGAAGGTGGACCAGCCCTCCGCTGTTCTCCCCCTCTCCGCGCAGTTCTTCCAGCTCCCGCATCATTTTCTCAAAAGCCGGGATGACATAGTCCTCTACGGCAAGCGCGTTCTCCTGCACGTACTCGCTTTTTTCCTTATCTGACAGGTCCTCAAGCTCCATGATCCGGTCTGCAAAAGTAGAGTAAAGATAGTTTCCCTCTCCCATATCCAGAAATCCCCGGCACTGTTCCAGCACCGCATCCAGCGCTTCATCGGACATAAACAGGCCTGCCTCGGCCTTCTCGCGCTCAAATTCCATAAGGCTGTCAAAATATTCCCCTGTCGTTTCAAGGAGCCGCAGGTAAACATCCGCATCCTGTCTGTCATAAAACGGATATTCCGACAAAACTACCGGATACTGAGTCTGCACCCCGCTCACCAGCGACAGAGGTTCCCCGTAAAGCCTGTATTTCACTGCCTCCAGCGCGGCATCCGCCTGATACTCAAGAATGTCATATGTAATGCGGTTCTGCATGTTCAAACTGTCATAGTCAAATCCGTCCAGCACTTTCTGCATATTTTCTGACGAAGCACGGACCGCTCCCGCATCCTCCGCAAAACTCCCGGCGGAGACGCGCTCTTCCGTGATCCCGAAATCCTCCGGTTCTTTCAGAGTATAGTGGAGGCTGATCGTATCGGACGTTACGGCGCTCCGGAACAGCTCCTGCGTATACTCCCTGAACGCCCTGTTGCTTCCGTCCCCTCCCGACGCGTCCTGCTGCCGGCCCCCGCATCCTGCCGCCAGGATGGCCAGGGCGGATAAAATTAAAAAACAGACGGTTCTTGTTCCTGTTTTCTTCACTGTTTTGCGCCCTCCCAAAACTCTTAGTGCATCTTATGTACCCCACAGCCGCAATATTCCGGTCTGCGCAGGGATGTGTTCGGGATTGTAGGCGGGAGTTCTTTGTGGTAAAATGTCGGTATAGATACAACAAACACGGAGGTGGCATTCATGGCCAGCGTGACACTGAAGCATCTGACGAAAACTTATCCCAACGGTTTTATCTCCGTTAATGATGTCAGCCTTCATATAGACGACGGTGAATTCGTCGTATTCCACGGCCCAAGCGGCTGCGGGAAATCCACGATCCTGCGCATGATCGGCGGACTGGAAGACATTACTTCCGGTGAGATCTGGCTGGGGGATGATCTGCTCAACGATATCCTGCCCCGCGACCGGCGTCTTGCCATGGCATTCCAGAACTATACCCTTTACCGGCATTTCAACGCCTATGACAATATCGCTCTGGGGCTCAGGCTGCGGGATCTTCCGCGCACAGTGATCGACAGCCGGGTCAAGACAGCGGCAAAATTTTTCGGGATCACGGATCTCCTGGACAAAAAGATCCGCTCCCTCTCTGAAGCGGACAAGCAGAGAGTCGCGCTCGGGCGGGCAGTCGTCTGCCAGCCGAAAGTCCTGCTCGTTGATGAAGATTTTGCAAGGCAGGACGACGCACGGCGGATCGAGATGCTGGCGGATATCCAGGCGATCAACCGGGAATACCGCATCACGGTCCTCTATGTGACCAACAAATATGATGAAGTCGTTGATCTGGGAAAAAAGACCGTATTTATGAAAGACGGGAAAATAACAGACATCCGGCAGTAAACCGCCGGATGTCTGTTTTATTTCTCTTTATTCTGTTCCAGGTAGTTGTAAATATCACGTTTGCTCACACCGCGGTCTTTCGCCGCTTTTTTCATCGCCTCTTTGCGGTCCTCGCCCTGGGACATATAATGCGCCACGTGATCTTCGATGGACATGTCTTCCCATTTCTCACGGGCTTCCTGCTCCATCTGCTCCCTGCTCAGCCCTTCGATAATGATCACGCACTCTCCTTTTGGTTCCGCGCTCTCATAATAAGAAGCCGACTGCCCGAGCGTAGAGCGGAACACGGTCTCGTGCTTCTTGGTCAATTCCCGGCAGATGCTCACGCGCCGCTCCTCCCCCAGTGTCCGGGCCAGCAGCTTCAGAGTCTTCACCAGCCGGTGCGGAGCCTCATAGATCACCATCGTCCGCTGCTCATGCCGCAGGGAATCCAATACTGCCTCCCGCTCTTTTTTATCAGAAGGAAGAAATGCTTCAAACACAAACCGCCTGGTTGGCAGGCCGGATATAACCAGACCGGTGATGCATGCTGCCGCTCCCGGGACCGCAGTCACCGGGATGCCCGCTTTATGGCACATGCGCACCAGCTCCTCACCGGGATCCGAGATCCCCGGCGTACCGGCGTCTGTGATCAGGGCGACGGTGCAGCCCGCCTGCATCTTCTCCACCAGCTTCCGTCCCTTTTCATATTTATTATATTCATGGTAGCTGGTCATCGGCGTATGGATATTAAAATGGTTCAAAAGCTTCACGCTATTCCTCGTGTCTTCCGCCGCGATCAGATCCGCTTCTTTTAAGACGCGCACCGCCCGGAATGTCATATCTTCCAGATTCCCTATAGGCGTTGCGCACAGATAAAGCATTCCTTCCATCTTTATTCCTCCGCTGGTCTTCTTTCATAAATAATGATCGGTGGTTCGATCTTCACGCCGGGCCTTGCCCCGCGCACGCCCTCGACCATCACGAGCACCGGCTCTTTATCCGCATACGGATGGATAAACCGGATCCGCTTGGGTTCGATCTTGTAATGATTCATCTTGATCAGGATCTCTGTAAGCCGGAACGGACGGTGGATCATACAGAACCTTCCTTTATCCTGAAGGAGCCTCATGCTCTCCCGCAGGATGTCGTCCAGCGTGCACAGCACCTCATGCCTGGCCGCCGCCCGGACGCCGTCCGCATTGCGGATCCCGTGTTCGGCCGGCATGTACGGCGGATTGGTGGTGATCACGTCAAAAAAGACCGGCTTGAATATCTGAGATGCCTCTCTGATATCTCCGGTCACGATCTCGACTCTGTCTTCCAGCCCGTTCAAAGCCACACTGCGCCTTGCCATTTCGGCTGTGCCCGCCTGGATCTCCAGGCCGGTAAATTTCTTTCCTTCCGTCTTTGCACAAAGCAGGACCGGAATGATCCCATTCCCGGTCCCCAGGTCCAACACTGTCTCGCCGGCCCTCACTTTCGCAAAATCAGAAAGGAACACCGCATCTACGCCAAAGCAGAAGCCATCCGGATCCTGGATCAGTTCAAGCCCGCCGATCTGCAGGTCATCCAGCCGTTCCCCCGGCTTCAGCAGTTTCTGCTTTTCCTCATTTGTCATCTAACTTTGACGCTCCTTCTCCCTTTTCCAGGGCTGCCAGTTTCTTCATCTCTTCTTTGGAGACTTTCTTCTTTTTCTTCCGGGGTTTAAACTTCAGCTCCTCAGCCGGATATTCCCGGATCTCTTTCTCATCGTTTTCAAGATTAACGACCACTTTGACAAGCTTGCGCAGCACGCTCAGGGAATGCACCACGCCGGTCAGGCCGTCATTCGTCGTCACCGTATCGCCCACAGATGGGAGCTGGCTGTTCAGCACCTCATAAGTCTCCTCTTCATTATTAAGGCAGCACATCAGACGTCCGCATACGCCCGAGATCTTCGTCGGGTTCAGAGACAGGTTCTGCTCTTTTGCCATCTTGATGGAAACGGCGGAAAACTCTGTCAGATAGGTGCTGCAGCAGAGCGGCCTTCCGCAGATGCCGATGCCGCCTTTCAGTTTTGTCTCATCCCGCACGCCGATCTGTCGCAGTTCGATCCTTGTGCGGAATACCGCTGCCAGATCCTTCACCAGTTCGCGGAAGTCAATCCTTCCGTCTGCAGTGAAATAAAATAATATCTTATTACCGTCAAATGTATACTCTACATCAACAAGCTTCATTTCAAGCTTGTGTTTCTTGATCTTCTCCTGGCAGATCTTAAATGCCTCTTTCTCTTTCTGCCTGTTTTTCTCGATCGTTTTGCGGTCCTGGTTATTCGCCAGGCGGATAACAGATTTCAGCGGCTGAACCACCTGATTGTCGTTCACCTCTTTTGGCCCGCATACGACGCGGCCGAACTCTATGCCCCGCGCCGTCTCAACGATCACATTGTCTCCCTGTCTGATCTCCAGTTTCCCCGGGGCAAAGAAATAGATCTTCCCGGCGGTCCGGAATCTGACGCCGATCACTTTCGTCATATTTATCAGTTCTCCTTTATCGTCAGCAGGAGCAGCTCCATGGACAGCTCGAAGCTGACATTTGCTTTCATTCTGGCTTTAGCCTTCTCCAGCGCGTCGAGGATGTTCTCGATCCCTTCGTAGGAACTCCGCCTCGCCCGCTCTTTGATATACTTCATCTGATCGGAAAATACAACCCGGTCTACATTCTTGGTTGCTTTGTAGATCAGCACATCCCTGTACCAGATTGCGATGATGTCCAGATAATCATTGATCTCCAGCTTGTATGCCATACACCGCTTGACGGCGTCCATCAGTTCCGGCACTGTCATCTCGTCGATATTTCGGAGAAGGTGCACGGCCTCTTCCTTAATCTCGTTAAAATACTCGGAATGAGCCAGCATGATGGCTTTTCCCATATTCCCCTGGGCAAATGCCACACATACGTCCGCCTTGTAATCCGGGATCTCCATCTGCTCCATCAGATATTTTTTGACCAGCTGATCCTTGATATTGCGGAGCTTCATCATCACGCATCTGGAGCGGATCGTCGGAAGGAGCACTTCTGCATTTTCCGTAAGCAGCATGATCACCGCATAAGCCGGCGGCTCCTCGATCGTCTTAAGCAGGGCGTTCTGCGCCTGTACGGTCATCAGGTCCGCATCTGCGATAATATATACTTTGTATTTACTGCTGTAAGGCCGGATCACAATGTCATCATTCACCTGCACGCGGATGTCATCCACGCTGATGGTATTTGGCTTCTCATGCGTCACCCTTATGATGTCCGGCTGGTTTCCGTTAACTGCCTGCTTGCATGAACGGCACTTCCCGCAGGCATCTCCGTCCTCATCCCGGTTTTCGCACTGCAGGCTCATGGCAAACAGATTGGCAAGCAGCTTTTTCCCTGATCCGCGCTCTCCATTGAGGATATATGCATGGGATACCGCATCCGCCGCAACTGCATTCTGGATATATTTAATGATATTTTTGTGGCCTACCACATCTTTAAAACTGCTCATGTCTTTCACCTGCCAAATCTGCATCTTTCCGTAAATAATTATGCCGGCTCTAAACGGCATACATTTATTGTACTACATCTTATTTATAAAAGGGAAACTTTTTTTCATATCGCTCAATTATCTTTAAGAAGCTGCTCTATCTCCTGCAGGCATTCTTCAAGATCCGTATTGACAAAACGTCTTCTGATCCCTGCTTTTTCCAGTTTCTCCTCCGAAAAATCCTTTGCATCCGCGAGGAAGCGCCTGCACATCTCCTCATACTGCGGGACAGCCTGTTTTCTTTCACGCCCGATCGCGCGCTCCAGACGCGTTCCGTCCTCCACCTCGATATAGACCGGGACAATGGCTCCGGCCCCAAAGTAATCACGCATAGCCTCATAAGATACGAGCGTCCCTATCATAATGTAGCTGTGCGCTAAGAGGTCGATCTGTCCGTCGTCTGCCGTAAAATAATTCCACACACCGAGCACCGTGTCATAGGCCCTGAGTTCGATGATCAGGCCGGACGCTTTCATTTCTTCCATTTTCTTCCGGTCGACGAAATGATATTCAATCCCGTCCGTTTCTCCCTCACGGATCGGGCGCGTCGTGTACGGGACGACAACCCTGAGCTCCGGGTGGCGTTCTGTCAGGCGCCGGTAGACCGTATCTTTGCCGGAGCAGCTCTTTCCCATTACATAATATATTTTACCCATCTTCCAGCACCTCAATCTTTCCTTTTGTATATGTGCCTTCTATATCAAAACCTGATTCCACGTATTTCTGCAGTGTTGCCGCAGTTTTGGGAGAAATACGCTCGCCGGGGACAACCAGCGGGATCCCGGGCGGATACACATAGGCATATTCCAGGGACACCTTTCCAGCAGAATCCTGATACAGCACACTCATTCCTTTGTTTGTAAATTTATCCATTTCTTTCATGGAGAATATCTGCAGATTTTTCTCTGAAATGTCAGGATTTTCTTCAATCTCCCCTCTTCTTTCTGCAAGATATCCTTCATATTCATTTGCATTTGCAAGATTCGCGTCAATCTCGTATAATGCAGAAACAAGACGATCCATTCCCTCCTCTGTATCACAGATCGAAGTCATGGCAACCACATAATCCGGCGCAGCCATTTCTGTCTGGATCAAATATTTTCGCTCCAGAAGATCACTTAGTAATTTCCCTGTACACTTCTTAGTTTCTTTTTCATTCTGTATGATCGATCCGGATGTGTCGATCAAGATTTTTCCTCTGTCATACGGAACTGTCTCAAACAATGCAAGATTTTTCAGAGAACGAAGATCACTCCGTGCACTTTGAAGCAGCTTTACGTATGACTCAAACCACTCTTCCTGCTTTTCTGCGATCATCCGGATGCATTGGTCAATAGAAGCCATCAGGACATAGGACGGACTGCTGGACTGCAGCATATGCAGACAGCGCCGTACACGATCCCTGCCGGCAAGTTCTCCGTTTATGTGCAGCAGTGCAGTCTGTGTAAGCGAAGGCATTGTCTTATGCAGACTGTGGATGACCAGGTCAGCCCCCAGCTGATTCCCGTTCTTCGGGAAATATGGATGGAATCCGAAATGCGCGCCGTGGGCTTCATCCAAAATGAGCGGGACTCCATGTCTGTGTGCCGCTCCTGCGACAGCCCCCACGTCCGATACGATCCCGTCATATGTAGGCGACGTCATGATGACAGCTTTCACATCCGGATATTCCCTGAGCAGCACATCCACCTGTTCCACCGGTACAGGCCCGCATATGGACGTTCCCGGGATCATATCCGGATATATCCAGACCGGCCTGAGCCCGTTCAGATACAGGGCATTATAAACTGACTTATGACAGTTCCTCGCCACGATCACACGGTCTCCGGGCTGTGTAACGCCAAGCACCGCACTGAGAATCCCGACTGTGCTTCCATTTACCAGATAATGCGACTCCTCCGCGTGGTAAACCGCCGCCGCGCGCTCCTCCCCTTCTTTAATGATCCCGCGCGCATGATGGAGATCATCGAAACCATCGATTTCCGTTATATCAAGCCCGTAGGGAAGGTCTGTGCCTAAAATATCTGTATTGCGCTTGTGCCCCGGCATATGAAAACCGTAATGGCCTGATCCTGAATACGCCCTTAGTTTGTCATATAAATATTCCATACATATTTACCTTATTTGTGAAACAGAAAACCGCGCCAGCCTTTTTCTTTATATATAAAGAAAATCGGAACGATCCGCCGTAATGCGGATATTTCCGATCTGATCAATAAATGAGCGTGCGGGGATTCGAACCCCGGACAACTTGATTAAAAGTCAAGTGCTCTACCACCTGAGCTACACGCCCTTAT
>CALWDN010000093.1 GCA_944376685.1 uncultured Mediterraneibacter sp. | reverse complement strand
GATCCCGGAAGACTGGGGCGGAAGTACAGTGTTTGTGCCCGTTTCCGCACATACCAGGGAGGGGATCCCGGAACTTCTGGAGATGATCCTCCTCACGGCAGAGGTCATGGAACTGAAGGCGAACCCGGACCGTGCGGCAAGAGGCCTTGTTATTGAGGCGGAGCTTGACAAAGGAAAAGGTTCTGTGGCGACCGTGCTCGTCCAGAAAGGTACGCTCCATGTGGGAGATGCGATCGCGGCCGGAAGCGCCCACGGACGTGTGCGCGCAATGATGGATGACAAGGGAAGGCGCGTCAGGGAAGCAGGGCCGTCCCAGCCGGTAGAGATCCTGGGATTAAATGAAGTGCCGAACGCAGGCGAGGTATTCGTAGGATGCGAGAGCGAGAAAGAGGCGAGAAGCTTTGCAGAGACCTTTATCGCACAGAATAAGGTGAAGCTGCTCGATGAGACGAAGTCAAGGATGTCTCTTGACGACCTGTTCAGCCAGATCCAGGAAGGCAACTTAAAAGAGCTGGATATCGTTGTCAAGGCTGATGTACAGGGATCGGTGGAAGCTCTGAAGCAGAGCCTTCTGAAGCTTTCCAACGATGAAGTGGTGATCAAGGTGATCCATGGCGGCGTTGGCGCCATCAATGAGTCTGACGTGATCCTTGCGTCTGCTTCCAATGCGATCATCATCGGATTTAACGTCCGTCCGGACGCAACCGCAAAGGATATTGCTGAGCGTGAAGGCGTGGATATCAGGCTTTACCGCGTGATCTACAATGCCATCGAAGACGTGGAGGCGGCCATGAAGGGAATGCTGGATCCGGTATTTGAGGAGAAAGTCCTCGGGCACGCTGAAGTCCGCCAGACATTCAAGGCTTCCGGCGTCGGGACGATCGCTGGCGCTTATGTCCAGGATGGTATTTTCGAACGGAACTGTTCCTGCCGTCTGATCCGCGACGGGATCGTCGTATTTGACGGACCGCTTGCATCCCTGAAGCGTTTCAAGGATGACGTGAAGGAAGTAAGATCCGGATATGAGTGCGGATTTGTATTTGAAAACTATAATGACATCAAAGAGGGCGATCAGGTAGAAGCGTACAAGATGGTTGAGATCGAGCGCAAATAGACCTGATGCAGATAATATTAAAGGAGCGGCAATGAGAAAAAACAGTATCAAAAACACACGGATCAATGCTGAAGTGCAGAGAGAACTGAGCATTATCCTTCAGAACGGGATCAAGGATCCGAGAGTCGCGCCGATGACTTCTGTCGTGGCGGTGGAAGTTGCTCCGGATCTGAAAACGTGCAAAGCTTACATCAGCGTCCTGGGGGATGAGAAGGCACGGCAGGATACGCTTAAAGGGCTGCAGAGCGCAGAAGGCTATATCCGCCGTGAGCTTGCACGGACGGTCAACATGCGCAATACGCCGGAGATCCGGTTTATTGCGGACCAGTCCATTGAATATGGCGTAAATATCAGCAGGAAGATAGATGAAGTAAACAGAGATTCATATAACGGAGCTGAGGATCAATGAATAAAATTGTCTTAAATGAGGTTATGAAAGGGAAGCGCAGTGTAGCGCTGGGCGGGCATGTCCGCCCGGACGGCGACTGCATCGGCTCATGCATGGGCCTGTATCTTTACCTGAAAGAGCAGTTCCCGTCTGTACAAACAGATGTTTACCTTGAATCTGTGCCGGATGCCTACCGGATCATTCAGGGGACAGAAGAAGTGAAGACCACGGTCAAAGAAGATGAGGTCTATGATCTTTTTATCTGCCTTGACTGCGGGGATAAAGAGCGCCTCGGTTTTTCACAGCCATTATTTGAGAATGCAGCGGAGACGGTCTGCATTGACCACCATATCAGCAACGAAGCCTTTGCTGACCACAATTATATCGTACCTGATGCAAGTTCTTCTTCAGAACTGGTATTCACACTGCTTGATGAGGATAAAATAAGCCGTGCGGCTGCAGAGGCGCTTTATATGGGGATTGCCCACGACACAGGCGTATTCCAGTATTCCTGTACATCGCCGGAGACCATGGAGACCGCGGCGAAACTGATGCGCAAAGGCATTGACCAGAGCGAGATCATAGATAAGACATACTATGAGAAAACCTATATCCAGAATCAGATCCTTGGCCGGGCACTGCTGGAAAGCATGCTGATCATGGATAAACGGTGCATTGTTTCGGTGATCCGCCAGCGTTCCATGAAGTTTTTCCAGGCTGAACCGGCCGACCTGGAAGGGATCGTCAGCCAGCTCAGGCAGACGAAAGGCGTTGAAGTGGCTATTTTCCTTCATGAGCTGGGGCCGCAGAAGTTCAAAGTAAGCCTGCGGTCGAAAAAGATCGTGGATGTGAGCGAGATCGCCCGCTATTTCGGCGGCGGCGGCCATGTCCGCGCGGCCGGCGTGACCATGGAAGGGACCAGCTATGACGTGATCAACAACATCACGGCACGGATCGCGCTGCAGTTTAAAAAAGCGGAAGAGCAGGACGCAGAAGAATGATCAGCGGGATCCTGAATATTTACAAAGAAAAAGGTTATACGTCCCACGACGTTGTGGCTAAGCTTCGGGGGATCGTGGGCCAGAAAAAGATCGGACATACGGGCACCCTTGATCCGGAGGCGGAAGGGGTGCTCCCTGTCTGTCTCGGGCGGGCGACAAAAGTATGCGATCTGCTTACGGATAAGGACAAAACATATGAGGCTGTCCTTCTTCTCGGCAGGACCACGGACACTCAGGATGTGACCGGACAGATTCTCTCCGAACGGCCGCTGGTATCAGACGGCCGGGAGATCACGCCGGATGCGGCCAGGGCCTGTGTGATGAGTTTTGAGGGAGAATATGACCAGGTCCCGCCCATGTATTCCGCCCTGAAGGTCAACGGGAAAAAGCTGTATGAACTGGCCAGGGAGGGAAAGACAGTAGAGCGCAGGAGCCGGAAGGTGGCGATCCGCAGGATCCGGATCATGGAGGTCAGCCTGCCGCACATCCGCATGGAAGTGGAATGTTCCAAAGGAACCTATATCCGCACCCTCTGCCATGACATCGGGGAGAAACTGGGATGCGGCGGATGCATGGAGTCTCTTCTCCGCACACGGGTCGGCGGTTTTGTCCTGGCAGACAGCCGGAAGCTTTGTGAAGTGGAAGAAATGGTGCGCTCAGGGAGGCTTGATGAGATCCTGATCCCGACTGACCGTGTATTTGACCGGATGCGTGAAATCCGCACCTGCGAACCGTACGACCGGCCTGTGCATAACGGAACCCCGGCGGAGCTTCACTGGCTTGATGCCGGTAGAGCCGGCGCCGGAGCTGCTTTTGAAGATGATTTTGAAGAAAAAGAAAGGGTCCGCCTGTACGACAGCCGGGGGATCTTTGTCGGGGTATACCGATATGACCCGGCCGGGAAACGGTTCAGACCGGAGAAAATGTTCTATGATCCGGCTCAGCCGGACAAATGATAAGCGAGGAGTTGACAGCATGAAAGTGATCAGCGGGATCGAAGCATATGACGGAAATAAGAAGACGGCGGTCACGCTCGGGAAATTTGACGGCCTTCACCGGGGACATCAGAAACTGCTTGAGAAGGTCCTTTCTTACTGCGGGGACGGATGTGAGTCTGTTGTCTGTGCCTTTGACATGCACCGGGATTCACTGATGACCGTCAGAGAACGGCGGGAGCACCTTTCCGGAACGGCGGACTGGCTGATCGAACAGCCGCTGAGCGGGGAATTCATGTCCATGGAAGCGGAAACCTTTATTGAAAAGATCCTGTGTGAAAATCTCCATGCCGCACACCTCGTGGTGGGTACAGACTTTAATTTCGGACACGGAAGACGCGGGAACGCCCGGATGCTGGAAGCATTCGCGGGGCAGTACGGCTATACGGTCGACGTGGTGGATAAAGAACGGTATCTCGGCACGGTGATCAGCAGCACCTATATCAAGGATGCGCTGGCCCAGGGCGATGTGAAGCTTGCAGAAGCGCTGCTGGGCTATCCGTATGAAATCACCGGCGTCGTCCGGCACGGGAAGCAGCTGGGCCGGACCCTGGGCTTCCCGACCATGAATATCGAGCCGGAGGAACACAAGATCCTGCCCCGGTTCGGCGTTTATGCTTTCCGGGTGAAGATCGGGGAGACCTGGTACAATGCCGTTGGAAATGTAGGGATCAAACCTACGGTAACGGATGAGCAGCAGCGTCTCCTGGAAGTCTATGTATACGGTTTCGAAGGAGATGCATATGGCAGAGAGATCACCGCGCAGTTCTGTGATTTTGAACGCCCGGAGACCAAGTTCGGTTCAGTGGAGGAACTGAAGGAGAATGTGATGCGGGCCATGCGTTACGGGGAGCGGTACTTCGGCTGTTAAAATCCATCCGGATCAGCGGAAAAAACCGCTTTACATTCCACGGTGCGTGTGCTATACTGTGCAAGGTTACAAAAGCCGGCGTTCGGTGACCGGATCACTCCGACCGTTGCTTAATGCCAGGCGTTTATCAAAAGTTTTATAAGGAGGACGCGAAAATGATCGCAAAAGAAAAGAAACAGGCAATTATCAAAGAGTATGGAAGATCAGAGGGAGATACAGGATCTCCGGAGGTACAGATCGCAATCCTTACAGCAAGGATCAACGAGCTGACAGATCACTTCAAGGCTAACCCGAAGGACCACCACTCCAGAAGAGGTCTTCTTAAGATGGTAGGCCAGAGAAGAGGTCTTCTTGCATACCTGAGAAAGATCGATATCGAGAGATACCGTTCACTGATCGAGAGACTCGGACTGAGAAAATAGTCAGGGGATCAGGTCTGGAAAAGACAGAGAGGCGGGGCAGAGAAATCTGCCCCGTTTACTATTTAATAATTGCTATACACTGTACACTGTGGTATAATATTTAAGATTGCGGACAGTTAAACGTAACCGAGACCACTGAAAAGCACACAGGCCTTTTTTACGGTGTGTTTTTCAGTAGTTTCGGAGACATCTGTCCGCAGGACAAAGAGAGATGCAAAAAGGAGAACGATATGTACAAGAAGTATGAAATGGAACTGGCCGGCAGAACGCTGCGCGTGGATGTCGGAAGAGTGGCAAAACAGGCCAACGGCGCCGTTCTGATGCATTATGGCGACACGACGGTCCTCTGCTGTGCGACCGCATCAGAGAAACCGAGGGAGGGGATCGATTTCTTCCCCTTAAGCGTAGAGTACAATGAAAGAATGTACTCCGTAGGAAAGATCCCGGGAGGGTTCAACAAGAGAGAGGGAAAGGCGTCTGAGAATGCGATCCTTACAGACCGCGTGATCGACCGTCCGATGCGTCCGCTTTTCCCGAAGGATTACAGGAATGACGTGACGCTGGAGAATCTGGTCATGGCTGTGGACCAGGACTGCAGCCCGGAACTGACAGCCATGCTCGGCGCATCCATCGCGACCAGCATTTCCGATATCCCGTTCGACGGCCCGATCTCCACGACACAGGTGGGCCTTGTGGACGGAGAGTTTGTATTCAACCCGACGGCAGAACAGAGGGCGGCTTCCGACCTGGCCCTGACGGTCGCATCTACTAAAGAGAAAGTGATCATGATCGAAGCCGGCGCCAATGAGGTCCCGGAAGACCGGATGATCGAGGCGATCTTTGCGGCTCACGAGCTGAACCAGAAGGTGATCGCATTCTTTGATACGATCGTGGCTGAGTGCGGTAAAGAAAAACATGAGTATCAGAGCTTTGCCGTTCCCCAGGAGCTTTTTGATGCGATCCGGGAGATCGTTCCGCCGGAAGAGATGGAAGAGGCGGTGTTTACGGATGACAAGCAGACAAGGGAAGAGAATATCCGTGTGCTGACCGACAAGCTGGCCGAGGCTTTCGCCGATAATGAAGAGTGGCTGGACAAGCTGGGCGAAGCGGTATACCAGTACCAGAAGAAGACAGTCAGAAAGATGATCCTGAAAGACCACAAGCGTCCGGACGGCCGTGCCATCGACCAGATCCGTCCGCTGGCCGCAGAGGTTGACCTGATCCCGAGAGTGCACGGCTCCGCCATGTTTACCCGCGGACAGACACAGATCTGTACGGTGACCACGCTGGCGCCGCTTTCTGAGGCACAGAGGCTGGACGGTCTTGATGAGGCGGCTACGTCCAAGAGATACATGCACCACTACAATTTCCCGTCCTACTCTGTAGGCGAGACGAAGCCGTCCAGAGGACCGGGACGCCGCGAGATCGGACACGGAGCGCTTGCGGAGAGGGCGCTGCTCCCGGTGCTTCCGAGCGAGACCGAATTCCCGTATGCGATCCGTACGGTATCCGAGACCTTTGAATCCAACGGTTCCACCTCACAGGCCAGCGTCTGCGCATCCAGTATGTCGCTGATGACCGCCGGCGTTCCGATCAAGGCTGCAGTTGCAGGTATTTCCTGCGGACTTGTGACAGGCGAGACAGATGACGATTATCTGGTGCTCACCGATATCCAGGGCCTGGAAGACTTCTTCGGAGATATGGACTTCAAGGTTGCAGGTACGCACAAGGGTATCACGGCGATCCAGATGGATATCAAGATCCATGGCCTGACAAGGCCGATCATCGAGGAGGCCATTGCCGCAACAAGAAAGGCAAGACTGCATATCATTGATGATGTAATGAACAAAGCCATCGCCGAGCCGAGACCGGAAGTCGGACCGTATGCGCCGAAGATCATCCAGATGCAGATCGATCCGCAGAAGATCGGCGATGTGGTCGGCCAGAGAGGCAAGACGATCAACGCCATCATCGAACAGACCGGCGTTCAGATCGATATCGAGGACGACGGATTTGTATCGATCTGCGGTACGGACAAAGAGGGTATGGACAAGGCGGCGAAGCTGATCCATACGATCGTTACGGATTTTGAGGCCGGACAGGTATTTGAAGGCAAAGTCGTAAGCATTAAAGAGTTCGGTGCATTCCTTGAGTTCGCACCGGGCAAGGAGGGGCTTGTACACATTTCCAAGATCGCAAAGCAGAGAGTCAACAAAGTAGAAGACGTTCTCGCGCTCGGCGATGTTGTGAAAGCCGTATGCCTCGGAAAAGACAAGATGGGAAGATTCAGCTTCAGCATCCGCGACGTGGCTGAATAAGACATAAAGCGAACCAAAAAGGACGTGTGGCGGTGCTGCTTAAGAAGGGCACTTCCGCACGTCTGTTTTTATCCGTCCGGGGTGCAGCGGCATGTCCCGGGCAAACGGAGAGGAGAGAGCCATGGAACAGATGACGTTATTCGGGAACAACAGAACAATGACGCCCCTGGCAAGCCGCCTGAGGCCGGATTCCCTGGATGATTTTGTGGGCCAGCAGCATCTGGTCGGCGAGGGAAAGATCCTGCGCCAGCTGATCGAACGGGACCAGATATCCTCCATGATCTTCTGGGGGCCGCCGGGGGTGGGCAAGACGACGCTGGCCAGCATCATCGCGGGCAGGACAAAGTCGGAATTTATTAATTTCAGCGCCGTCACCAGCGGGATCAAAGAGATAAAGGAAGTCATGAACCGGGCGGAAATGAGCCGGAGAGTGGGGATGCGCACCGTGCTTTTTGTGGACGAGATCCATCGTTTCAATAAAGCACAGCAGGACGCCTTCCTCCCGTATGTGGAGAAAGGGAGCATCATCCTGATCGGCGCCACGACCGAAAACCCGTCTTTTGAGATCAACGCCGCGCTCCTTTCCAGATGCCGCGTCTTCGTGCTGAAGGCGCTGGAGGAGGACGACCTGGTAAGGCTTCTTGAAAATGCATTGAGGAATCCGGCCGGATTCGGAAGTCAGAATGTGGAGATCTCCCCTGAAAACTTAAGGGCTATTGCGGCCTTTGCAAACGGCGACGCCCGCACCGCGCTCAATACGCTGGAAATGGCGGTTCTCAACGGGGAGATCAGCGCCGGCGGGATCCGGATCACAACGGAAGGCCTGTCCCAGTGCATCAGCCGGAAATCCCTGCTCTACGATAAATCGGGTGAGGAGCATTACAACCTCATCTCGGCCCTGCACAAGTCCATGCGCAACAGCGATCCGGACGCGGCGGTCTACTGGATGATGCGGATGCTGGAAGGGGGCGAGAATCCCCTCTATATCGCAAGGCGGCTGATCCGTTTTGCCAGCGAGGATGTGGGTATGGCGGACAGCCGGGCGCTCCAGGTGGCCGTGGCGGCCTATCAGGCCTGTCACTTTCTGGGAATGCCGGAGTGCGATGTGCACCTGACCCATGCGGTGGTCTATCTGTCCATGGCGCCGAAGTCAAATGCGCTCTATACCGCCTGTGAAGCGGTGAAGAAGGACGTGCGCACGCTCCGTGCGGAGCCGGTCCCCCTGCAGATCCGAAACGGCGTGACCGGCCTGATGCGGGAACAGGGATACGGGAAAGGGTATGAATACGCCCATGATACGGAAGAAAAACT
>CALWDN010000092.1 GCA_944376685.1 uncultured Mediterraneibacter sp. | reverse complement strand
CCTACTGTTTCCACTGACCCTAATTGATTCAAATCCAAATCGTCAAGTGTCTGTATATAGTACGTATTGTTACATGCATTTCGGCAGATTTCATATAACTTCTGAGTGTTGGAACTGTGCTTATCGCCAATCACGATCATAGCATCCACCGACTCTGCGATGCTGCGTGCTTCTGTCTGACGCTCTTTTGTAGCATTGCAGATTGTATTTAAAACACTAATATCATAACTCTTTTTCTTGATAATTTCAACTAAATCTTGAAATTTGTTGTAATTAAATGTCGTCTGTGATACGACACATATCTTTTTATTTTTACTGAAATCAACTTTTTCTATATCATCTGCATTCTGGATGACAGACACATCGGAACCGGCCCATCCCCGTATGCCGATGACCTCCGGATGGTCCGGATTGCCGATGATCAGGATGTATTTTCCTTCCGCACTCTCCTTCGCCACGATGTTATGGATCTTCTTGACAAAAGGACAGGTAGCGTCTACAATGCGGATCCCTTTGTCAAGGAGTTTGTCGCAGATCCGCTTCTCCACACCGTGGGAACGGATGATGACGGTCCCCTCTGTGATGCCCTCAAGCTCTTCTTCCGAGCGGATCACGGAAACGCCCCTGCTTTCCAGATCTTTGACCACTTCTTCATTGTGGATGATCGGCCCGTAGGTATAGATCGGGCCGCCGCATGTATCTGCCTGCTCATACACCGTTTCCACGGCTCGCTTCACGCCGAAGCAGAATCCGGCGGACTTTGCTTTGATCACTTTCATAAATATGCTCCTCACCTGCAGTGGCTGCAGATCTCGGAAACAACTTCCGGGATCGTCATATGGGAACTGTCGACCAGGATCGCGTCCTCCGCCTGCTTAAGCGGCGCTGTCTCCCTGTTCATGTCGCGCGCGTCGCGATCTGCGATATCCTTTGCGATCTGCTCAAGATCACAGGCCTCGCCTTTGCCGGTCAGCTCGTCATACCGGCGTTTCGCACGGGTCTCAACGCTGGCGGTAAGGAAGATCTTCACATCTGCATCCGGCAGGATGTTGGTCCCGATGTCCCGGCCGTCCATGATCACATCGTTTTCTCTTGCAAGGGTGCGCTGGAGTTCCAAAAGCTTCTCCCGCACCTGGGGAATGGCGGATGTTTTTGAGGCCATGTTGCCCACCTCCTCTGTCCGGAGCATGGATGTAACATTTTCACCGTTTAAATACACCTGCTGCGCCCCGTCTTCATAACGGATCGACACTTCTGCGTCACCGCAGGCGTCAATGACCGCATCGGTGTTCTCCGGTGCGATGTTCTTTTTCAGAAAATGGATCGCAAGCGCCCGGTACATGGCGCCGGTATCCACATAGATATATCCTTTTTCCTTTGCCACCAGTTTTGCGATGGTGCTTTTGCCGGCTCCGGCCGGTCCGTCGATCGCTACATTGTATCCCATAGCTTTTTCCTCCTGGATAAATTAAATATTTTATTGATTTCCTGCATTCATGCCGGCCAGATATCCGGTGCTCCATGCGATCTGCAGATTGTAGCCGCCGGTTACGGCGTCCAGATCCAGCACCTCTCCCGCAAAATACAGGTTTTGTATCCGTTTTGATCCCATGGTGCCGGGGTCAATGTCCCGGACGGAGACGCCGCCTTTTGTGATGATCGCCTCGTTGTATCCACGAAGACCGGTCAGCGTCATCGGGAAGTCTTTGATCAGCCGGACAAACCTCAGGCGCTCCTCTTTCGTGATCTCATTCACCTTTTTATCTTCCGGGATGCCGGACAGTTCCACCATGACCGGCCGAAGCTTTGCGGGGAACAGGCGGTCCGTCGCATTCTTAAACTGACGGTTGTGATTTGCCTCAAAGTCCCGCAGGATCCTCTTGTCCAGCTGTTCTTCCGTAAGCGCCGGCTTCAAGTCGATATGGAGCGTCAGTTCACTGCTTTTGAGCCGCCTTCCGACAATGCTGCTGGCGCTGAGGATCACAGGGCCGGTCACGCCGTAATGAGTGAACAGCATTTCCCCGAACTCCTGGTACAGCTTCTTTTTCCCGTCGGTGATGCGGATCTCGACATTCCGGAGCGAAAGCCCCATCAGCTCACCGGCATACCATTCCTTTACTTCCATGGGCACGAGGGAAGGCGAAAGCTCCGTAACCTGATGTCCGCTTTCCCGGGCAAACCGGTATCCGTCCCCGGTGGATCCGGTGGACGGATAGGATATGCCGCCGGTCGCCACGATCACGGCGTCCCCGTATACTTTCTGCCCGGACGCAAGAAGGAGGCCGGCTGCCTTTGTATTTTCTTCATTAAGAAGCAGTTCCTTTACCTCGGAATGAAGACGGATCCGGACGTCGAGCCGCTCCATTTCCCGCTTCAGGGCCTGGATCACATCCGAGGAATGGTCAGAGACCGGGAACACTCTCCCACCCCGTTCGGTCTTGGTCTCCACGCCGAGCCGGTTGAACAGTTCGATCACCTGATCATTTGTAAAACTGTAAAATGCACTGTAGAGAAATTTCGGATTGGATGTGACGGCCGGGAAAAACTCCTCGATATCCGCCGCATTTGTGATGTTGCAGCGGCCTTTTCCGGTGATAAAAAGCTTTTTGCCCAGTTTTTCGTTTTTCTCAAAAAGTTCCGTCTCATGGCCGTTTCCGGCTGCCGCAACAGCCGCCATCATTCCTGCGGCGCCCCCGCCGATGATCAGTACTCTGCTCATTCTTCCGCCCTTTCCGGATCATCCGTCATTTCTTCCGGGATGGAAGATCCGACCGGATTCAGTTCGTCCCCGCTGTACACCTGATATTCTCCCCAGATCTTTTCCAGAGTCTCCAGAGTGGACACCACTTCCTTCTGCTTCTTCATGCAGAGGGCCACCACAAGCGCATTCACAACGCTCAGCGGCGCCACGAGGGAGTCCACGATGGAAGCCATGTCGCTGCGGGCGATCAGGTTGCAGGATGAATACAGGTTCATGGGCGAGTGGATGCTGTCCGTCAGGGTGATCACTTTCGCCCTGCGGTTGCTGGCGAATTCCAGCGCCTTAAGCGTCCGCATGGAATACCGCGGGAAGCTGATGCCAATGATCACATCCTCTTCTCCGATGCGGATCAGCTGCTCGAAGATCTCACTGGAACTGTTAGTCGTGACCGGGGTCACATTGTCGCAGACCAGATTCAGATAAAAGCTGAAAAAGGACGCCAGCGGCGCACAGCTGCGGATCCCGATCACATAGATCTTCCGGGCGTTCAGGATCGTATCGATGGCCAGGTTAAAGGCCTTGTGGTCGATCACCGCCAGGGTCTGTTTGATCTTGTCGATATCCGACTGCAGGACGGTTTCCAGGATCTCGCTCTGCGTGATCCTGCCGTAGGTCACTTCCATGCGCTGGATGGAGTTGAGCCGGTTCCGGACCAGTTCTTCAAGCGCCTTCTGAAAGCCGGGATAGCCTTTGTACCCCAGCTGGATGGCGAAACGGACGACCGTAGATTCGCTGACGCCCACCGTCTCCCCCAGCTTAGCGGCCGTCAGGAAGACCGCTTTGTCATAATTCTGCCGCACATAGTCGGCAAGCCTGCGCTGTCCCTTGCTCATTTTCCCGTATCGTTCCTCGATGCGCAGGATCAGTTCATTGGTTGTTGTCTCTGTGATTTCCATACTTTTCATTTCCTGTCTGTTGCTTATTTCTTATATCCGGTCAGACCGGCCTTGTATAAATGGATAGCCATTCCCGTTCTTCCCTGTTCAGGAACGGGGACAGCGTCTCACATACCTTTCTGTGATAATCGTTCAGCATGCACCGCTCTTCCTCTGTCATGAGCTCCGGGATGACCGCATCAAGGTCGACCGGTACCATCGTAAGAGGCTCGAAACACATGAACTGTCCGTATCCGTTTTTCTCATCCTCGCATACGGCCAGAAGGTTCTCCAGGCGGACGCCGTGGGAGCCTTCGATGTAGATCCCGGGCTCGTCGGAGATGACCATGTTCTTCTCCAGCGCCGGAGCGGGCCTGTCGCCTTCCTTCCATCGAAAATTCACAGGCGCCTCATGGACGTTCAGAAGATAGCCCACGCCGTGTCCGGTGCCGTGATTAAAGTTCACCCGTTCTTTCCAGAAAACTTCCCGTGCGGCCAGGTCAAGAGCGGTCCCGCTGCACCCCTTAAGAAATACAGTATTCATCAGCCGGAGCATGGCTCTCGCCGTCATGGTAAAGTCTTCCTTTTCCTTCTGTGAGATGCTGCCAAGCGCAAAGGTGCGGGTGATATCCGTCGATCCTTCCATGTAATGCCCGCCCGTATCGGTAAGCAGCATCTTCCCGGTATAAAGCGCGGCATCCGTCTCCGGGGACGCACTGTAATGGACGATGGCCCCGTGGGCGCCGAACGCACTGATCGGATCGAAAGACGGCTCCAGATAACCGTCCTGCTGCGCGCGGAAATATTCAAGCTTATCCGCTGCGCTCATCTCAGTCAGCGGTTCACCCGTATCCGGATCTTTCAGCAGCTTCTCTTCTCCGTCCTCTCCGGACGCCTTGCAGCATGCTTTAAGCCAGTACATGAATTTTGTGCAGGCGACGGCATCTTTAAGATGGGCGTTTCGGATGTTCCGGATCTCTGTGTCGTTTTTCCGGCACTTCATCAGGACTTCCGGATTGTCCGCCTTGATAACCTGCGCCCCGGCCGGGATATTCCGGTAAAGCGAATAGTTCACCCGGTCCGGGTCCAGCAGGATCCGCGTCCCTTCCGGAAGCGTGGAGACCGCCCGGTAAATTCCGTCGTAAGGTTTCAAAATGATGCGCTCTTCTTCAAAAGAAGCAAGGATGCCGTCCGGGAATTTATCCCCATCAGCAAAAAGTTCCGCGTGGTCTTCAAAGACCAGCAGATAAGAAAGAACAAGCGGACAATATGCAATATCGTTCCCTCTCAGATTCAAAAGCCAGGCGATATCGTCCAGACTGGACAGCAGATGCACGCCGGCATCTGCTTCCCTCATTTTTCCGCGGACACGGGCAAGTTTTGATGCAGTGCTCTCTCCGCTGTACCGCATGTCCAGAAGCCATGCCTTTTCTTTCGGAAGGGACGGACGGTCCGTCCAGATCCGTCCGGTCAGGTCTTCCGTGTACCGGACCACTCCGCCTTTCCCGGCGGCGATCTTTTCATAGTTCTCTCCGGCGCCAAGGCTGACCGTCCGCCCGTCGAAACCGATCACACCGCCGTCGGGAAGCTCTTTTTCCAGGAATCCAGGGATCGTATCTACGCCCGGCTCCCCTGCCTTATATAGCGTGACGCCGCTTCCGGCCAGTTCCTGCTCTGCCTGGATAAAATACCGTCCGTCGGTCCAGATGACGGCCCTGTCCTTCGTAAAGACAGCCGTGCCTGCCGAGCCTGTGAAACCGGTCATAAATTCCCGCGCCTTAAAATGGTCTCCCACGTATTCGCTCTGATGGAAATCATCGGAAGGCACGATGTATATATCAATGTTTTCATCCGCCATCTCACGCCGGAGCGAGCGGATCCGCCCGGATATATCCATAATGATTCCTCCTGCAAAAAATGCAGGAAGTAATTAACAATCCTGCATTTTTTATTCGTTTTATAATATACCACTAAAAGAGGGATATTACAAATTATTTTATTTTCGGTTCCGGTACTGTACCGGGGTCAGGTTATACATCTTTTTGAATACTCTGTTGAAGTGCTCCACATTCTGGTATCCTACGGATTCAGCGATGCTTTCAACCGTGGCGTTGCTGCCTTTTAACATGGCGCGCGCCTTCTTCATCCGGATCTTTTTCAAGATATCGCCGAATGTCATGCCGGATTTCTCTTTAATGTATTTGGAGAGATACGGTTTTGACAGGAAAAACTTCTCTGCCAGATCATCCAGGGTCACATCTTTGTAATTTGCGTAGATATAGTTTGTGATCTCCAGCAGCCGTTCATCTTTGCCGGCCTGGGACTCAGCGATCTCGCGGATCTTGTTGACTGCGACAACAAGGGCTTCAATGGATGCCTTGATGATATCGGCATCGATCCCGACACCCCAGTAGCGTTTCTTATTGCAGATCACGCCCACGTAGGCGACCGCTCTCGAAGAGGAACCTTTGGTCAGGGAATGCTCCTCGTAGAAAGCAAGCTCGTAGCTGATGTCAAAGTAATGCTTGATGGCATTGCTCACCGCATCCAGACGTCCGTTTCCGACGCCGGTGATCTTGAAGCTGTTATTGTTGTGGTGAATGGTCGCCTCGGCGATAATGCCGTCCTCCTGCTGGAAGTGGCATTCATCAACGGTAAATACCGGTTTCTCATTAATATAGTGATCTTCAAAGATCCGGTATACCAGATCCGGCGTGAGCTCTTTATGCGCTTTGTCGGACACATCTTTGACCAGATACCCCACTTCCTCGCGCATCTTCTCCGGCAGGCTGATGCCGAAGCTCTGTTTGAGGATGTAGTTCACGCCGCCCTTTCCGGACTGGCTGTTGATGCGGATGACGTCGGAATCGTATCTCCTTCCCACATCCTGTGGATCGATCGGAAGATACGGCACGCTCCATGTCTGAAGCTCATGCTCTTCTCTCCACGCCATGCCTTTGGCGATGGCATCCTGGTGTGAACCGGAAAATGCGGTGAATACCAGCTCGCCGGCATAGGGCTGTCTCGGAGACACCTTCATGCGGGTCACGCGCTCGTATACTTCGCAGATATCGCTCATGTTGGAGAAATCAAGCTTCGGATCAACGCCCTGGGAGAACATATTCATGGCAAGGGTAATGATATCCACATTGCCGGTACGCTCGCCGTTTCCGAACAGTGTGCCTTCGATGCGGTCCGCGCCTGCAAGGATCCCCAGTTCCGCATCGCTGATCCCTGAACCGCGGTCGTTGTGCGGATGAAGGGAAAGGACCACGTTTTCCCGGTGAAGGAGATGTTTGTTAAAATATTCCACCTGGCTTGCGAATACATGCGGCATGGCGTTCTCCACTGTGGTCGGCAGGTTGATGATCGCTTTATGATCCGCAGTGGGCTTCCAGATATCAAGGACCGCATTGCATACTTCAAGTGCATAGTCCACCTCAGTTCCCTGGAAGCTTTCCGGGCTGTACTCAAACGTAAAATTGCCGTCTGTCTCATCGGCCAGCTTCTTTAAAAGCTCCGCCCCGTCGGTGGCGATCTTTTTCACCTGTTCCTTGTCCTTTTTAAACACCTGCTCCCGCTGTGCGACGGAAGTTGAATTATACACGTGGATGATCGCGTGGGGGGCACCTTTCACTGCCTCGAACGTCTTCTTGATAATATGTTCGCGGGCCTGGGTAAGCACCTGGATCGTCACATCATCCGGGATCATGTTCTGCTCGATCAGAGCGCGCAGGAACTGATACTCCGTCTCGGACGCAGCCGGGAAGCCGACCTCGATCACTTTAAAGCCTACATCTACGAGCAGCTGGAAAAATTCCAGTTTCTCATCCAGGCTCATGGGCTCGATCAGCGCCTGGTTGCCGTCGCGGAGGTCCACACTGCACCACATCGGCGCTTTATCGACAGAATCTTTCTTCACCCAGTCGTAGCACGGCTCAGGCGGCATAAAATAGCTTTTTTCATACTTTTTCCAGTTGTCCATTTTTGTACATCTCCTTATATTTCATCAATTTGATTGCTTTATTTTATCCTCACTAATACTACCATATGAGGCAATGCTGTTCCAGTGGTAAAATTAATCACTTTTGTTGATCTATTTTAATATTTCTGAAATAAAAAGCGGTCCGTGATCCAGTCAAGACAGATCATAAACGTGCGTTTCCGGGCGCTGCATCCTGCCGTCAGACGGAACCGGGCCGCCGGGAATCCGTCAATGCTGTATTCGATATATCCAAGTGTTTCGCCTTTTTCGACCGGGGCATCCAGGCTCCGGTCAAGCGTAATCTGACGGTCCGGCATTTCATCGTGGCGCAGAAGGATATTGACAGGTTCTCCTTCGGTCCGGACCGGGATCTTTACGCTTTTACTGTCCGGATATCCCGAGATAAAGCCGTTTTCTATATATGTACAGAGTCCGGTGTCTTCCGGTTCCAGCGTACAGTTTTTGTAGGAGGTCAGCCCGTATTCCATGAGCGTCCGTGTATCGGACCATTTGTATCCTTTATTGTTCGGCCATCCGCAGGCCAGCAAAGCGACGATAAACGTCCTTCCGTCACGCTCCAGCGCACCTGCATAGCAGTAGCCGGCGTCCGCTGTGAACCCGGTCTTGCCGGTCAGCGCGCCGTCCATCATTTTCAGGAAGGCATTGTGATTAATGCAGGAATAGGATCTTGTGCCGCCGCAGTCTGAAAAAGTCCACGCCGGCTCCTGGGTAATGTCAAGATACGCTTCTCTTTCCGGGGATTCCGTAATGCAGTAGCGCAGGATCCGGGCCAGGTCCGATGCGGTTGTGTGGTGGATCCCGTTTTCATCCGAGGCATCAAGTCCGTTCGGCGTGATAAAGTATGTGGATGTACAGCC
>CALWDN010000091.1 GCA_944376685.1 uncultured Mediterraneibacter sp. | reverse complement strand
CAGCTTCTTCTGGTTCATGTCGTGCTGGTACTGGCCGACGCCGATGGATTTCGGATCGATCTTCACCAGTTCCGCCAGCGGATCCTGGAGTCTCCGGGCGATGGATGCGGCACTGCGCTGTCCCACATCGAACTTCGGGAACTCCTCGCTGGCCAGCTTGCTCGCCGAGTAAACGGATGCGCCCGCTTCATTTACGATCACATACTGGACCTTCTCCTCCGGGATCTCCCTGAGCAGTTCCACGATAAACTGTTCAGACTCCCTTGACGCCGTTCCGTTGCCCAGCGAGATCAGGGAAATATGGTATTTCGGAATGATTTTCTTCAACAGATCCATGCTGGCCTGGATCTTCTTCGGCGTCGTCGGTGCAGTCGGATAGATGACCGTCGTCCCGAGCACCTTGCCGGTCGGATCCACAACAGCCAGCTTACAGCCGGTACGGAAAGCCGGATCCCAGCCCAGCACCACCCGGCCTGCGATGGGCGGCTGCATGAGGAGCTGGTGCAGGTTCTTTCCGAACACTTCGATGGCACCGTCCTCCGCTTTCTCCGTCAGTTCGCTGCGGATCTCGCGCTCGATGGCCGGGGCGATCAGCCGGCGGTAGCTGTCCTGCACTGTTTCCTTCAGGACCGGTCCTGTGTACGGATTGTCCTTATGGATCGTCTTCTTCTCCAGATAGCGCAGGATGTCTTCCTCGGGCGCTTCCACCTTCACCGTCAGGAACTTCTCCTTCTCACCCCGGTTCAGCGCCAGGATCCGGTGTCCCGCCAACTTCGATACCGGCTCCTCGAACTCGTAATACATCTCATAAACGGATTCCGCCTCCGGGTCTTTCGCCACGGAAGTTACTTTTCCTTTTTTCATCGTCGCTTTCCGGATCCAGGTCCGGTAATCCGCGTTGTCCGAGATCATTTCCGCGATAATATCCATGGCTCCGGCGATCGCGTCCGCTGCGCTCTCCACACCCTTCTCCTCAGAAATGTACTGCGCTGCCGTCTGCTCCAACGGCTCTTTCGCATTCTGCAGCAGGATATATGCGGCAAGCGGCTCCAGTCCTTTCTCTTTGGCAATGGTCGCCCGGGTCCGACGCTTCGGGCGGTACGGACGGTAGAGGTCCTCCACCGTTACCAGTGTCTCCGCCGCCAGGATCTGCGCTTTCAGTTCTTCCGTCAGTTTCCCCTGCTCGTCGATGCTGGCGATCACCTGCTCCTTCTTCTCTTCCAGATTCCGCAGATATTTCAGGCGCTCGTCCAGCTTCCGCAGCTGCTCGTCGTCGAGAGAGCCCGTGACTTCCTTCCGGTATCGGGAGATGAACGGGATCGTATTTCCCTCATCTATAAGATTCACTGCGGCGTCGATCTGCCAGCGCTTTACGTTCAGTTCTTCGGTTAGTTTCTGATTAATGTCCATGTATGTTGTCCTCTCTAAATTCAAGATTCGCTTTTTATTCTATCACATTCCGGTTATATAAAAAAGGTGCGGATACTCTGATATGAATATCCGCTTCCCAGAATCTTTATTGCTCTTTTTTCCACTCTTCCGCGAGTTCCCGCACTTCCTCCGGCTTCAGTTCCATGAACTCTGCAATATCTTCCAAAGGCATACCCTTCTCCAGCTTCTTGCCAATGAGTTCACGCAACGCATCACGACGGCCCTTCTTTAAGCCCTGCTCCTCGCCGATCTCTTTGCCGCGTCTCATCGCGCTGTTCATCTGGCTGTTGTAATCTCTTATCGCTTTCTGCCGCAGCTCATATTCCAGACGCTTCTGATCATCCAGGCTCAGCTTCTTCAGTTCCTCGTAGGCTTCCCCGATATATTCGCCCTGTTTTGCCATATCCTCGAACTCCTCTCTTTTCTTCCCTCCGAGGAACCGCATCCAGTGGATAATCCCTTTCTCGTTCTGCGCTTCAGGCGGCAGCTTTCTCAATTCAAGCATGTGGATTTCCATAAGATCCGTATACAGTTCGCCAGTCTCTACATCGCAGAACGCAGCTTTTCCGAGGATCGCCGCTACGAAACCTTTCCGCACTTTATCGTTCTTCATCAGTTCCTTGAAACAGAAGTCCACGGTGGGAAGCATTATAAAATTGTCAGTATTTTTCACCATCTATTGTCCTCCTTATTGTAACATAATCCGGCCGCATGCGGAAGCAGAAACGGATCACTTTCTGCACCGTTTTCTTAAGATGACTCCTAAAATATCACAGCGCCGGACTGAAAACAATAAAGATTTTATAAAAACAGTACTTGCCAACAAACTTACAGAAGTTGTAAAAAGTTATGCACCGTGTGTTGACATCTTCCTCCTGAGTCTGCAAAATATCAATATCCACGGAAAGCTTTTCCGAATTACCCACACACGTTTTCCACACTGGAGAGGACTATTATGGACCGCACGATCACTTATCCTATAGACAGCGCTTCCGCCGGGCTGCGCATCGAACAGTTCCTGCGCCGCCGGGGCTATTCTTATCAGAACCTGACCCAGCTTAAGAAGATGCCGCAAAGCATCCTCGTAAACGGAGACTGGACTTATATGCGCACAGTCCTAAATGACAACGACACACTGACCGTCCGCATTCAGGAACATGGATCTTCTCCGAACATTCCGCCGGTGAAGCTGCCGCTGGATATCATCTATGAAGATGAGGACATCATCGTGGTGAACAAACCGGCCGGGATGCCCGTGCACCCATCGCTCAATAACTACCGCAACTCACTGGCCAACGCACTGATGTACTATTATCAGGCGCAGGGGCTGCCCTTTATCTTCCGCTGTACGAACCGTCTGGACCGGGATACTTCCGGGCTGACCGTCATCGCAAAACATCTGGTCAGTTCCAGCATCCTGTCAGCCCTTGCGGTAAAGCATGAGATCACGCGGGAATATCTGGCCATTGTCCGGGGAACCCCCGCGCCGCCCGCCGGCACGATCAATGCCCCCATCGGCCGGACCGGCAGTTCACTGATCGAGCGGAAGGTTGATTTTGAAAACGGGGAACATGCCGTCACACATTACCGGGTGCTGGATACAAAAAACGGGCACAGCCTCGTCTCCCTCATCCTGGAGACGGGCCGCACCCATCAGATCCGTGTCCATATGAAATATACCGGTTATCCGCTGATTGGAGATTATCTATACAATCCCGACATGGAGCATATCAACCGCCAGGCGCTGCACTCATACCGGCTTGCATTCCGCCACCCGGTCACCGGGGAACCGCTGGAGTTTACCGCGCCACTGCCGGAAGATATGAACTTTTTTACTGAAAATCCTTGACATCCACCCGGATTTCCACTATAATAGCATTTGCTGTTAGGAAATACAGCAAACTGAATATGTGCGATTAGCTCAGCTGGATAGAGCGTCTGGCTACGGACCAGAAGGTCGGGAGTTCGAATCTTCTATCGCACGTAAAAAAGAGCATTCCATTGCGGAATGCTCTTTTTCTATATTTATTCTTCTGTATATTTTGCCGACTGCATCCGGATCAGTTCTTCATCATCAAAGTAATTGATCTTCATCGCGGCTTTCACATCGCGGAGCGTCTCTGCGGCAACTTTCTCCGCCTTCTCGGTTCCCTTTTTCAGCATCTCATAGACCGCCGGGATATCCTTCTGGAACTCTTTTCTCCGGTTCCGGATGGGCTCCAGCTCCGCCTGAAGTACATTGTTGAGGAACCGTTTCACCTTCATGTCTCCGAGGCCGCCTCTCTGGTAATGTGCTTTCAGCTCATCCAGGTTCTCATACTCCGGCAGGAATTCCGGGAAGTACTCCGGCCTGCAGAATGCATCCAGGTAAGTGAACACCGTATTGCCCTCCAGGCTTCCGGGATCTTCGATCCGGATGTGGTTCGGGTCCGTAAACATGCTGAATACTTTCTTCTTGATCTCCTCCGGCTCTTCGGACAGATAGATGCAGTTGCCAAGCGATTTGCTCATCTTGGCCTTGCCGTCCGTACCCGGCAGACGCATGCACGCCTGATTCTCCGGGAGCAGGATCTTCGGCTCCACCAGTGTCTCTCCATATACAGAGTTGAATTTATGCACGATCTCCTTTGTCTGCTCCAGCATCGGCATCTGGTCCTCGCCCACCGGCACGACCGTTGCCTTGAAAGCCGTGATGTCCGCGGCCTGGCTGATTGGATAAGTAAAGAATCCGACCGGGATGCTGGCCTCGAAGTTCCGCATCTGGATCTCGGATTTTACCGTAGGATTGCGCTGCAGCCTGGACACAGTCACCAGATTCATGTAATAAAATGACAGCTCGCACAGCTCCGGGATCTGGGACTGGATCAGGATCGTGGATTTCTCCGGGTCAAGCCCGCAGGCCAGATAGTCAAGCGCCACCTCTATGATGTTCTGGCGGACTTTCTCCGGATTGTCCGCGTTGTCCGTCAGCGCCTGTGCGTCCGCGATCATAATAAATATATCGTCAAAGTCTCCTGTATTCTGAAGCTCTACCCTGCGCCGCAGTGAACCCACGTAATGTCCCACGTGCAGTTTCCCCGTCGGGCGGTCTCCGGTAAGCATAACTTTTCTCATTGTAGATTTTCCTCCTGGTTTTCCTATTTATTCTGGAGCAGCGGCCGTTTCCGCCTCTGTCCCGCGTATCCCGGCGCATGCCTTCTGTCCGGCGCATATACGAACTGGTACAGGATGCCGGCCATGGCGCCCGCCCCCAATACATCCAGCACCGAATGCTGCTTCAGGAACATGGTCGCAAGGATAATGAGCCCCGCCAGCACATATGCGCCGATGCATACGCCCCTGTGCTTCTTCAGCGCCTCACTGTCCGCAATGGCCGCGCACACGCTCAGGGAATTGAACACATGCAGGCTCGGGAATACATTGGTGCATGTATCCGTCCGGTACAGCGCCCGCACCATATCCACGAAAATATTGTCCCGTTCAAATATGACCGGCCTCAGGTCCTGGCCGTTCGGAAATACCGTCGATATGATCAGGAACACGGTCATACCCGTAAACATAAATGCCGCCAGTTTATAAAAGCCCTTTACATCTGTAAAAAAGAAATACAGAAATACAACGGCAATAAAAAGGAACCACATCAGATACGGGATGATGAAATACTCGATAAACGGGATGTGCTCATCCAGCCTGATCTGGATCACATGGTAATGCGTCGTGACGTGTTTCTCAAGCCACATGAACCATGGCATATAGATCAGTATATAGAGAAACACCCACGCGTGTTTATATTTTCTGGCAAGTTCTGCGAATCGATCTCTCAGCTTCATATACGATGCCCCTTTTTGATCACAGTTTTCCCCTCTCTGTCGTTCAATCCGCCCCGATTATAGCACTTTTTTATGCGGACAACAACCGCCTTCACAAAACATTAATTATTTTACGATCACATTCAGCCTGCTGCCCGTCAGCCGCACCCGGATATCTCTCCGGAGAAATCCCGGCTCGCCGTCCGTATGGAGCGGCAGCGCCCGCTCCGCCTGCACGCGTACTTCTCTGCATCTTATAAGTGAAATGCCTTTGAATCCGGTGTGCTTCCCCATAAGGGCCAGCGGAAGCAGGAACAGCACTTTCGGGATCCCCATCCCGTGAGCCGCGATCACATCCAGCATCCCGTCCCCGGGATCCGCTTCCGGTGCAAATTTAAATCCGCCGCCCTCATACGGCAGATTCATAAAAGCGGTAAAATACGTCCGCTCCAGGACTTTCACAGCCCCGTCCGGCAGGGTCAGCCGCATTGTCACCGGCCGGTCTTTCTTCAGCCGGTCCAGCGCCACCACCGCGTAGCTCAGTTTGCCCAGCCCGATCCGGTTGAGAAACACTTTCCATTTCGATACGCACACTTCATGGCAGACCGCCGCGTCGAATCCGATGCCGGCGCTCACGAGGAACCTGCTGCTCCGGTCTCCATTTATGACCTCGCCGATGTCGATCTTCCGGGTCCCGGCCGGATGCAGGATCATCTCCATGGCTGTTTCCGGATCCTTCGGGAGCCCAAGCCCCCGGGCGAAATCATTGCTCGACCCGATCGGGATGTATCCCAGCGTCGTCTGTTCCGGACAGGCGATCCCGTTTATCACTTCATTGAGCGTTCCGTCGCCGCCCAGCACCACCAGGATGTGCGGTTTTCCGTCCGACGTGATGTCAGATGAGATCCGCCCGGCTTCCTTCCGCTTCGCCGTCAGGCAGCACTGATAATCGGTCCGTCTTTTTATAAGCTCCGGCTCCAGCCGGCGCCAGATCATCTCCCCCAGCCCCGAACGGGCTTTGGGATTTACGATAAAATGATATCTCATTCCTTTTTACTTTCCCCGCAGAGCACGGCGTCCAGGTATTTCCCAAGCGACCGGCTCATATTTCCCTCAAAATCCGCATCTCCGTGCTTCACACACCACTCGAATACATTTCCGATCACGATCATCCGGATATCGGTGGTGAACTCATCGATCTCTACATTCAGACTGACGATCCCCGCTGCCATGGCCTTTTCCACATAGGACTGGACGGTCAGGACCGGATAGGGCCGCTCAGTGCGGACCGCCGCGTTCAGCGCCTGGTTCTTCGTGTCATAGTACTCCGCCACGAATTCCACGCCCAGCTCCCGGCAGTATTTCACATAATTGAGGTAGACCTTGATGATCCCCTCTTTCACGCCCTCCACGCTGTCCGGCAGCTCCAGAAGATCCGGATCGATCTTCGGCTGGTCCTCGATATAATAGGAAAGCAGATCGTCTTTCGTCTTGAAATGATGGTAAAAGCTGCCGTTGGAGACGCCGGCCTCCTCGCAGATATTTTTGATGGACAGTTCTTCGTAACCCTGTTTCTCCAGAATACGCTTCGCCGCCCGGAAGATCCGCTCACGCGTCTCCCGCGACTTCTGCTGCTGTCTGGAAATCGTTGGTTTCTCACTCATGATCTGACACGCTCCTGTAATATTCTGTCCCGACCATTGTACCATATGTTCCCCGCAGATTCAAGAAAACAGAGTACACTCTGCAATCGTCCCTCATTCCGGCATGAATGCCTCGAATGCCGACGGGACCGCATATTTTTCCTGAAGCTCCCGGATGTCCGCGAAGACCAGGCTTTCATCCTGGGGGTGGAGCTCCCGTTCCAGCTCATCCACCAGGATCTCATATCCGGTCATGTGCCATTCCACATGGCTGAAAATGTGTTTCGCCTCCCCCAGCTTCCGGACGCGCACCGGCGCCAGCCCCAGCTCTTTACTGTAGGCGACCACCTCTTTCTTCGTCAGTCGTCCCTCCAGGTTCGGGAATTCATACAGCCCCGCCAGCAGCCCTTTTGCCGGGCGTTTCCGGATCACGGTCTTCCCGGCGTCCCGGAAGAGGAATACGGTCCGCTCCTCGATCCGCCGCGCTTTCGCCTTCATCTTCACCGGATAATCCGTTTCCCGGCCTTCTGCATGGGCACGGCAGATCTGGCACACCGGACATACTTCGCACTTTGGCCGGCCGCCGGGCAGGCAGACGATGGCGCCCAGCTCGATCAGGCTCTGGTTAAAATCCCCCGGCGCTGTGCGCGGGATGACTTCCTCCACCAGTTCCTCCATCTTTTTCTTCGTGGCGCCTTTGGCGATGTCCGAATCATCCGCCGTGATCCGGGCCACCACACGGAGCACGTTGCCGTCCACCGCCGGCTTCGGGATATGATACACAAAGGAACTGATCGCCCCGGCCGTGTAACTGCCGATCCCTTTTAGGGAGCGGATCTCCTCGTATGTCTCCGGGAATTTCCCGCCGTACTCCTCCATGATCCGGCAGGCCGTTTCTTTCAGGTTCCTTGCCCGGCTGTAATACCCGAGTCCCTCCCACAGCTTCATCAGACGGTCGTCGGGTACGGCGGCCAGCGCCGCCACATCCGGCAGTTCCCGGATGAACCGCTCGAAATACGGGATCACCGTCTCCACCCGGGTCTGCTGGAGCATGATCTCCGAGATCCACACCCGGTAAGCGTTCATCCGCTTCCGCCAGGGCAGGTCGCGCCGTTCCTCCCGGTACCAGTCCACCAGGAGCGGCGCCGCCTCCTTAAGCTCAGGGCTTCCAAGCACCACATCCACCGGATCCCTGACTGCTATGCTGTCCGGGCTTACCTCGCAGTCATACGCCAGCACGCGCACGCCTGCGGCCGCCGCTTTCTGCAGTGCATCCGCGAATGCGGGATGGGTCTCCCGGTTGGGCGTGAAATATTTTACATCCCGCATCTGGATCACGAAGAAAACGTATGCCTCGTACCCTTCTTTCACCGTACGGGCCAGTTCCTCCAGATGCTTCACCGCCCGGTCGCTTGGCGCATCCGGAAAAAGGCACACACCGTCCCTCTCCAGCGTCACGCCCTTGACTTCGATAAAGATCTTCCGTTCACCGGCCTCCACATAGAGATCGAAGCGGGAGTTCCCCCAGGTCGTCTCCGGCCGGATCTGCGTCACATTTTCAAAAAGCGCACCGCCTTCGATCCACTCCTGCACCACCCGGTTGGGGATCTGGGAATCCATGTTGATCATCCGGCTTCCCTTCTCTACCGCGATCAGATCCCACTTTGTCTTCCGGTCCGGATTGGCGCTTCTCTGGACATAGACTGATGCGCCGGGCACCAGCAGTTCTGCGCACCGCCCCGTATTCTTCACATGGACCGTTTCCTTCTGTCCGTTCAGCTCCACATAAG
>CALWDN010000090.1 GCA_944376685.1 uncultured Mediterraneibacter sp. | reverse complement strand
AACGGTTGCGGTTATCACCGCACTGGCAGTATGGAACGATGTTATGACGCCGCTGATTATTATGTCAGGAAAAGGACAGAACACACTGCCGCTGGCGCAGCTGACATTCCAGACGCAGTTCGGTACGAACTACAACCTGGCGTTCGCGTCCTATCTGCTGGCACTGATCCCGATCGTTGTATTCTATGTGATCTGCCAGAAACAGATCATCAACGGAGTGGTGAACGGCGCCGTGAAATAAGCGAGCCCTGATGCGCATAAGCGCGTCATACCGGGCGGGTGATATGTGGGAAGTACATTCACCTGCCCGGATATTTTCATATACGGGAAAGAACCAATATTTACAGATCAGGAGAGACAGATTATGAGTATTGCATATAATGAGGCGCAGAAAACGATCACGCTGCATACAAAGAACACGACCTATCAGATGCAGATCGATAAATACGGCTTTCTGCTTCACCTGTACTACGGCAGGAAAGCGGACGGATGTATGGATTATCTGCTGACTTATTACGACAGGGGATTTTCCGGAAACCCGTATGATGCGGGGAATGACAAAACCTATTCAATGGACTCCCTTCCACAGGAATTCCCTTCTCTGGGAACCGGCGATTACCGGACGCCCGCCTGCATTATCAAAAATACAGACCGGACCTACTGCAGCGATTTCCGCTATGAGAGCCACAGCATCCGGGACGGGAAATATTCCCTTGAGGGGCTGCCGGCGGTGTATGCGGACGACGATGAGGCGCAGACGCTTGAAGTCGTGCTGGAGGACCGGGTGACCGGCGTGCGCGCTGTCCTGCTCTACGGCGTCCTGCCGGAGTATGATATCATAACCCGGAGCGTGCGCATCGTCAATGCAAGCGACGGACATATTTCCGTAAAGAAACTGGCGCCGGCATGCCTCGACATGGTCGGAGGCCAGTATGACTTTCTTACATTCTACGGCCGCCATGCCATGGAGCGGAATCTCCAGCGGATGCCCATCGGACACGGGGTGCAGAAGATCGGAAGCACGAGAGGCTCTTCCAGCCACCAGTACAATCCGGCGGTGATCATGGCGGAGCATGAGACCACAGAGGATGCGGGAAGCTGCTATGCCATGGCATTTGTGTACAGCGGCAGCTTCCAGAGCGAGGCGGGACAGGACCAGTATTATCAGACCCGGCTCCTGATGGGATTTTCGGAAGAGCAGTTTGCCTATCCGCTGAACGCTGGCGAGGAGTTTCAGTCCCCGGAAGTGATCATGAGCTATTCGGGAGAAGGTCTGGCGAAGCTGTCCCAGAACCTGCACCGCTGCATGAGGAGCCATCTGTGCAGAGGAAAATATAAAGAGATCGTACGCCCGATCCTGCTGAACAGCTGGGAGGCGTCCTACTTTGATTTCACCGGTGAATCTCTCCTGAAGCTTGCTTCGGAGGCGGCGAAGCTGGGGATCGAGATGTTCGTCATGGACGACGGCTGGTTCGGTCAGCGCGACAGTGAGTTAAGAGGCCTGGGCGACTGGAAGGTAAATGAAGAGAAGCTTGGCTGCAGCCTGGGCGAGCTGATCGGGAAGATCAATGACATGGGCCTGAAGTTCGGCATCTGGATCGAGCCGGAGATGGTCAATGAGGACAGCGACCTCTACCGGGAGCACCCGGACTGGGCTTTCGTGATCCCCGGACGCCGCCCGAACCGTTCCAGGCATCAGCTCGTGCTTGACTTCTCCAGAAAAGAAGTAGTAGATTATATCTATGACCAGATCTGCGCGGTCCTGGACCAGGGCAACGTGGAATATATCAAATGGGATATGAACCGGAGCATCGCGGATGTGTACTCCGCGACGGCGGACAGCCAGGGCAGGGTGCTCCACGATTATGTGCTGGGGCTCTATGATTTCCTGGAACGTCTGGTGCAGCGTTATCCGAACATCCTGCTGGAAGGATGCAGCGGCGGCGGCGGCCGGTTCGATGCCGGCATGCTCTACTATACGCCGCAGATCTGGTGCAGCGACAATACCGATGCCATTGACCGGCTGGAGATCCAGTACGGTACATCCTTTATCTATCCGTGCTCCTGCGTCGGATCCCATGTATCGGCTTCGCCGAACCATCAGACGGAGCGCGTCACGAGCATGAAGACGAGAGGGACGGTCGCCCTTGCAGGTACGTTCGGATACGAGCTGAACCTGAATGAGCTGAATGAAGAGGACAAGGCGGAGATCCGGCGGCAGATCGCAGAGTATAAGAAGTATGCGGAACTGGTCCAGAAAGGAACCTATTACCGGCTGACCAATCCCCAGACGGACAATCAGGGCGCCTGGGAATTCGTATCCGGAGACCAGAAAGAAGCACTGGTCCAGGTTGTCGGAATTAAGAAACATGCCAATATGACGGTTGATTATATCAAAGTCAAAGGCCTGAAAGAAAATACCATGTACCGGGAAGAAACAACCGGGAAGCTGTATAACAGTACGGCGCTCCGGGAGGCAGGCGTGCCCAAACCGGTGCTCCACGGGGAATATCAGGCATATCAGTGGCATTTTGTTGAGGAAAATCAGTAGATAAAAATATGGAGGGAGACCATGGCAGGAAAATCCACAAAATCTGCCGGCGGCAGAAAAACGGCCGTAAAGAAGGCAGCAGGCACCGTAAAAACGGCAGGGCCGGCAAAAGCGGCGGACAGGAAAAAAGCGGAAAATGACCGTATATTTGCGGAGCGCCTCGGACGTCATCACGACGAACTGCGCTGGCTCTATATGGAACTGTACGGCAATGACGATATGTTCGCAGAGCTTTGCGGACAGATGAAGCGCTATTACGATCTGCGGAATGATAAATTGAAAAAGCTGGATGCGAAGCGCGAGGCGGAAGGAGAATGGTACCGCAAACGCGATATGGTCGGCATGATGATGTACATCGACAACTTTGCCGGCAATATCAAAGGGGTGCAGGAGAAACTCCCCTATCTTGAAAGCTGCAATGTGAATTACATCCATCTGATGCCCTTCCTGGATTCCCCGAAAGGCCGCTCCGACGGCGGTTATGCGGTGGCGGATTTCCGGAAAGTAAAGCCGGATCTGGGAACCATGGATGATCTGGCGGAACTGGCGGAGAAATGCCATGACAAAGGGATCAGTCTGTGCATGGATTTCGTGATGAATCATACGTCGGAGGATCATGAGTGGGCGGTAAAAGCCCGCCAGGGAGACGGCGAATATATGAGCCGTTACTTCTTCTATGCAGATCCGTCTATCCCGCAGGAATATGAGAAGACCGTGCCCCAGGTATTCCCGACGACGGCGCCGGGCAACTTCACATACCTTCCGGAGATGGGGCATTATGTGATGACCACTTTCTATCCCTATCAGTGGGATCTGAACTACCGCAACCCGCGGGTGTTCAATGAGATGATGTATAATTTCCTCTACCTGGCCAACCAGGGCATGGATATCATCCGCATTGATGCAGTTCCCTATATCTGGAAGGAACTGGGAACGAACTGCCGGAACCTGCCCCAGGTGCACACGATCGTCCGGATGATGCGCATGATCGGCGAGATCGTCTGCCCGGGCATCGTGCTCCTTGGCGAGGTTGTAATGGAGCCGGACAAGGTGGCACCGTATTTCGGCACGGTGGAGAAGCCGGAGTGCCACATGCTCTACAATGTAACGACCATGGCGACGACCTGGCATACGGTCGCCACACGGGACATCCGCCTGCTGCGGAAACAGATGGACATCGTGTGCTCCCTTCCGAGAGAATACACATTCCTCAATTATCTGCGGTGCCACGATGACATTGGCTGGGGACTTGATTATGATACGCTGAAAACATGGGGGATGGAAGAGATCCCCCACAAGCGTTATCTCAATGATTACTTCCAGGGGAAAACCCCGGACAGCGTCAGCCGGGGCGAACTCTACAACGACGATCCGGTGACCCAGGACGCCAGGTTCTGCGGGACGACCGCGTCCATGTGCGGTGTAGAGAGCGCCGGATTCGAGCAGGATGAGGAGAAGATGGACTGGGCGGTCACAAAAGACGTGATGCTCCACGCATACATGTTTACTCAGTCAGGGATCCCGATGCTCTACAGCGGCGATGAGGTGGGCCAGGTCAATGATTATACTTACAAAGAAGATCCGGATAAGGCGCCGGATTCCCGCTATATCCACAGAGGGAAATTCAACTGGGACCTGGTGGAACAGATCAAAAACAGGACCAGTGTTCAGGGCCGGATCTTTAACGCGCTGAAAAAACTGGAGAAGATCCGCCGGGAGGAGCCGGTCTTCAGTGCAGACGCGGAAGTGTGGACAAAGGATTACAGCGATCAGTCCATCCTCTGGATCGTGCGCCGGTGCGGGGATGAGGAACTCCATGCGGTGTTCAACTTCAGCGATTATCCGAAGACCGTATGGATGCCGGAGAAGGCAGAGTATACGAATCTCTTAAGCGGCGGCACGGACGAGATCGTGACCATGGATATGCCGGGATGGGGATTCCTCTGGATGAAGAGAAAACTTTAGAAAGATAGAGCAAAAAAGAGACCGGGGAAGTGGTGCAGTATTGTAGAGCTGATCAAATTCCTGGTCTTATTTTGTTCCCTTTTACAGGCGAAGTATGATACTATTAGGAAAAGATGGCTTGAAAAGGAGAAGATGCGTTTTGTCAGATTTATTTGATATTACAAAATTTGATTCATACAAAGAAGACAATCGACGCGAAGTAAAAAAAGCTAAAGGCGGATTGCCGCATTCGTTATGGGAGACGTATTCTGCTTTTGCAAATTGCTATGGCGGGGTTATCATCCTTGGTATACGGGAAAGAGAGGATGGTTCATGGTATACTACGGGATTAAACGCAGGAGATAAAGACCGGTTGTTAAAGCAATTATGGGATACGGTGAATAACCGGAAAAAAGTAAATATAAATCTTTTGAAAGAAGATGATGTTGAGACATATGATGTAGAAGGAGATTTGATTATTGTTATTTATATAGCAATGGCAAAAAGGGAAGAAAAGCCTGTATATATAAATGACGATTTATTTGGCGGTACTTATAGAAGAAATCATGAGGGTGATTATCGTTGTACGCGTTTACAGGTAAAAACATTGCTTCGTGATCAGGCTGAGAATACTATGGATATGGAAGTTCTTGATGATGTTCCGATGGAAGATCTGAATTATGAGACAATCCAGGGTTACAGAAATCGTCACAGGATATTGAAAGCCGGACATCCATTTGAAAGACTAAATGATTCGGAATATCTGAGAAGTATTGGTGCGGCAGCCATTTCAAGAGATGATAAACAGTTGCACCCGACAGCGGCGGGGATGCTTATGTTTGGAAATGAATATGATATTGTTCGTCATTTCCCTGAATATTTTCTGGATTATCGTGAAATGCTTGATCCTGCAATACGATGGACTGACAGGCTGCAATCAAGTTCCGGAGAGTGGTCTGGAAATATTTGTGATTTTTATTTTCGTGTATATAATAAATTGATTAAGGATGTTAAGATACCTTTTGCAATGGATGGCGGAGACCGGATTGATGATACGCCGATCCATAAAGCACTTTAAGATTATTTTTGAAAATCCAGGCTATATCAGAACTGGCAAAGTTCAAATGAGAAAAGGTGGTGAGTCTGATCCAAGAAACAAATCGTTAATGAAAATGTTTAATCTGATTAATATAGGAGAACGATCCGGAAGCGGCGTTCCGCTTATATTTAATACATGGAATGATTATGGATGGAAAGAGCCGGTTATAGATGAACGGTTTGATCCGGATCGAACTGTTATTTCGCTCGAATTTATTCCGAAGACAGTAGAGAAAACAAGCGAAGAAAACAAGCGGAGAAAACAAGCGGAGAAAACAAGCGGAGAAAAACACGCGAGCATATAAAAAACATACAAACATATCTTGAACAGAATGGCGCCAAAAAAACAAAAGATATTGCGGCTTATATCGGGTTAAGTATGCCGAGGACAAGGGCTATTCTTTCGGAAATGGAAAATATTGAAACAATAGGGCGAACCACAGACAGAAAATATAGATTAAAAAAATAGATTTTGAGGTGACAACTTTTATGAGATTTACAAAGATGCAGGGACTCGGCAACGATTACGTATATGTAAATTGCTTTAAAGAGAAGATCGCGGATCCGTCCGCTCTGGCGGTGAAGATCAGCGACCGCCATTTCGGCGTGGGATCGGACGGACTGATCATGATCAATCCGTCGGATAAGGCGGATTTTGAGATGGAGATGTACAATGCAGACGGCTCCCGTGGAGAGATGTGCGGCAACGGCATCCGCTGTGTGGCAAAATATGTCTATGATTATGGCCTGACGGATAAGACGCACATTTCCGTGGAAACACTGGGCGGCAACAAATATCTTGACCTGACGGTGGAAGACGGTAAGGTGAAACGGGTGAAGGTCGATATGGGAAAACCGGAACTGGAGCCGGCGAAAGTGCCGGTGAAGGCGGAAGGCGACCGGGCGGTGGATGCGCCGATCCTTGTGGACGGGGAAGAATACCGTATGACCTGCGTGTCCATGGGAAATCCGCATGCGGTCGTATTTGTGGACTGCGATGTAAAAGATTTCCCGCTGGAGACAGTCGGACCAAAGTTTGAGAATCATGAGCGGTTTCCGAACCGGGTGAATACCGAGTTTGTGCGCGTCCTCGACCGGCATACGGCAGAGATGCGCGTCTGGGAGCGCGGCTCCGGGGAGACGCTTGCCTGTGGGACCGGCGCCTGTGCCGTGGCTGTTGCCTGCGCGCTGAACGGCCTGACGGAAGATGAGGTGACCGTGAAGCTTCTGGGCGGTGATCTTCAGATCAGATGGGACCGGGAGAAGGACACCGTATATATGACCGGGCCGGCGGAAGTGGTATTTGACGGAGAATGGCCGGAGTAATAAGAAGAGGAAAAACACCTGTGCATCGTGCAGATATCTGTACAATGTGCAGGTGTTTTTGCAGAAAAGTGGAGTTATTATTTATTTTTCAGCCAGCGCCGCACCCAGTGCACGGCACGCCGAAAGAGCCTCATCATCCGGAGCCTCATTGCAGATCACACTGTCACTGGCAAGACTGGCTCCGTCCTGACAGCAGCGTTCCTCCCAGTCGCGCATCCATTCCCCGTCGCCCCAGCCATAGGAACCGAACAGGGCGATGGTTTTTCCCTGCAGGGCTCCCTCGCAGGAGGTGAACATCGGTTCAAACTCGGTTTCTTCCAGCTGCTCCGCTCCCATAGAAGGGCAGCCAAAGGCGATGGCATCATAGTCGCCGACCTGATCCGCTGAAAATCCGGCGGCGGTGATAAGGGTCGCCTCCGCTCCTTTTTCTCTTGCACCTTCTGCTACGGCAGAGGCCATAGCTTCAGTATTTCCGGTACCACTCCAATATACAACTGCAATTTTATTCATAAGACCAATCTTCCTTTCTTTTTCATGGCGGAAACATCAGCCGGCTACTGTAAGCTGCTCGATGGATTTCCCCTGTTTCCATTGTTCAGAATAAATTCTGCTGCACAGATCGTATTTTTCAAAGATACTCTTCGATTCCTGCTCATCTCCGTATACCTTCCAGCAGCCCTGGCACTTATGGTTGCAGGCTCTGTTGAGGATGAATCCCAGAACGTCCTTCGGCGGATAACTTAAAAACAGGCCGATCTCATGGGGGAATTCCTCTGTGGAACGGAGCCGGCGGATCAGATGCATCACACAGGCATTGGGATTTTCCGGCATGTAGCCGTAGTGCAGCAGCAGTTCCCTGGCCTGATGATCCGTAAGATCATCCTCCAGTGCGTGAGGGCGGTAGACATAGATCAGGGCGCGGCCCTGGCAAACCCTGAGCGGCAGGATGCGGATCCCTCTGGGGACCAGCCGCCTGTTTAAGCCGGATATGGATTTTGTCAGTTCCTTCCTGCTGGGGCAGACACAGGAAAACAGGTTCCCGGTCTTGATCCCTGCAAGGGTAGGAGAGCAATGACGGATGAGCAGATCTTCGGACATGAGCATTTCCTTTCTGTAAATTATAATGCGGGCGGCATTATTTTATTACAATGGTTAGTTGCAACTAACTAATGCTGATTATAATGTCGTGCAGACAACATGTCAAGAGATTTTTCTTATATGGCCATGCTATTTCAGTCTCCACCCGGCGCTCTGTCTCTGCAGTTCCACCATATGGCGGAAGAGGCCGTTTTGTTTCATCAGTTCCGAAGGAGTCCCCTGTTCTGTCACCCTGCCTTCAGAGAGAACAACGATCTTGTCCGCCGCTTCCACGGTGCGCATCCGGTGGGCGATGACCAGAACGGTCTTGCCGGCGAGCAGGCGGGAGAGGGCTTCCTGAACAGCGCTCTCGTTTTCTACGTCCAGGCTGGCTGTTGCCTCATCGAGAAGGATGACCGGCGCATCTTTCAGAAGCGCGCGGGCGATGGAGATCCGCTGCCGTTCGCCGCCGGAGAGGGTGGAGCCGTTCTCGCCGATCATGGTCTGGTAGCCCCGGGGCAGTTCCCGGATAAATTCATCGCACCGGGCGGCTCTGGCGGCTGCGATCACTTCCTCGTCCGAAGCGCCCCGGCGACCAAGTCGGATATTTTCCATCACCGTATCCCGGAACAGCACCACATCCTGGAATACCATGGAGTAGGAGCGAAGAAGCGTTTCCGGATCTACTGTGGACACATCTGTTCCGCCTAAGAAAACCTTCCCGCCGGTGACGTCCCAGAACCGGGCAGCCAGCTTGCAGGCGGTGGATTTTCCGCCGCCGGAGGGGCCGAT
>CALWDN010000089.1 GCA_944376685.1 uncultured Mediterraneibacter sp. | reverse complement strand
TCCCCGCCGGTGTAATTTGTCACAGAATCAACCAGGTAGGGCTCCATGAGAGTTCCGCCATTCGCGACTGCCTGCGTGATAAGGGCCATCTGGTAAGGACTGACCATCGTCTGGCCCTGCCCCATCGCCGTCATCATGATCTCAGATTCCGTGGAATCCTCATCCAGTACAAAGGATCCCTTTGAATATCCCAGGACGCCGGGCAGATCTGAGTTAAACAGAAGGTCTTCTGCAGTATCACGGTACTGGCTGATGTCAAGCTGAAGTCCGATATTGATAAAAGAGGAGTTGCAGGAATTTGCAAAAGAGCTTCGCAGGTCTTCGTGTCCGTGCACTTCTCCTCCGGCGCATGATATCGTTGTATCCCCTACAGTGATCGACCCGGTGCAGTCATAAGTGTAATCTGCGTAGCCGGGATCCTGCCTCATATAGGCGAGGGCGGTTACAATCTTAAAGACCGACCCGGGAGCGTAGGATCCGTTGGTCGCACGGTTTAAAAGGGGACTGTTTTCTTCATCTGAATTCAGCGCCTCCCATTCGGAGGAAATGGTGTTCGGGTCAAAATCAGGCTTTGATACAAGCGCCAGGATTTTGCCGGTGTCAGCCTCCATAATGATCACAGCGCCTTTATAGTCGCCCAGTGCATCTGAGGCAGCCTGCTGGAGGTCTGCATCCAGCGTCGTAATGACGGTATCCCCCTGGTTCTTCTTCCCGTTGAATTCATTCTGGATCTTTTCGACAAAAAAGGCATTGGAGGTCAGGAGTTCAAAGTTTTCTATTGACTCAAGCCCTGTTTTCCCGTATTGGCTGTCACTGTATCCTACGATATGCGAAAAAAGGCTGCCGTAGGGATATTCCCTGGTCTCTGTGCCGTCTTCGCCTGTATTGGTCTTTGCCAGGACATTTCCGTCCCTGTCGGTGATCGTTCCGCGCACGATCTCCCGGGCATAAGCATCCTGCCTCTGGTTGTACGGACTGTTTACGAAAGTCCGTGCACGGGCCACGGTAAAATATACAACATAAGCCATCAGCGCGATAAACAGGATGACAAAAAAATATGTGATCCAGGCAAATTCTCTATTTCGAACGCGGTCTTTGCTTTTTACGCGTCCGCTGCCTTGGGACTTCTTCGAATTTCGGGACGCCTTTCGACGCCTTTCCGGCTGTTGTTCTTCCCACGCCATGTCTCGACTCCCTTTCTTTTTCTTTTTCTTTTTCAATCTGCTCTTCTTCGTCTTCACGCACTATATACAACCCCTGGATGATCCCGAACATGATCATCGTGCTGAGCATTGAACTTCCGCCATAACTGACAAACGGAAGCGTCATGCCTGTAGACGGTATAAACTTCGTCACGCCGCCGATCTGCAGGAACACCTGGAAGATATAGCAGGTCCCGAGGCCCAGCGCCACATATTTGTAAAAACGGTTATGCAGCTCCATCGCGATATTGAGGAACATCACATAACAGCTCACACAGATCAGGATGATGCACAGCCCGAATATGACGCCCATCTCCTCTGTTATAGCCGAGAAAATAAAATCTGTTTCCGCCACCGGGATCGTATCCGGCTGCCCCTGGAACAGCCCGGTCCCGAACCAGCCGCCCGTCCCGATCGCAAAGAGGGACTGGGCAACCTGATATCCGCTGCCGGTATAGGTTGCGATCGGGTCCTGCCATGCCTCCACACGGACCTGGATGTGGCTGAACAGATGATAACCTGCAACGGCAGCCAGAACGCCTGCGCCAAGACCTGCCACTGCATACAGCGGCTGCCTTGTGGCAACATAAAGCATTACCAGGTAAACCACAAAGAAAATGAGCGCGGCCCCCAGGTCGGTAGACAGGACAAGAACGAGTACGTGTGCGGCCGCAACGGCGGTCGTGACTACGATATTTTTAAATTCCCTTGACTTGTTCAGGCTCGCCGCCACAAAAAAGACAAACAGGATCTTGACAAATTCCGAGGGCTGGATATTAAATCCCAGGATCTTGAACCCCAGCTGTGCGCCGCCGGATTTTGGGGCAAAAAGCGCCACTGCGAGCAATGCAGCGCCGCCGGCCCCGGAATAGATCCAGGTCCATTTATCAAGAAATGTAAGCCGCCGTATCAACACTGGGACGACAAGCCCAAAAGCGACCCCAAGCACTACAAAGATCAGCTGGCGGACCGCGGAGCCGTATGGAGACGGATTATCCGCAGAAAGCCTTGTGATCATGATCATTCCCACTGTAATCAGCATGCACATGTTGTTTATGACAAGCCGGGACACGTTCGGATAGATCAGATTGTATAAGAGAATGACGCCGAGCAGCACGACCATGAGCGCCGCGTACAGGAACAGGATGCGCATGTCCTCTGTCGTAAGATACATAACAGCAAACGCGGTGAACTGCATAAGGAACAACAGAACATCCTGCCGGACCAGCACTCTGTTTTCTTCGTCTTCATACTTTCCTGTAAAGATGGAAAAACAGGAAAATGTATAGGCAGCCATCAGGGCAATTATGATATATTTTGAAAGCTGTACGATTATGTTGATCATAGTTCCACCCGTTAAATAATGTCAGTTTGCAAAGCATCCGAGAATTTTCCGGACTTCTTCTGCTTTTTCAGTACTGAAGCGTATCCTCCGCATATAAGGCCGGAAGCCGCTGTTTCCTGCCAGATCCTGCCCGCTCCGCTCTGCGCGGCGGTCATAGATCACATTATAACAGAAATCACAGTATGACCGGACCGGGAAAATATTCCCGAAGCGGTCTTTCAGCCCTGAAGACTGCGGCATCCTGCGGCACTGTCCGGAAGTTTTAAACAGGCACTGTGCAGAGACCATCACAGGAGCAGCCCCGTATACTTCATATTCAAGACTGGCTCCGGACAGAAACGAAATATCCCCGGCATCTGCCTCCAGAGGTGCTGTAAAGCCGTCCGCTCCCAGACGCCGCCAGAATTTTGCCGCATAACTGTTAAACACATATAAATTATGGTCCAGAATAATTTTTTTGTCAAATCCGCATTCTTTGAGGTACTGGAACTGCCCGCAGTTCCTCACGAGCACCCCGTCCGGATCCAGCCTGAGGATCCTTTTAAACAGGCGTTCAAACTGCGCCTGGTCGCCGGAACGCATGACATGGGGAAGTGCAGCGAATATTTCACATCTGCGCTGCCGCAGGGCATCCAGATCCCTGTAGAAATCATCCTTCCGGAACGCAGCCGTGGACAGGATTTCCGTCCCAAGACAGATCCTGGAAAATGCCGGCTTGTCCGTGGCTGCAATATATCCTGCTGCAGCTGAAAACTGCTCCGGAGTTTCTGTGTAGACTGAATAGCAGGGATGTCTTTCTCCGGCCTGCGCCCCTTCTTCCTGTTTTTCAGCGGAGGGCCTGCATCCGCACGGGCGGAGTGCATCGTTTCGGATCATCTCTTCCAGCAGCCCGAACGCCTCATGGCGCAGCCTCGTAAGCTGCTGTACAGGAAGAAAAATATCCTCGTCCGACTCAACGGAAACCGCGCTGAAGCAAAATGGGGAATTCCCGGTTTTGCCGATCTGCGCCAGGATGCGTTCCCTCGTAAGCGGGGCCTTCAGCGCTTTCTGCACAGGATCAGCCGACCGGGCTTCACAGGAAAATCTGCCGGAATTTATCCTGAGTATGGCGGGCGAACCGATCCGCAGGGTCAGGAGGCCTGAAACAGGCCGCTGAAGCTTTCTTCCTATCACATCTTCATTGATCCGCTCAAGCAGTGAAGCATTCCGGATCCGGTATAATATGGCATCGGGACGAAGCCGGACTTCTCTGCGCACGATAAAACTGAAGCGCGCGCCCTTTTCCACCCGTCCGCCCAGTGTGTAGTCATTCTTATCCCCGGCGATCTCAAGAACGTCGCCGCCGGAGAGGCCGGTGAGCGCACAGGCTGTTACTTCTCTTCCCTTCTGCCGGATGATCCTGGCGGCCGGCACACCGGCATGGTTCGGCCTTGAGAGGGAGATCATATCCCTGCCGTTTCTTTTATTATAATATCCATCGGAAAATCCGCCGCGGTTGTAAAGATCCATGAGGATTTCCATATCATCCGGCTGTACACGGTATCCCTTCTTTCCGGACGACAGATACAGATCTGTATACTTCCTGTACATCGCTGTAACACCGGCCACGTACTGGGGATTTTTCATCCGTCCTTCTATTTTGAAGGAATCGATGCCGGCTTCGACCAGATCCGGGATGAGTTCCAGAGTGCAGATGTCTTTTGCACTGAGATAATAACGGCGCGCATTCCCGGATGCCGCTTCAAAGATATACGGCTGTCTGCACGGCTGGGCGCACGCCCCCCTGTTCCCGCTGCGGCCGCCGATCATGCTGCTTAAAAGGCATTGCCCGGAATAACAGTAGCACAATGCACCGTGTACAAAACATTCGATCTCAAGCCCGGTTTCCTGCCGTATTTTCCTGATCTCATCCAGCGAAAGCTCCCTCGCCGGAACTACTCTGGACATTCCCTGTGATTCGGCAAACTTTGCTCCGAAAACATCGGTAACCGTCATCTGCGTACTGGCATGGATCTCCAGTCCCGGGAAACAGTTCCGGATATATTCGACAGCTCCGGGATCCTGCACGATCACGGCATCCAGTCCGTTTTCGTAATACGGTGAAAGGAATTCATACAGACCGTTAATTTCCTGTTCCCTGAGCAGGGTATTTAAGGTAAGGTACAGCCTGCGTCCGTGAAAATGAGCCTCATGAATGGCGCGTATCAGTTCTTCTTCGGTAAAATTATCCGCAAAGGCGCGGGCGCCAAACCGGCTGCCTCCGGCATAAACCGCATCTGCGCCTGCCTTCAGCGCCGCCTCAAACGCCGCATATGAACCGGCCGGCGCAAGGATTTCAACCTTTCTCTTCGTCATAAAAACTGTTCTGTCCTTTCCTTCAGTAAAGAAACAGGCTGTCGCCAGCGACAGCCTTTATTATTTACCTTCTGCGGTTCTTCATCTCGGTTTCAAGTTTGACGATCTGCATCTGAAGATCATTGTTCTCTTCTTTAAGCTTCGCCAGTTCCTTTTCTGCATTTTCAAGCTTGATCTGTGCGGAGATCAGTTCATGCTTCAGATCGTACATTTCCTTGTCTTTCAGTTCAATATCATTTTCAAGGGAATCCCCCTGTTTTTTTGCTTTAAAATAATCATCTGCGATATTCAGGGCGAGAAGTACATTTCTGGTATCAGCACTCTGCTTGCGATATCCTTCGCTGTTTGCACACTCTGTTATCTTGTGGTTAAGATAGGAAGATACTTTCTGCAGATATTCTTCTCCTTCGAATCCGCTGAGAGTATATACCTTTCCCCCGATCAATACTTCTGTAAAATGTTTTGCTGAACTCATAGCATCCTCCTCGCGTTTCATACAGTTTATTATAAACTATTTACCGGTAAAAACCAACTGTTTTTTCGAAATTACTTCCCTGTCCCGGGCATCGGGATGCCAAGATGGCGGTACGCGAGTTCTGTTACTACCCTTCCCCTCGGAGTGCGCTGGATGAAACCGTTCTTCAGAAGGTACGGTTCGCAGACATCTTCAAGAGTGCCGGCGTCTTCGGATATGGACGCGGCAAGGGTGTCCAGACCGACAGGACCGCCCTGGAATTTCTCGATCATGGTCAGAAGGATGCTGCGGTCGACATGGTCAAGGCCGTATTTATCCACGTCAAGCAGGTCCAGCGCATAATCGGCTACTTTCTTCGTAATCCGTCCGTCATATTTTACCTGGGCGAAATCGCGGACGCGTTTCAGCAGGCGGTTTGCAAGCCTGGGCGTCCCTCTGGACCGCCTGGCAAGCTCCATGGCTCCTTCCGCGTCTATTTCCACATCTAGTACCGAAGCCGATCGGAGGATGATGGTCTTTAGTTCTTCGTCTGTATAAAATTCCAGGCGGTTTACTACGCCGAACCGGTCTCTGAGCGGCGCGGTCAGCATTCCTGCACGCGTTGTGGCGCCGACCAGTGTGAATTTCGGGAGATTCAGCCGGATCGACCGGGCTCCGGCTCCTTTGCCGATCATGATATCGATGGCATAATCTTCCATCGCCGGGTAAAGGACCTCTTCCACCTGGCGGTGCAATCTGTGGATTTCATCCACACACAGAACGTCGTGCTCCTGCAGACTGTTCAGGATCGCAGCCATTTCACCCGGTTTCTCGATCGCAGGACCGGACGTCACTTTCATATGGACGCCCATCTCATTTGCAATGATGCCCGCCAGCGTTGTCTTGCCCAGTCCGGGCGGGCCGTAAAACAATACATGGTCCAGGGCCTCGCCCCGTGCTTTTGCCGCACTGATATATACAGAAAGCGTCTGCTTTGCCTTTTCCTGTCCGATGTAGTCTGTCAGAAACCGGGGACGCAGCTCCCCCTCGATCTTAATATCTTCATCCAGATTTTCTGTTGTAATGATCCGTTTTCCCATAATAATTCAGGTTATCCTTTCATATTTCAAGACCCGCACGCGATTTAAAAGAGATATTTAAGCGCTTCCTTGAGGATCTCTTCCACTGATGCGCAGTCCGGGGACGTCTTCCGTACGGCGCGCATACTCTCCGCGCTTCCATATCCCAGTGCGACCAGGGCCTGCACTGCTTCCGCCTGCATGCCGCTTTCTCCGCCGTCTGTACCGGGTAAAGCTTCATCTCCGCCGTGGGCCGCGTGCTCAAGCACATCTTCAATATCTACCTTGTCTCTCAGTTCCAGGATCAGCTTCTCCGCCGTCTTTTTCCCGATGCCCGGCGCTGCAGAAATCGCTTTTGCATCTCCGGACATGATTGCAAACCGAAGCTCATCCGGCGACATACATGAAAGAATGTTCAGCCCGCCCTTCGGCCCGATGCCGCTCACGCCGATCACCAGCTTAAATATGTCCAGATCATCTTTTGTAAGAAATCCGAACAGCTGCATGGCATCCTCTTTAACATTGAGATATGTATACAGTTTCACTTCATTTCCTGGCTGCGGCAGGACAGATAATGCCTGCTGTGACATATAGACGCCATACCCGATGCCTCCGACGTCAACGATCGCTTTCTGCGGTTCGACAGCCGCCAGTTCTCCTCTTACATACGAAATCATAAACTTCTTCCCTTTTCTTGATTATTTAAGATCCAGATTACGGATCCGTTTCAGGACGGCATCTGCCGCCAGCCCGATCACAGCGCCGGTCGCCAGTCCGGCGATCAAAAGGACCGGCAGGTAATATCCGACCTGATACGTACTGACGGCGATCATCGCCGTGGCCAGCTGCCCGATATTGTGGGCCACGCCTCCGGCCATGCTGACCCCGGCAACACTAAAACGCCCCGAACGTTCAAGCACAGCCATGACAAGAAGGCTCAGGACGCCTCCGGCAAGACTGTATATTATGCTGAAAAGACTGCCGAAAATAAATCCGGCAAGCAATACTCTTGATACAGAAAGCAAAAGAGCCTCTTTCCAGTTTGTTTTGTAGAGAACGATCACAACAACGAGGTTGGCAAGCCCAAGTTTGATGCCCGGAATACCGAACCGGAACGGGATCAGCGTCTCCACATAACTGAGGATCAGCGCAAGCGCCGTAAATACTCCGAAATATGCAGCTCTGTTTTTCAAATTATCCTCTCCGTTTACTGTGCGATCCCGTCCAATCCGCTTTCTTCCGGACTTATAACGGAAACAACGACTTTATTCGGCAGACAGATGATGTTTTCACCACCCGCATGGATCGCCCTGTGATGCACGCAGATCTGATCCGGGCAGTCCGCCCATTCCATCAGTGCGCTCCCCTCCCGGATCACCAGCCGGTTTGTATCATTGATCCGCACCGTCCGATCTTCATCCATGCTGTAGGTTCCATACTCGTTCCCATCCACTGTTATTTCAATATACTGTTCCCCGCCGCCCCTGCTGAAATACTGGAAAGCAAGGATCGCACATGCGGCCAGGATGACAGCCGCCGCGAGGATCAGGTCATTTTTTTTCATCATCATATCCCTCTGGCCCACATTTATTAATGTAATACCTTAGTTATCATAGCACACCGGTTTTTATAATGCAACCACATGTTCGATTTGTGATTTGTTGTATTTTTATGGGGGATTCTGTATAATAAGTCGGGATCAGATATTGGATTTGAAAGGATGAGATCAGTGAAAAAACATACAGCTGCCATAAGTGCGGCACTTTTTTCATTATTCATATTTACCGGCTGTACTGTCCCCCCGGAAAGCGAGGCGGTCCAGGCAAACGGAATGTATTTTGATACGGTAGTCCAGATCCAGGCATGGGGAACTCCCGAAGAGACGGTCGGGCACTGCATGGAACTCTGTGAATATTATGAGGGTCTTTTCAGCGCGACCATCGATACAAGCGAAATATCAGAGATCAATCAGGCAGGCGGACAGCCGGTTGAAGTATCCGACGAAACGGCGGAACTGATCCGCAAAGGGATAGAATACGGTGAACTGTCCGGCGGACGCTTTGACATAACCATCGATTCCGCCAGCCGGTTATGGAATTTTAAAGACAATGAAGAAAAAACGCTCCCGGATCCGGATGCACTGAAAGAGGCGGTCAGACATATTGATTATCGCTGCGTCCGTGTGGACGGGAATACCGTCACACTCTCCGATCCGCAGGCCAGGATCGATCTGGGCGGCATCGCGAAAGGCTACATCGCCGACCGACTGAAGGACTATCTGGAAAGCGAAGGCACAGAACATGCCCTGATCAATCTGGGCGGCAATATGCTGGTGGTCGGGAACCGGTATGACGGAACAGACTTCCGCATCGGCATCCAGAAGCCGTTCGCTCAAACCGGCGTGCCCATCGCCGCTGTTTCCGTCTCTGACCGGTCTGTCGTAACGTCCGGGGACTATGAACGGTACTTTGAAAAGGACGGCGTGATCTATCACCATATCCTGGATCCCGACACCGGGTACCCGATCCGGAACGATCTCGACCAGGTGACCGTTATATCGGACGAATCCGTGGACGGCGACGCCCTCAGCACGACCTGCTACGCCCTCGGGCTGGATGAAGG
>CALWDN010000088.1 GCA_944376685.1 uncultured Mediterraneibacter sp. | reverse complement strand
CCCGTCGCACGATGCCTCGCTTTTGCTGGATTCCATGGTTCTTGGTCTGGAACAGATAGAAGACAGCAGTGAATACGAACCATACATTGACATGATTTTCAAGGAGGTGTAAGAACCATGATGAAAATGAATCTTCAGTTCTTTGCTCACAAAAAGGGAGTTGGTTCTACAAAGAACGGACGTGATTCCGAGTCTAAGAGACTGGGCGCGAAAAGAGCAGACGGACAGTTTGTAAAAGCCGGAAATATCCTCTACAGACAGCGCGGCACAAAGATCCATCCGGGTGTGAATGTCGGACGCGGCGGAGATGATACTCTGTTCGCACTTGTGGACGGCGTTGTAAGATATGAGAGAAAAGGAAGAGATAAGAAACAGGTTTCTATCTATCCGGCAGCTGAGTAAGCTTTAAAGATCAGGCCCCAGACCTTCATGGTCCGGGGCTTTTGTGACATTATAAATCAGGGGCTGTTTTACAGTCCTTTTTCAGAAAAGGAGACATTATGTTCGCTGACAGAGCAAAGATATATATCCGGTCCGGCAAAGGCGGCGACGGGCACTGCAGCTTCCGCAGGGAACTCTATGTTCCGAACGGCGGTCCGGACGGTGGTGACGGCGGCCGCGGCGGCGACCTGATCTTCGAGGTGGACGAAGGCCTCAACACCCTGTCCGACTACCGCCACAGACGCAAATACGCGGCAGGAGACGGCGAACCGGGCGGAAAGCGCCGCTGCCACGGAAAGGACGGCACAGATCTTGTGCTCCATGTTCCGGAAGGAACCGTGATCAAGGAAGCCGCATCCGGCAAAGTCATCGCGGATATGTCCGGCGACAACCGCCGTCAGGTCGTATTAAAGGGCGGAAAAGGCGGGCTTGGCAACCAGCACTTTGCCACATCCACCATGCAGGTGCCGAAATACGCACAGCCCGGACAGCCGGCCCGCGAGCTGGAAGTCTGTCTGGAGCTGAAGGTGATCGCCGACGTGGGGCTGATCGGATTCCCGAATGTAGGAAAATCAACCCTTCTCTCAAGAGTGACCAATGCAGATCCGAAGATCGCGAATTACCACTTCACCACACTTACCCCGAACCTGGGCGTGGTAGACCTGGAAGGTGCGAAAGGATTTGTCATGGCTGACATCCCCGGACTGATCGAGGGTGCATCCGAAGGAGTCGGGCTGGGCCACGAATTCCTCCGTCATATTGAGCGGACCAAGCTGATGATCCACGTTGTGGACGCAGCCGGAAGCGAAGGCCGGGATCCCATCGAAGACATCTACAAGATCAACGCCGAGCTTGAAGCATACAATCCGGAGATCGCCAAACGGCCGCAGGTCATCGCCGCAAATAAAACAGATCTCATCTATGATCCTGAGGACGATCCGGTTGAGCGGCTGAAAAAAGAATTTGAGCCGAAGGGGATCCGTGTATTTCCTATATCCGGCGTCACCGGGAAAGGCGTATCCGAACTGCTTTATTATGTAAGCGCGCAGCTTGAGACCATGGATCAGGCGCCGGTTGTATTCGAGCAGGAATTCTTCCCCGAGGACGAACTGATCTACGAAGAACTGCCGTACACCGTTGAAGTGGAAGACGGCATGTATGTGGTGGAAGGCCCGAAGATTGAAAAAATGCTGGGCTACACGAATCTTGATTCTGAAAAAGGTTTTGCATTCTTCCAGAAATTCCTGAAAGAAACCGGCATTCTTGACGAACTGGAGAGCAAAGGCATCCAGGAAGGCGATACCGTTAAAATGTACGGCCTGCAGTTTGATTATTATAAATAAATAGGAACGATGAACCTTAAAGAAGGAGAAAATTATGACAACCAAACAGAGAGCCTACTTAAAAAGCCTGGCCATGACGATGGATCCGATCTTCCAGGTCGGAAAATCCAGCATGACGCCCGGTCTGACTGAAGCAATCTCGGAGGCGCTTGCCGCGCGCGAACTCATTAAGATCAGCGTCCTTAACAACTGCGCGGATGATCCCCGGGAACTGGCGGAGATCATCGCAGAGCGCACCCGTTCCCAGGTCGTCCAGGTGATCGGCAAAAAGATCGTCCTCTACCGCGAGGGAAAGGATGACCGGAAGAAGATCATGCTCCCGCTCTGAGGGCAGAATGGAGTTTACAATGAAGATCGGTATCATGGGAGGAACATTTGACCCGATCCATATCGGGCATCTGCTCCTCGGTGAATTTGCCTATGAAAATTTCAACCTGGACGAGATCTGGTTCCTGCCAAACGGGAATCCGCCTCATAAGCCAACCAATGAGAGCGGGGCATCTCTTGCGAACCGCATCGAGATGGTCCGGCTTGCTACGGACGACATCCCGTATTTCCGGGTGAATCTCTATGAGGCCTCAGCGCAGAAGCATTCCTATACCTTCAGCACGATGAAGGCGCTCCGCGGGCTCTTTCCTGATCATGAGTTTTATTTTATCCTTGGGGCAGACTCCCTTTTCTCCATCGAACAGTGGAAGAACTTTCGGGAGATCTTCCCTTCATGCACGATCCTGGCGGCTATGCGCGACGACAAGGATGCAGAAAGCATGAAAGAACAGATCCGGTACCTGAATGAGAAGTATGGTTCAGACATCCGGCTTCTTCAGGCCCCGCTTGTTGAGATTTCCTCGACAACGATAAGAGAGCGGGCGGAAAAGGGCAGGAGCATCCGCTATATGGTGCCCGACATCGTGGCCGGATATATACGGGAGAATCATCTTTACGGCACGGACCGCATTGTATGTCCGGCCGCACGAACCGGAAGGAGAGAGGAACCATGACAGAGGAGCTGCTTGAGATACGCAAAAAACTGTCCAAAAAGCTGAAAAAGGACCGTTTCGAGCATACCATCGGCGTAATGTACACCGCAGCCTCACTGGCCATGTGCTACGGCGAGGATGCAGAGAAGGCGCTCACGGCCGGACTGCTTCACGACTGTGCAAAATACTGTTCTTCAGATGACCAGATCGTCCTGTGCAGAAAGTACGGCATAGAACTGACCAGGTCCGAGCTGGAGATGCCCGCGCTGATCCATGCAAAGCTCGGCGCATACCTGGCCCGCCATAAATATAAGATCAATGATCCGGACATTCTGGACGCTATCACGTACCACACGACCGGACGCCCCGGGATGACCATGCTTGAGAAGATCGTCTATATTGCGGATTACATCGAGCCGAACCGGAAGATCATCCCCGGGCTGCAGGAAATACGCGGCCTGGTATTTCAGGATATCGACCGCGCCGTATACCTGTCCGCACAGCGGACCGTACGCTATCTGAAGGATGGAGGGAGAGCGGTGGATCCCATGACCGTCAGCACATGTGAATATTATAATAAATAAACAGATAAAAAAGGAGATACGCATATGGATCAGTCAAAAAATATGGCACGCATTGCCTGGCAGGCGCTCAGCGATAAAAAGGGCGAAGACATCAAGGTCATTGACATCACAGGCGTCTCCGTGCTTGCAGATTACTTCATCATCGCCAGCGGGAACAGCGAAAGCCAGATCAGCGCGCTGGTAGACAATGTGGAGGAAGAACTCTACAAAGCCGGATATCACTTGAAACAGCGCGAAGGACGTTCCGGGGCAAGCTGGATCCTTCTTGATTTCGGCGATATCATCGTCCATGTATTCGATAAAGAAAACCGCATTTTCTACGATCTGGAGAGAATCTGGAAAGACGGAAAGGATATCGCTCCGGAACAGCTTTCAGAATAGTAAATAGATCACGGCATTAAAAAACCTGTCGGAAGAATAAAATCTTCCGGCAGGTTTTGATTTTACCTGAACAGACGGATCACACCGATCACTTTGCCGAGAATGGAGACATCCTTTACAATGATCGGATCCATGAAATCATTCTCCGGCTGAAGGCGGTAGACGCCTTCCTCTTTATAAAAAGTCTTTACCGTAGCGCTGTCATCCACAAGTGCAACAACCATATCTCCGTTGGAAGCCGTATGTTCTTCCTGGACAAGCACCATATCCCCGTCAAGGATCCCGGCATTGACCATGCTTTCACCTTTAACTTTCAACATAAAGGTCTGCTTATTCGGCATATGTTCAACTGGGATAGGGAAGTAGTCCTCAATATTCTCCTGGGCAAGGATCGGCTGCCCTGCAGCCACCTGTCCGATGATCGGCACATTGACCATCTCGCGGCGCGTAAGATTAAAGGTGTCATCCAGGATCTCAATGGCCCTCGGCTTTGTCGGATCCCTTCTGATATATCCGTTCTTCTCAAGCGTCTCAAGGTGGGAGTGGACAGAAGACGTGGACTTCAGATTGACCGCCTCGCAGATCTCGCGTACAGCCGGCGGGAAGCCGCGCTCAAGGATCTGCATCTTGATATATTCCAAAATTTCCTCTTGTTTTTTACTTATTTTACCTTTTGACATGATTAACTCTGAATTCCTTTCTTTCCAAGACTCACTCTATACGTGTATCATATCACAGCGAAAATGAAAAAGCAAACATTTGTTGCGAAAATATGTTCGATTTTCCTGTTGACAAACATTTGTTCTGGATATATAATCTAAGCATAGAACATCTGTTCCGCGAACATTTATTCCGGCACGGATATACATGTATACAATTTGTTTTTATCGTATTTATTTGTTCGATACAGACAGTCATTTCACTTAATAAGGGGCGTATTATTATGAAAAAGAAAACAGACAGAGGACAGCACAGGAGACTTTCAAAAAAAATAAAGCGCATGAAAAGATTATTTACAGGATTCATGTTAGCACTGGTCATATGTGTATCCGGAAGTGCATTCCTTGTTTCTGCACACGGCATTACAGACAGCGGGGATCCGCATACATACTATAAAAGCATCGAGATCCGTAAAGGTGATACACTCTGGGAGATCGCTGAACAGATGAAACCTTCAGACTGCGGATCGACTGCGGAATATGTTCAGGTACTTAAAGATATAAATAACCTTGAATCTAATGATATCCAGAGCGGACGTCATCTGATCATTGCATATGATATGTGACCGATAATGGCCTGTATCAGATGCTGATCCGGATATCAATATACATCCCTATGTATTGATATATATTACACCCATCAAATGCCGATGCAGTTTATAGTCTCTTTAACATGAGCAGCAGCTGCATCGGCAATTCTTTACACATTTCAATCTATACGACAAATACTGATTTTTCCAAAAGATATAGACAAAAACAAAGGTTTCCGCTATAATATACAGGTGGTACGGCGTAACCGCCCGTAACAACGGCAAATTCATATTTAAAGGGGTTATAAATAAAAATATGGAATCAACAAATCAGAAAGATACAAAAACGTATCACGAACAAAAATATGTAGACAATACATTGCGTCTGCGTTCAATCCTGAAGACGCTGCCGGCATTCGCCCGCGATTATTTCCGTGCCGTCGAGCCGACGACATCCGCGCGGACACGGATCTCATATGCATACGATATCCGCGTTTTCTTTCATTTTTTAATGGAAAATAACCCGCTCTATAAGGATTATTCCATCGATCAGTTCACCCTACAGGACCTGGAGCGCCTGGAGCCTGTTGATATCGAGGAATACCAGGAATACCTGAAGGTCTATGAAAATGATGATAAAAAACAGATCACGAATACAGAAAAAGGACTTGCGCGTAAAATGTCGGCGCTCAGGAGTTTCTATGGATATTATTATAAACGCCAGGCCATCTCCAAAAATCCGACCCTGCTCGTGGATATGCCGAAGCTCCATGAAAAAGCCATTATCCGGCTTGATACCGACGAGGTTGCAAAGCTTCTGGACTATGTGGATCACGGTGCGGATCACCTGACCGGTCAGCGCAAAGCTTATTATGAGAAAACAAAGAACCGGGACCTGGCCATCCTGACCCTTCTTCTTGGTACCGGCATCCGTGTTTCGGAATGTGTCGGGCTTGACCTGCAGGACGTAGACTTTAAAAACAACGGCATTAAAGTCACGCGTAAGGGTGGAAATGAAATGATTGTATATTTTGGCGATGAAGTGGCTGAAGCGCTGAAAACGTATATATACACAACGAGAAAGGCCACTCTCCCGCTCCCGGGCCATGAGAACGCACTTTTCCTGTCTACCCAGCGGAAACGGATGGGTGTGCAGGCGGTCGAAAATATGGTGAAAAAATATGCCCGTGAAGTGACGCCGAACAAAAAGATTACTCCCCACAAGCTCCGGAGCACCTACGGTACAGCATTGTACAGGGAAACCGGCGATATCTACCTGGTTGCGGATGTCCTCGGCCACAAGGATGTGAATACGACAAAGAAACATTATGCCGCGATCGATGAAAACCGCCGCAGGAAAGCCGCCGGCGCCGTGAAACTGCGGGAAGTATAAAAATCCGCTGACAAAAAATAAAAAAATAAAAATACGAAAGGAATCTATAAACATGCAGCTGCAGCGTTTACTCAGTTATACACGCAAAGCCGTGGATGAATATGAAATGATCCGGGAAGGCGACCACATTGCGGTCGGCATATCCGGGGGAAAGGACAGCCTGACTCTTCTGTACGCCCTCCACGGTCTCAGAAGATTCTATCCGAAACATTTTGAGCTCAGCGCCATCACCGTGGACCTGGGCTTTGAGGATTTTGATCTTTCCGGGATCCGTGAACTGTGCCGGAAGCTGGATGTCCCCTATAAGATCGTAAAATCCGATATATACGACATCCTTTTTAACATACGGAAAGAGTCCAATCCCTGCTCTCTGTGCGCTAAAATGCGCAAAGGGGCGCTGAATCAGGCAATTAAGGAAATGGGCTGTAATAAGGTCGCTTACGCCCATCACAAAGATGATATCATTGAGACCATGCTTCTGTCCCTTATCTTCGAAGGCCGGTTCCACTCTTTCTCCCCGCGCACCTATCTGGACCGGATGGATCTGACGGTGATCCGTCCCCTCATGTACGTGGATGAGATGGATGTGATCGGATTCAGAAACAAGTACGACCTGCCTGTCGTGAAAAGCAAATGCCCGGTGGACGGATACACCAAACGCCAGTACGCAAAGGATCTTCTCCGGCAGATCAACCAGGAGCATCCGGGCGCCCGGGAGCGCATGTTCCACGCGATCCTGAACGGGAATATCAGCGGATGGCCGGAACGGATCATACGTGTCCCCAATCCGCCGCGCAAATGCAAAAAAAATCTTCCGGACTGACCCGGAAGATTTTTCTATTCTTAAATTGTCCGTTTATCACGTGCAATGCTTTCTTTTAACTGCACGTAATTGATGATCGCCTGCGCGGTCCCTTCAATCCCCAGCTCGGAACTGGTCAGGCACAGTTCATAACTGTCTGCATTGGACCACTTTTTATTTGTGTAATAATTATAATAACTTGCACGGCTTTTATCCGTCTTTATGATCCGGTCTTTAGCCTTTGCGTCTGTCAGGTCATAGATGCGGGCGATCCTGCGGATCCTGGCGCTCATATCCGCATGGATAAACACACTGACTACATTTTTATAGGATTCAAGTGCATAGTCCGCACACCGTCCGACAAGGATGCACGGTCCCTCATCGGCGATCTTCTTGATCGCATCAAACTGAGCAAGGAACACCTTGTGATTGATCGGCATATCGGTATAGGTATTTCCGGAATAGCCCATGGAATAAGTGTCCATTACCAGTGAATAAAGAAAGCTGTTTGTCGGTTTCTCATCATGAGTCTCAAAAATTTCTTCACAGATGCCGCTCTCTTTTGCAGCACGGGAAAGCATCTCTTTATCATATAACTTGATGCCAAAAGCTTCTGCAACTTTATACCCGATCTCTCTTCCTGCACTTCCGTATTCACGTCCTATTGTAATGATCGTATTTGTTTTCATTTAAGCCACTCTCCTTCGCATCATTTAGATTTGTGATTTTGCACAAAAAACTTTTCAGTGTTTGCGCCCCTTATGACTATTATAACGAAACCGGCAGCATATTACAATGATTCATATAAATTTTCATCTGTTTTTATTTCTGAGCATGGTGAGCAGCTTCTCAAAATAAGCCGGAAGCGGCGCGTCAAACTCCATGTACTGTCCGGTCGATGGATGATTTATCCCAAGGATTTTGGCATGGAGCGTCTGCCCTTCGAGTTTGAAAGGACATTTCGCGGGCCCGTATACCGGGTCTCCGAGTATGGGATGGCCGATCGATGCCATATGCACCCTGATCTGATGCGTACGGCCGGTTTCCAGCTCACATTCAATGTAAGTATAATCCCCGAAACGTTCCAGCACCCGGTAATGGGTAACGGCGCGGCGCGCATGCGGAGCTTTTGTACTCATTTTCTTCCGGTCCGTCGGATGCCGTCCGATCGGCGAATCCACCGTTCCGTTATCATTTTTCAGGTTTCCATGCACGATGGCATGGTAACGCCTGGTAATAAAATGTTCTTTCAGCTCCTCTGCAAGGATTCGGTGGGACTGGTCGTTTTTACAGACCAGCAGCGATCCGGTTGTATCCATGTCGATCCGGTGGACGATGCCGGGCCGCATCACGCCGTTTATGCCCGACAGACATTCCCCGCAGTGGTACATGACCGCATTGACAAGGGTGTGTTCGTAATGGCCCGGAGCAGGATGGACGACCATTCCTTTCGGCTTGTTGACGACCAGGATATCATCATCCTCGTAAAGGATATCAAGAGGAATGTTTTCCGGAAGTATATCCGGCGTCTCCGCATCGGGGATCTGCACTGTGATCACATCGTTTTCCCGGATTTTATAATTGGCTTTGACAGGTTTCCCGTTTACAAGGATATTATTCTCCTGTACCAGTTTTTGTATATAAGAACGGGAAAGGCCCTCCAGATGTCCGTTCAGATATCTGTCGATCCTTTCCCCTCCCGTTTCGGCTCTGTATGTATACAGTTCCATAAATATTATCCTTTCTTACGCTTTAAAAAGTCAAAATCGCTTTCGTCCCTGTAGTGAAACAGGATCAGATAAGCAAAAAGAATGCACGCGGCCACAACATAGCAGTCGGCCACATTAAAGACCGGAAAATCGATCAGGCAGAAATCAAAAAAATCAATCACATAATCCAGTCTCAGGCGGTCGATCACATTTCCCAAAGCCCCGGCGCACACAAGGATG
>CALWDN010000087.1 GCA_944376685.1 uncultured Mediterraneibacter sp. | reverse complement strand
CACTCTGTCCGGGCGATGAGTCAACCGCATTCAGACCAAAAAGATTATTCTTATTATTTGCGATATTGCTTGTTCCCCAATCGCTCTCGTTGATCGCGATCCCTAAAGACAGCAGTGCATTGACTCCATATTTATTCTGATATTTTATGAAGCTTGCAACTGCTCCCGTCAGTTTTGAAGAGGACGGATCTACACCGGCATTTTTCATTGCCGTACTCAGAATACTCTCCAGTTCATCCACAGAGTATGATGTGCTTCCATTCATATCCGCGAACTGGAAATAGTTATAAAATGCATTCCCTGAATTAACAGCCGATGCACCATACGCGCCATTCTGATAATCTTTGGACATAACGCTGTAATCACTGTAGAAGTAATGTCCGTCATAGCTGTAATACTTTGTTCCTGATTTCAGATAGGACGGAGCCGGTCCGTTATTGATCGTCGAAGCCGGGCTCTTCTTCAGGTTCTGTGATATGTAGTGGTAAAGCTTTCCATTTGATACTTTATAATAGCTCACTTTATCAGCAACATCACTGTACCTGACAAGCTGCACAAGATCCTTGTCAACCGTTGCCTTCACTCCGGCCAGCATAAACCTGATATCGCCGTTCTTATCAGTTCCAAGATAAGCCGCATCAGCTCCGTATGAACCGCTTGTATATCCGTTTCCACTGTACTCCGTCGTTACGTTGTTTCCGGTATTGAAATTCACAACCAGTACAGATGCCGAACGGTCTTCCGGTTTCAGAGAAAACATAGCAATTCCGTTTTCTTCACTTTCGTCTGAAATCTCTTCCTGATCATCTGTAATGATCCCGCCGGATCCATCTGCTTCAACCGCTTCATCAAGTGAACCGTCGCTCTCGCCGATCTCATAGATGCTTCCGTCTTCATCCATTGCCGTAATCTCTTCAAGACGCTGCTGATTCTCATCCTGAAGTCCCGATGCCGCATCATTCTCCCCCGCTGCTTCGGCCGTTAAACTTCCCGTGCCCGGCAATGCACTGATAAACAGCGACACGAAAAGCGTACATATCAGTAATTTGCTTTTTTTCATCTCTGTGTATACTTCCCTCCTTGACCTTATTAATTATTTATGGATATAGATACTGATACAAGTTTAGAGTAACATTAAGTCAAAAAAGATGCAACACAAAAATTTCCAGCATTGTATACATGCATACAATGCTGGAAATAAGCAGAAAACCAGTTCACTATGCAGCAAATACTCCGGACACGCACCGGATCGCACTCAATCATCCGGCCATTCATTTACAACCCGGAATGTGCCGTCATCCTCAAGATGCAGCTTTTCCCCTGTTCTGGCATCTTTGATCTTCATCCCTGCTTCATTCTGCGCCATACCGTAGATTGACAGTAAGCTCTCATGAAGTTCCCGCAATCTTTCCTGATTCTGTTGCTGCGCTTTTGCGACTTCTCGCAACGCAGCTTCCGCCGCTTTCTTTGTTTCTGCAGCATCCTTTCCTCTTGCAGTTCCCATTTTCTTCAGAGCATCCATCGCATGTTCAATCCGTCTGTTTTCACGGCATCTGTCCAGTTGCTCATACATCCATGCATTATATCCCGTATGCTCTATATAGTGGCCATGACGGTCTTCCACCTCCGTAAGGATTGTCCTTCCCGTGATCACTGTTGCATACAGCTGCGCCTTCTCATCAACCGTTTTACATACTTTGTCGATCATACTGTGGCACATGGCATAGTAAGCCGTGTCCGGATCCTTGTGCTCAAATATCGATTCCCGGAGATATTTCAGGCGTTCCTCCTCCGTTTCAGCAGCAGCCGCCAGTGTAAAACGATACTCCCTTATTGCACGCCAATATTTATCTGGCGCCTTTGCCGCTTTTTCAAGTCCGTACCGGCACCATTCTGCCGCATTGGCGTCACTGCGGAACTCGCTCATATCATAATATTTTCCCCTTGCATACGCGCCTGATTCACAGATATAACACTGACCGGTCAGCGAATACTCCAGAATCTTTCTGATATAAGAATGAGGCTCTTTCCTGGCAGCCTTTTCAAATTTCTCTGCCGCTTTTTTCTGATTCCCTTTCTTAACAAAAAGTTCCGCCGCTTCGATCGTCGTGTGAAATAATCCCATACTGATCCCTCCTCTTCTACATTTTCAGATCCAATCGTCCTGATGATCTCAGTATACCTTTTTTTCTGAAAACATACAATAAAAAGACCCCGAACGATGTCATTCAGGGTCTCATCCTACTGCCGCTGGCCGGACTCGAACCGGCACGGTTTCCCGCTTGATTTTGAGTCAAGTGCGTCTGCCAATTCCGCCACAGCGGCCTGTATTCCGGCTTCCTTTGCGAAGCCGGAAATGATTATATCATTTTTTTACTTATTTTACAAGTTTTTTCCCGATGTCAAAACAGTCGAATGTGGCGAAATAATCCGCCGGCGTCTCCGCTCTTCTGATCATCTGCACGCTTCCGTCCTCTTTCAGGAGCAGCTCCGCGGATTTCAGCTTCCCGTTATAATTATAGCCCATCGCAAAACCGTGCGCGCCTGCATCGTGGATCACCAGATAATCCCCCGGTTCGATCTCCGGCAGCATTCGGTCAATGGCAAACTTGTCGTTGTTCTCGCAGAGCGAACCGGTCACATCATACTTGTGATCACAGGGCGCGTCTTCTTTTCCAAGAACCGTGATATGGTGATATGCCCCGTACATGGCCGGGCGCATCAGGTTTACCGCACAGGCGTCCACACCGATGTATTCTTTGTAGGTATGCTTCTCGTGGATGGCTTTTGTCACCAGACATCCGTACGGTCCCATCATATAACGGCCGAGCTCCGTGTAGATCTCCACATCGCCCATGCCCGCCGGAACAAGGACTTCTTCGTATACTCTGCGGACGCCCTCGCCGATGGCATGAATGTCATTCGGCTCCTGGTCCGGGCGGTACGGGATGCCGATCCCGCCGGAAAGATTGATGAACTTAATGTGCACATCCGCTTCTTTTGCCAGTCTTACCGCCTGTTCAAAGAGGATCTTCGCCAGCATCGGATAGTAGTCATTGGTCACCGTATTGCTTGCCAGGAATGCATGGAGGCCAAACTCTTTCGCGCCTTTTGCCTTCAGGATCTTATAGGCTTCCAGGATCTGGTCAGCCGTCATGCCGTATTTTGCGTCTCCCGGATTGTCCATGATATCATTGCTGATCTTAAAGAGCCCGCCCGGATTAAAACGGCAGCTGATCGTCTCCGGGATATGCCCGATGGCCTTCTCCAGGAATTCGATATGGGTGATGTCATCCAGGTTGATGATCGCCCCCAGCTCGTCTGCATACCGGAAATCTTCCGCCGGTGTATCGTTGGATGAAAACATAATGTCTTTGCCCCGGATATCAAGCGCGTCCGAAAGCATCAGTTCGGTATAGGAAGAACAGTCGCACCCGCAGCCGTATTCCCTGAGGATATTAATGAGGAACGGGTTCGGCGTTGCCTTTACCGCAAAGTACTCTTTATATCCTGGGTTCCAGGAAAACGCCTCTTTCAGCGCTTTTGCATTCTCGCGGATTCCCTTCTCGTCATAGAGATGGAACGGCGTCGGATACGTCTTTACGATCTCTTCCACCTGTTCTTTCGTCACAAAAGGTTTCTTTATCATCTGGTACATCTCCTTCTTTGTATGCAAGTATACAGTTTTTATTCAACTGTCGCAATACGCATCATATTGCTGGTCGTCGTGTGCTCCTGGCTGATATTCTGGGACGGGATGCCTGCAGTCAGGACGACCACATCCCCCGGCTCGATATACTGTTTCACTGTTGCCAGCTCGATGGCGCCGTTGCAGATATCGTCCGTCGTCTTGAACTGGATCGTCTTCAGCGGACGTACGCCCCAGTAAATGGACATCCTCCGCAGCGCCCGCTCATTCGGCGTCACGCCCAGGATCTCCTGTTTCGGGCGAAGGTTGGATACAACTCTTGTGGTCGCCCCGCTGACGGACGGTGTGATAATGCATTTCGCATTCAGGTTTGCCGCCGCCAGTACAGAAGAATAGCCGATGGCGCTGGAAAGACCGCTCTTTAACTGTTCTCCCGCCTTATTCAGCATCATGTCATAGTCCAGATGCTGCTCTGTATTCTCGATAATGTGGACCATCATCTGCAGCGCTTCCAGCGGATACTTGCCCTGGGCCGTCTCGCCGGAGAGCATCACCGCATCCGTCCCGTCATAGACCGCGTTTGCCACGTCCGTCACTTCCGCACGGGTCGGGCGCGGGTTGCGGATCATGGAATCAAGCATCTGGGTTGCCGTGATGACTGTCTTGAAATTCGCGTTGCACTTCTGGATCATCATTTTCTGCAGATAGGGAACCTCCTCGGCCGGGATCTCCACGCCCAGGTCGCCTCTGGCCACCATGATGCCGTCTGCCGCACGGATGATCTCATCGATGTTGTGGATCCCTTCCGCATTCTCGATCTTCGCGATGATCGGCGTATAGGGCGCGCCCAGTTCCTTCAGGAAGGCCTTGATCTCAAGGACGCACTCTGCATTTCTCACGAATGAAGCCGCAATAAAATCAATGCCCTGTTCCACACCGAAACGGATATCGTCCTTATCTTTTTCCGTAATGGCCGGCAGACGCACCGCCACATTCGGCACATTGACGCCCTTCTTCTCGCCCAGCTCACCGCCGTTTACCACTTCACAGCGGATCTCTTTACCCGTTCTGGATACGACTTTCAGGCCGATCAGTCCATCGTCGATGAGGATCGTGCTTCCTATGTCCACATCTTCCGGAAGTCCCTTATAGGTAATGGAAACCTTTGAAGCGTCCCCCTCGATCTCCTCCGTTGTCAGGGTAAATGATGCGCCGGCCTCCAGCGTCACTTTTTTGCCGCCCTTGAGTTTGCCGGTACGGATCTCCGGTCCTTTTGTATCAAGAAGGATCGCCGTATTGGTATGCAGTTCTTCGCGCAGCTGTTTGAGCATATCCATCCTGCCCTTCTGCTCCTCGTGATCGCCGTGGGAGAAGTTAAATCTCGCCACATCCATGCCGTTCAGCATAAGCTGCTTCATCAGTTCTCTGTCATTTGTATTCGGTCCCATCGTACATACGACTTTGGTTTTCTTCATCATCAAATCTCCTCCTGTCAATCTAATCTGTCTATTTCACATGTTCATGTGTAAAAAGATGATCCTGGCAGTACTCATAATTCCCGTTGCATTTCGAACAGAAACGGAACTCCAGGCACGGATCGTCCAGCTCCGTCCGCCCGCATACCGCGCAGCGGTGCTTCGCCCCGTTGGTGTACCGCATATTCACATGGGGATCTGACTGCCGCTTAAACTTCGCTTTCCTCGCCCGCTCCCGCGGTCCGAACCGCTTCGCATTCCGGCTCGAAAGGAAAAAGATCACAAAGTTCAGAAGGGACGCTCCGATGGCCACCCGGGTCATCAGGCCGCCGCGGATGAAATAATACGCCGCCATGACAACATAAACAAGCGCCATCCATTTCATCTTGATCGGCAGGATAAAATACAGCAGCACTTCCATATCCGGATAAATTGCGGCAAACGCAAGGAAGATGGACATGGTGATATAGTTCGTGCTGACCATTCCGATCATGGACAGCTGCATCTCCACCCCGTAACGGATCAGGAAGAACACATACAATCCGAACTCCGCCAGAACGGTAAAGATCAGTCCGGAGAAAATATACACATTATACCGGAAGCTTCCCCAGGTATGCTCAAGGGCCGTTCCAAGCGAATAATAAAGAAGCACCAGGAACAGAAGCGATATAAGGTTCGTCGTCGGCGGAACCAGGATCCAGGTAATAAGCCGCCACACCTGCCCCCGCAGGATGAGGGCCGGCTCAAGGGTGATATATCCGACCAAGTCAGGCATCATCCACACGATGCCGAAGCCGATCACATAGGCGACCAGCAGATAGACCGTCAGGTTTGGGATTGCATAGCGTCCGAATTTTCTCTCTAATTTATCAAGCCAGTTCAAGAATCATTACTCCTTCTTAATTTGTGCTTATTTCTGCGATAATCCTTTTCAATTTTACATTCCGCATTAGTGTTTGTCAAACGGTAGTTCGCGCTGCCCGGCTGTTTTTCGTAATCTTTATATAATTTATCCATAAGCGGTGGAATTATTTTCAAATCCCTCATAATAATTACAATTGTCTTTTTAAAAATTCTGTCGTATAATGTAGTGTGCTGTAAAATGCTGAAACGCATTTAAATAAGAAATAACACATATAAATCATACAGAAGAATGGAGAATCTATTCATGAATCCGAAAGAATTACATACACTCGGGATCGACATCGGTTCCACTACTGTTAAGATTGCGATTCTGGACGAAGAAAACGAGGTGCTCTTCTCCGACTATGAGCGGCATTACGCGAATATCCAGGAGACCCTGTCTGACCTTCTCGGACGCGCCCTCTACAAGCTGGGCCCGATCCACGTCTCCCCGGTCATCACGGGAAGCGGCGGCCTGACCCTGGCCAAAAACCTTGACGTGCCTTTCGTCCAGGAAGTTATTGCTGTGTCCACGGCGCTGCAGGACTACGCGCCCCAGACGGATGTGGCCATCGAGCTGGGCGGCGAGGACGCAAAGATCATCTATTTCGAGGGCGGCAACGTGGAGCAGCGTATGAACGGCGTCTGCGCCGGCGGCACCGGCTCTTTCATTGACCAGATGGCGTCCCTTCTGCAGACAGACGCGTCCGGCCTGAACGAATATGCGAAAAACTATAACGCGCTCTACTCCATCGCGGCACGCTGCGGTGTATTTGCCAAGTCCGACATCCAGCCGCTGATCAACGACGGCGCGGCCAAAGAAGACCTGGCGGCGTCCATCTTCCAGGCAGTGGTCAACCAGACCATCAGCGGACTGGCCTGCGGCAAACCGATCCGTGGACATGTGGCGTTTCTCGGAGGACCGCTCCATTTCCTCTCGGAACTGCGGGCGGCTTTCATCCGCACCCTGAAGCTGGACGACGAGCACATCATCGCGCCGAACCACTCCCATCTGTTCGCAGCCATCGGTTCCGCGCTGAACTCAAAGAAGGACACGGTGGTAGCTCTCCGCGAGCTGCAGAACCGTCTGGAAAAGAAAGTGAAAATGGAGATCGAGGTGGAACGTCTTGATCCTCTCTTTGCGACAAACGCGGAATATGAGGAGTTCATCGCCCGCCATGCGAAACATCAGGTGCCGGTGAAGGATCTGGCCACCTACCGGGGAAAAGCCTTCCTCGGCATCGATGCCGGCTCCACCACCACCAAGGCAGCCCTGGTCGGCGAGGACGGAACCCTCCTCTATTCCTTCTACCATAATAATGACGGCGACCCGCTGGGCACGACCATCAGCGCCATCAAAGAGATCTACGAACAGCTCCCGGAGGATGTGGAGATCGTACACTCCTGCTCCACCGGCTACGGCGAAGCGCTCATCAAAGCCGCGCTCATGCTGGATGAAGGCGAGGTGGAGACCATCGCCCACTACTATGCGGCCGCATTTTTTGAGCCGGATGTGGACTGCATCCTGGACATCGGCGGCCAGGATATGAAATGCATCAAGATCAAGAACCAGACCGTGGACAGCGTACAGCTCAACGAAGCCTGCTCCTCGGGATGCGGTTCTTTCATCGAGACATTTGCAAAATCCCTGAACTACAGCGTGGAAGACTTCGCCCACGAAGCGCTCTACGCCCAGAACCCCATCGATCTGGGAACCCGCTGTACTGTATTCATGAATTCAAAGGTAAAACAGGCGCAGAAGGAAGGCGCGTCCGTTGCGGACATTTCCGCGGGACTGGCCTACTCCGTCATCAAAAATGCGCTCTTTAAGGTAATCAAGGTTTCCAGCGCCTCCGAACTCGGAAACCACATCGTCGTACAGGGCGGCACCTTCTACAATAACGCGGTTCTCCGCAGCTTCGAGAAGATCGCGGACTGCGAAGCCATCCGTCCGGACATCGCCGGCATCATGGGCGCCTTCGGCGCGGCCCTCATCGCCCGCGAGCGGTATACAGACTGTGAAGGCACGACCATGCTCTCCATCGACGAGATCAGGGACATGGAGTACTCCACGACTATGACAAAATGCCGGGGACGGACCAAGACCTGCCGCCGGACCATCAAACAAGTCAGCGGCGGCCGCAAGTTCATCACCGGAAACCGCTGCGAGCGGGGCCTGGGCAAAGAGAAGGCAAAGAACGCCATGCCGAACCTCTTCGACTATAAGCTGCACCGCTACTTTGATTACGAACCGCTCTCCGAAGAGGCGGCCGCGCGCGGCGAGATCGGCATCCCCCGCGTGCTGAACATGTACGAGAACTATCCGTTCTGGTTTACATTTTTCACAAAACTCGGCTTCCGGGTAGTGCTCTCCCCGGCTTCCACAAGGAAGATCTACGAGCTGGGCATCGAGTCCATCCCGAGCGAATCCGAGTGCTATCCGGCGAAGCTGGCCCACGGCCATGTGCAGTGGCTGATCAACAAGGGTGTGAAACACATCTTCTACCCGTCCGTCCCTTATGAGCGGAATGAGTTTACGGAGGCCAACAACCACTACAACTGCCCGATCGTCACCTCCTACCCGGAGAACATCAAGAACAACATGGACGCCATCGTAAACGGCGAGGTGGACTTCATCCACCCCTTCCTCAATCTGCAGAGCGAGGAGACCATCTCCTACCGCCTGACCGATGAGCTGGGTAAAAAATTCAGCCTCTCCGACAGCGAGATCCGCTCCGCTGTCCACGCCGCATGGAACGAGCTGGCAGCCTGCCGCGAAGACATGCGCAAAAAGGGCGAGGAGACGATCCGGTTCCTGAACGAGACCGGCAACCGGGGCATCGTCCTGGCCGGACGTCCATACCATATTGATCCGGAAGTCAACCACGGCCTGCCGGAAATGATCACGTCCTACAATATCGCCGTGCTGACCGAGGATTCCGTCTCCCACCTGCATCAGGTGGAGCGCCCGCTCAACGTCATGGACCAGTGGATGTACCACTCCAGACTGTACGCGGCGGCAAACTATGTAAAGACAACCGAGAACCTGGATCTTATCCAGCTCAACTCCTTCGGCTGCGGCCTGGACGCCGTGACCACGGACGAGGTGGCGGATATCCTGACCGGTTCCG
>CALWDN010000086.1 GCA_944376685.1 uncultured Mediterraneibacter sp. | reverse complement strand
GGCCGTTTGGCGATGTGGTAAAGGTCATGATAGAAGACCCGGCCACCAGATACATGAGCCGGACCGCCATGAATACGGAAGTCCTGAGCCCGTTCTCCGTGATGGTGAAAATACCGAACTGTACCAGGATCCCCCCTCCGTCCGTCAGGAACAGGTTCATCACCACGGTAAACAAAAGCAGGATCACCACCGGTTTCAGGCCTTTAAGTATGTATTTGAGCGGCACTTTTGACAGACGGATCACGCATCCCAGATAAATGGTCGCGATCACATAGCCGGGCAGGCTGTTCTGGATAAAAAGCGACACGAGAAAAAGCAGGGTGCAGACGATCTTCACCCTGGGATCCAGTCTGTGTATCCGGCTCTCGGCCGGGTAATACTGCCCGATTGTTATATCTCTGATCATAATAGTTCCTCTAAATCTTTCCGCTTCGCCGGAAGCTCCCGAGGATCTCCTCCGCCGCTTCCCTGATCGTCGTGGCATCCGGGGATACGTCGAATCCCCGCGCTTTCAGGTCATGCATCACATAGGTAACCTGGGGCGCCGCAAGCCCGACTTTCTCCAGTTCTTTATAATGCCGGAACACTTCCCGGGGCGTCCCGTCCAGCATCTTTTCCCCGCGGTTCATGACGATGAGCCGCTCCACATAGCGGGCCACATCCTCCATGCTGTGGGAGACCAGGATCACGGTCATATCCGTTTTCCGGTGCAGTTCGCTGATCTGGTCCAGGATCTCATCCCGTCCCTTCGGATCAAGCCCCGCCGTCGGCTCATCCAGGATGAGCACCTTCGGACGCATGGCCAGCACGCCGGCGATGGCCACCCGCCGCTTCTGCCCGCCGGACAGTTCAAAAGGCGACTGTTTATAATACTTCTCCGGGAAACCGACATGCTCCAGCGCTTCCCTCGCACGCTTCTCGCACTCTTCCTGCGGAAGGCCCTGGTTCTTCGGCCCGAAACAGACGTCGCTTATCACATCCACTTCAAAAAGCTGGTACTCCGGATACTGGAACACCAGCCCCACCCGGGTGCGCAGCTCCCGCATGTTGTATCCGTCTTCGTAAATGTTCCGTCCTTCGTAAAGGACCCGTCCGGACGTCGCACGGACCAGCCCGTTCAGGTGCTGGATCAACGTAGATTTCCCGGACCCGGTATGCCCGATGATCCCCACGAACTGCCCCTGCGGGATCTCAAAGCTCACATCCTTCAGCGCGTGCTTCTCATAGGCCGTGCCCGGACTGTATACATAACTCACATGTTCTAACGCAATCGACATAATGCTTCCACCAATTCTTCTCTTCTGAGGATCCCTGCCGGGAGATCCAGCCCCTGCCGGCGGAGCTCCTCTGCCAGCATCGTTACCTGGGGAACATCCATGCGGTAAGTCTTCAGCTCATCCACCCGGCTGAAGATCTCCCGGGGCGTCCCGTGCATCACGATATGCCCGCCGTCCATGACAAACACCTGATCCGCATCGATCACTTCTTCCATATAGTGGGTGATCAGGATGACGGTAACCTGTTTCTTCTTCCGGAGTTCCTCCACCGCCCGGATCACTTCTTTCCTTCCGTTCGGATCCAGCATGGCGGTGGGCTCGTCCAGCACGATGCATTTAGGCTCCATGGCCAGCACGCCGGCAATGGCCACCCGCTGCTTCTGCCCGCCGGACAGCTTGTTCGGCGAATCTTTCCTGCGCTCCAGCATGCCCACGGCTTTCAGGCTTTCTTCCACCCGCTGCCAGATCTCGTCTGTGGGCACGCCCAGATTCTCCGGGCCGAATCCCACGTCCTCCTCCACAACGGTCCCGATGATCTGGTTGTCCGGATTCTGGAATACCATGCCCGCCGTCTGACGCACATCCCAGAGCTGTGCCGGATCCTTCGTATCCCGGCCGTCCACCCACATGGTCCCGCCGGTGGGTACAAGGATGGCGTTCATGTGCTTGGCAAGGGTTGATTTCCCCGATCCGTTATGTCCGAGGATGGCCACAAAAGAGCCCTGGGGAATATCAATATCGATCCCGTCAATGGCCCGCTCGGAGCCGATCACGTTGCCCTCATCATCCCGCTTGTCATATTCATAGATCAGTTCTTCGGCATGTATCATCCCGGCCGGCATACTTCCACCTCCTGCTTAAAACGCACTTCCCTCACCGCTGACGATCCGCAGAGTCTGCGTCCGCCCCACACCGCGCCGTGCGGCAAATCTGCACTTTATTTTACGGCATCAAAGCGCATTTTGCAAGACTTCCCTGTCCTGCATGCACACCGGCGCAAAAAACTCCCGGGGCAGGACCCGGAACAGATCAGCTCTGCAAAGCCTCTTTATTCCAGTCCCGCCCCGGGAGAGGGCTCACATTTTATCACATTTTCAAATACAGGATTACCGGTTAAGGGACGACGCCATCCGGTGATACGTATGCCGCACGCCCCGGATCACCTTCCCGTATTCCAGGATATTCTCCGGGAGGGCCATGCCCAGATACCCGGAATCCCCCAGATGATGAAGGTCCGTCCCGGTCATCTTGCACATCAGGGCGATCTCGCGGATCGTCGATATGTCCGCCCCTTCCTGGGATGTGCCGATGGCCGTCAGGGTCAGTTTCCCCAGGCTGTGGGCGCAGGACACCAGCCCGCGGATATATTCGGTGGTAATGCCCGGCACCGTCCCCGGCGCAGGCATGAGCACCACGTCCGCGCCGGCGCCGATAAACGCCCGCACATCTTCTTCCGTGATGATATTCTCCCCGCTCTCCGCCAGCACGCCTGCCGCATGCATCTTCCCGGCGATGAGCATCACCCGGCCGCCGAATTCCTGCCGGAATTTCCGGAGCGTATGGATGATGGCCGCGTTCGTCACGCCCACCCCCGGATTGCCGGTGAGGACGATAAAGTCCACGCCCATGTCAATGGCTTTGCGGGCGTTCTCCACGGTCGCCGCCCGCCCGGAAGTCAGATGCCATTCCCCGTTCGTCTCCACGGAGCTCTCCACATCCTCCTCCAGGGGTTCCAGATTGATCCCCACAGCCCGGCCGGTCAGCCACTTCACTTCCCGGACCACATCTTCCGGCGCCGTCTCCGGCAGTCCCTGCACCTCCGGCTTATTCACATCAAACAGGTTCAGGATCAGCAGGTCCGCGCCCATGGCGCAGGCGAACTCCGCATTGGTCACATCCCCGAGCATGGGCCGCACCGCCCCGATGGTCTCGCACACCAGGAGCCGTCCCTCGCTCCCCGCGATGGCATCGATCAGCTGCGCGCTGTCCATCTTCAGGATATCCGACGCCGTACAGTTTAAATATCTTTTTCCCATTATTTCATCTCCGCTCTCGCTGCCGCGTTCTTGTAATATTTAAATTCTGTAAATACTTCGTTTTTATACGGATTGATCTTTTTCTTCTTAGACGCATAAATGATGTACGCAAGCGCCGCGATATTCGTCACCAGCGCCAGCACGCTCACCACGGTCATCATCGTCGGGTCTGCGTTCGCATTTCCGCCTGCGGCGATGCCGTTCAGCGTCCCGTCCGCGTAAAGCTTCGGAAGCGTCGCCCACGGGAAAAGCTGCGTCCCGTCGGAGAGCGTCTCCTGGAAGAGCGGGAACACCTGGGCAAACATGCACCAGATGCACAGCGTGTTCGCCCGGTTCATGATCCAGCCGCCCTTGTTCCAGAGGAGCGCCGCAATGGTCGGCGCCAGAAGGAGCGCCACGCCGCAGAACCAGGAGTGGGTGGGCAGGCAGTTGTATGTATAGGCGAAGTTCCAGATATCATAGACGATGATGTAGACCCAGATCATATCCGGCCAGATCATGTCCTTCTTATCCTTTGAACTGTACACCGCCCACCAGCCGGTCATACAGAAAATGTTAATGATGCCGGCCAGTCCGTTGAACACATTGTGCCAGCCGCCGAAGAGCCAGACGTCCTCGGAGGACAGCCACCAGGAATACCATCCGTTGATGGCGGATTCGAAATCACTGGCAACCGCGATCAGGATATTGATCGCCACGATCACGAACGGATAGGCTTTAAACCAGTGGGTCTTGCCGATGCCCCACTCATACTTGATCATCATGAATCCGATACAGCCCGCCAGCGACGCATAGAGCTTCGCGTAGTGGAACCAACCGTTCATGTAAACATGGGTCTGATTGGTCAGCGCCCACTCCGCGCCCATCCCGGCGCCCACGGCGATGGCGATGAAATAAACCGTCAGCGCCGCCGGGATCACGAAGAACATGATGATCCCTCCGGCTTTCGTCCTCCTCGCAAATTCATTGAGCAGGATCAGCGCCGCCAGAACTCCCAGCATGGCGATCCACTGCGGTACAGCCTCCGCACCGTAAACATGAAACAGCATAACAAATGCCCCCTTTTCTCTCTTTTGTCAATTTTTAATGGAACGGCCCGGACTTTTCTCCGGGCTCAGCACGCCTCGATCTCCCGGATATTGCACTCGTCCCCCGCCGCCAGGTACGTATCCCAGCTGCCGCAGTGCGGGCACTGACGGCCGTACTGAACGGTTGGATACGTCTTCCCGCAGGCTTCGCAGTACGTCACCGCGGGCAGGATCTCGATCTTCATCTCCGCCTTCTCGATGAGCGGGAACTTCTTCCGGTAATACGCCCAGCAGTCCGTCAGATAGTCCGGGACGATGGAGCTGACCTCCCCCACCTCCAGGGTGACCGAGCCGATCTCATTTAAATGATTTTCTTTTGCAACGCTCTGAAGCGTCTTTGTGATATGTACGATTATCCCTAATTCATGCATTTTTCTCTTCCGGCTTTTCAGCCCTTCTTAAATTTGATCCTGATGGCGCGTTTGAGCGCATAGGGCAGGATGCCTTTCAGCTTGTCCTCCGCCTTCCTCATGGTGCTCATCTCCGGCAGGTCGCGGCTCAGATGGATGGCGTCGAACTCACAGCGCGTCGTACACAGGCCGCAGCCGATGCATTTATTCTCATCCACGACCGTGGCGCCGCAGCCAAGGCATCTGGCGGCCTCGATCTTCACCTGCTCTTCCGTAAATGTACTGCGCAGGTCGCGGAAGCTTTCTTTCGCGGTCCCGGCTTTCCTTCCCGGGATCTGCCGCTTCGCGTTATCAAACTCCTCCAGCACCACATCGTCCTTGTCAAGCTCTGTAAACTGCCGCAGGTCGCGCCCCAGCGTCAGGGAATGCCCTTCATGCACGAACCGGTGAATGGATTCACAGCCCTGTTTGCCCGCTGCGATGGCGTCGATGGCAAACTTCGGTCCCGTGTAGACGTCGCCGCCCACGAAGATATCCGGCTCTGCCGTCTGGTATGTCACCGGATCCGCCTTGGCCGTCCCGTTTGGATTGAATTCCACTGCCGTGCCTTTCAGGAGTCCGCCCCACTGGATGGACTGGCCGATGGACAGAAGCACATTTTCGCACGGTACGGTCATACACTCGTTTTCATTATATACCGGTGCGAACCGGCCCTCCGCATTAAATACAGATGTACACTTTTTAAGGACAATGCCTGTGACTTTTCCGCCTTCCGTCAGGATCGCTTTCGGTCCCCATCCGTTCCAGACGATCACGCCTTCTTCCCGGGCCTCCGCCACTTCGTCCGCAGCCGCCGGCATCTCTTCCGGGCTCTCCAGACAGTACATACTGACCGACTCCGAACCGGAGCGGAGCGCTGTCCTGGCCACGTCAATGGCCACATTCCCGCCGCCGATGACCACAGTCCTGCCGGAGAGTTCTGCACGGCTCTCCGCCAGATTGATCCGGTACAGGAATTCCACACCGGTCTGCACGCCGTCCGCATCCTCGCCGGGAACGCCCGCTTTCCTGCCGCCCTGGGCGCCAATCGCCACATAGAAGGCGCGGTAGCCTTCTTCGCGCAGCTGCGGGATCGTTATGTCCCTTCCTACTTCCACTCCGCACCGGAACTCCACATCCATCTGCCGGAGTACGTCGATCTCCGCTTCGATCACGGACTTCTCCAGCCGGAATGTGGGAATGCCGTTCAGCAGCATGCCGCCGGGCCGCTCTGCTTTTTCAAAAACAGTCACCGGGTAACCCTTCGTCCTCAGATAATATGCCGCCGACATGCCGGCCGGCCCTGCGCCGATGACCGCGATCTTCTGCTCAAACTGTTTTCCCTCATGGTTCTCGCAGAGCGGAACATACCGGTGCTCTTCATGGAGCTCCTGCTCCGCAATGAATTTCTTGATCTCATCAATGGCAACAGCCTGATCCACCGTGCCTCTCGTGCAGGCATCCTCGCAGCGCCGGTTGCAGATTGCGCCGCACACGGCCGGGAATGGATTGTCCTGTTTGATCAGCTTCAGTGCATCCAGGTAACGCCCCTCCGCCGCCATCTTTATGTAGCCCTGCACCGCCAGGTGTGCCGGGCACGCGGTCTTGCACGGCGATGTGCCGGTCTCGTAGCAGTTGATCTTCGCATGGTCCCGGTAATCCGGATCCCATTTATCACGCCCCCACTTCTCCGCATCCGGGAGGAGCGCTTTCGGGTACTCGATCTCGCCGTGCTTCGTGCACAGCTTCTGGCCCAGTTTGGCCGCGCCCACCGGACAGACTTCCACGCACTTTCCGCAGGCCACGCATTTCTCTTTTTCCACGTGGGCCCGGTATGCGGAGCGGGACATGTTCGGCGTATTGAAAAGCTGGGACGTCCGGAGTCCGTTACAGACGCCCGGCGCGCAGTTGCAGATGGCGAAGATCTTCTCCTCGCCGTCGATATTGGTGATCTGGTGCACGAATCCGTTCCGCTCGGCCCGCTCCAGGATCTCCATCACTTCATCCAGATCGATATAGCGGCCTTTCCCTGTCTCCACAAGATAATCCGCCATATCCCCGACGCCGATGCACAGATCCCCTTCGATCTCGCCGCATCCCTCGCCGCGCATCCGCTGCTGGCGGCGGCAGGAGCAGGCGCCCACCGCGTATTTGTCCTGATATTTCCTGAGCCAGTGGGAAATGTGCTCCACACTCGCAGACTGCTGCTGCGCCGGGATCGCCTTCTCCACCGGAATGACATGCATCCCGATGCCGGAGCCGCCCGGCGGCACCATCGGCGTCACCTTCTCAAGGGGAAGCCGCGACATATTTTCAAAGAAATCCGCCAGCACCGGATGCTCCTCGGTCTGCTTCTTGTTCATCATCATAAACTCCGCGCAGCCGGGCACGAACATCGGAAGCACATATTGTTTGTGCCTGTCCGCATTTTCCCAGTTGTACTCGATCATGCCGATGACCGACATCTCATCCAGGAGCTGCTGCACCCGCGCCTTGTCCTTGCCGGATTTCTTCGCGATCTGCTCCAGCGTCATGGGCTTCCTCACCTTCATCGCCAGGCAGACTTCCGCCATCTCATCTGTCAGCACTTCCGCCAGTCCCCAGTACTCCGGGTCATCCACCGTTACCTTGTGCCCGATCCGGTCCGTGATCATCTGTCCCAGCTTCAGGATCAGGGTTCTTTCCTCACTCATTTATCCGCCTCCTTCCATTCCTTTACCTGTTCTCTTATCCAGTCGTACCATTCATCCATTCCCTCGCCCGTTTTCGCGGAGACCGGAATGATCTTCATATCCGGGTTCAGCCTCAGCACCCGCTCCCTGCAGGCGTCGAAGTCGAAGTCAAAACAGGACGCCGCGTCGATCTTATTGATCAGCAGGCAGTGGGACACCTGAAACATGAGCGGATATTTCAGCGGCTTGTCATCCCCCTCCGGAACGCTTAAGATCATCACATTCTTCACCGCGCCGGTGTCAAATTCCGCCGGGCATACCAGATTGCCCACATTTTCCAGGATGGCCAGATCCACGTCATCCGTCCCCAGCTCTTCCAGCCCCTGGCGGGTCATATCCGCATCCAGATGGCACATGCCGCCGGTGTGGAGCTGGATCACCTTCGCCCCGGTCTCACTGATGGCGTCCGCGTCAACCGCGCTGTCGATATCCGCCTCCATCACGCCGATCCGCATCTCATCCTGCAGCGCCCGGATCGTGCGCTTCAGGGTAGTCGTCTTCCCGCCGCCCGGCGAAGACATCAGATTGATCAGAAAGGTTCCGTTTTCTTTCAGCTCCTTCCGGACCTTGTCCGCCTCCTGGTCATTGTCGTCAAATATCCGTTTCTTGATCTCGTATACTTTGTACATGGTCCTCTCTCCTCTAAGCTTTCAGTCCGTCGATCATGAGCTGCACCGCGATCTTCACCTGCAGGAGCAGGCTCACCTTCAGGTCCAGGTTCAGCATGCTCCCGTTCCATGCCAGACGCTTCATCAGGCCGAACAGCGTGTGCGCCAGCGAATAGCAGACTTCATCCGGCGTCCATCCAAAAGACAGGGTCCCGTCATTCAGCCCTTTTTCCAGCGCGTCCGTGACCCGCGGCTTCAGGCTCATGATGCAGGCCTCATATTCCGTCAGTTTCTCTTTCGCCACCCGGTTCTGGAAGATGAATACGTCAAATTCCTGCAGGTATTTGAGAAACGCCTCCTCCTGCTCAAAGATCCGGACAAGCGCATTCAATATGTACTGCAGCTGCTCCAGCCCCGTCATGTCCGGGTAGCCGGCGACGCCGTTCACATCCAGGTATTCACTGTCGATCTTTCTCCAGTAAGCGACTCCCGCTTCCACGGCAAGTCCGGCCTTCGTGTCATAGTAGCGGTAGATCGTGGCGCTTCCCACGCCGGCATGGGCGGCGATCTCATCGACCGAAGTCTGCTCGATCCCCTTTTCACAGAACAGCTCCATGGCCGCTGCGATGATCTTCTGCGAACGGTACCGGGAGCTGCGGATCCGTGCCTGGGATTCTTTCATAGGGCACCGCTCCCTTCTGTTCCTTATGATAGTCATACTATCATATTTATATATTGCTTTCAATATTTTGAAATTATTATTATATTCTTTATATATATTGCACAACCCATACCCGGTCTCAATCACCCTGTCTTCCCCCGAAACCCTTCCCCGAACACCTCGCTTGTCTCGGTAAACATACAGAACGCCCGGGCGTCCGCTTCCTGCACCGCCTCTTTTACCAGATAGGCCTCCGCCTTTGCGCAGGCGCACAGCAGCATGTCCCGGTGCATGCCGGTATAGCCGCCGGACGCCGGGATCACCGTGACGCCCCGCCGGACATTTTCCCGTATCTTCTCCGTGACCGCCGCCCCCTGCTCCGTGATGATGATGGCCAGCGTCCCCGCGCCGGTGCCGTACAGGATCTTGTCCAGCACGATGGCGGAGATCCCGGTCGCGGTCAGTCCGTAGAGCGCCGCATCCACATCCCCGAATACCGGCCAGCCCAGCAGGATCACCGCAAGGTCGATGGCCATGGTGATCACGCCGATCGACAGGTACGGCTTTTTCTTCTTGACTGTAAGCGTCAGGAAATCAATGCCGCCGGAGGACGATCCGCGGATAT
>CALWDN010000085.1 GCA_944376685.1 uncultured Mediterraneibacter sp. | reverse complement strand
TCCCCAGCCGCTCCCGCATCCCGAGGGAATACTGACCCGCCTTCTTCTTTGAGAACGGATCCAGCCCCACCCGGGCCATGCTCTCCCGGATCTGCTCATCGGTCACCCGGTTCCGGATCGCCGCCAGCCGCTTCAGATTGGCAAATCCGCTGATATGGGGCAGGAATCCCGGGCTTTCGATGATCATGCCCAAAGACTGTGGAAAGTCCCCGTCCTTTCCGATCCGGCGGCCCTGCACGATGACCGCCCCGGAATCCGGCCGGAGAAACCCGCAGATGCACTTGAACATGACCGTCTTGCCCGAGCCGTTAAAGCCCATGATCCCGTGGATCTTACCCTGCTCAAAGGAATGCGTGATCCCTTTGAGCACCCGCTCTTTCCGGAAGGATTTCGTCACATTGCTGAGTTTCACTTCACTCTTCATCCTTCTCACTCCTCCACCTGGATAAATGTAAAATTATAGTTCCGCATCCGGATGCCCGACAGGATCAGAAGCCCTGCTGTCAGCATCAGAAAGATCATGACGCTGACGCTGATCTCAGGCAGGTAGTCATATCCGAAATCATGCATCGGAAATGTGGCGTGCCGAAGCGGTGACAGCCACCCGCACAGCACGTTTGCCCGGTAGACCAGCGCAGCCGGGATATCGAAGATCTTCTGGAGCAGTTCCGGGTTCAGCAGATAGCCGTACAGATTGACGAGCAGTGCCCCGATGACGCCCGCCGCGTTCCCTGCCGTCAGATTAAGGAACAGCATCAGGGACGCGATAAAAAGGGAATACAGGAGCATCAGCAGGAACACCATCCATGCGCACGCATATGGCGTAGACATTTCCATGGTCTTCAGGGACACCGGCACCGCGCCGGCCCCTTCCCCGCTGTATGCGAACGCCGCCGACGTCTCGCTCCACACATTGCCGGTGTAGGCCCACGGCATGGCGATCAGCGATTCTGCGGTCAGCAGGAACAGATCATACACCATCACCGCAAGCGCCACATACGTCACCTGGCCGGCCAGCCAGATCCCCCGCGTCGTGCGCACCAGGCGGTAGGGCGCCGCCTGATCGATAAAAGGCATGTCCGCGAAAAGCACCAGCAGGAGCAGCGTGGACAGAAGCACGGACTCCGCATCGCCAAAGGTCCAGATAAAGGGCTCGAAGATCTGGATCGCCGCTTCATAGGTCTGTGCCCGCGTGAGCATCTGGTCCGAGAGCATCAGGCAGAGCACCAACCCCAGGGCGAAGGTCAGCCAGATCCTTGCATTCCTGTGCCAGCCGGAGAAATTCTGACCGGCGATCAGGCCTATTTTCCGGATCATCCCGTCAGCCTCCTTTCTGTCAGCTTCATAAGAAGCAGTCCCGCTGCAGCAATGAGAAAGATCAGTATCCCCACACAGACGCCCGCCCCGAAATACGACGGATACGCCCACTGCCGCGGACTTAAAATGTAGAATCTGTCATAGTACCGTTCCTGAAACACCGTCAGGACATAATACAGGATAAACGGCACCGCATAGCCCAGATAATGATTTCTCGTAAGCACCGCCGCCGCACTTCCTGCAAGGGCCCAGAGCGCTCCGTTCAGGAAGCCGCACAGAAAACCGCACAGGACAGCCGGGAGCAGCGGGAGGAATCCCTGAAGCTCCTGTCCGCTCAGATCCGGGATGCCCGCACACCAGGGAACGATCACAGCCAGGGCAGCCGCAAACGCGGCCGCAGCCGTCAGTCCGCCGGAAAGCGCCGCCCCCAGTATCTTCCCGGCCAGATAGTTCTTTTTTCCCGCTCTCGATACGAGAAAGACCGCGTACCGGCTCTTCAGCTCCTCCTGCACATCCCCCGCCGCCCCGAGGGGTACAAAGAGCGGAAGGAAAAGCAGCGTCCGCTCAGAGGAAACACCGTAAATAAATACAGCCATCCACGCCGGACCTTCCACCGAGCCGCCGGACTCATTGAGGAACGCCCGGTACGGATGCGCCGCAACCAGAACCGCAGCGAAAATCAGAACGATCCCGCAAAATAATCTCCGGTTGAGCAAAGATACTTTCAGTTCCGACATCTTCATACGATCACCTCAGTTCTCCACCCCGCCGCCGTCTATGGCGCTGAATGTAAAATATACCCAGCCGGTCATTTCAATTTCATCGCTTCCGGTCAGTTCCGGAGCGCTTTGACCGCTTTTCAGTTCCAGAAACCACGCCGGCACTGCCCATGCGTGATCCGGGTTCTCATAAGCGGTCAGATACGTATATCCAAACGTAAGGTCCTCAACTTCATACATAAACTGCGATTCACTGTCCGCCGGCTGTGATCCCGGAAACTGATAGGAAACATACTCCGTCATACGGTCCTTCATTTTGTCAAAGGGCAGGATCTTCACATTCTCTGCCACGGTCGAAACGGCTTCACTCATTCCTGTCCAGGCAAAGTACTTTACCCCGCTTTCCGTCACTACGATTTCCACTGTTTCAACCTTGAACGCCGGAGCATATGCCTCCTCCCGGACGCCTGATATGTAGCCGTTCGTTCTCCCGCCGTATGTAAAGTTGACCCCCAGCCCTCCGACTTCGTTCAGAAATGTATAGACATATCCGGCTTCCGCCTCGTCAAGGTCCGCCTGCCAGAGGCTGTCCTGACCGGTATTTCCCACATCATCCGGATAGGTGCCGGACGGGAACCAGAGAACCGGCTCCGCGTAAGCATAAACCTTATCGGTGAGCCCAAGATCCGCAAGAACAGACTCCGCCTGTTTTTTTCCTTCTTCCGGATCGATATTTTCATCCGTCATCCTGGCTGTGCATGCATCCAGCAGTTCCTCCCACTGGCGGTCTGTTTCTGACACATCCTTATACTCCACGTGCATGCCTTTATCCATATCAATATCATTTTTCTGATAAAGCAGAGTGTCTCCGTCCATCCATTCGAATTTACCGGTAAGTCCGGTATCCGCATCGTAATTTCTTGCCTCAATGCTGCTGCTTCTCTGTTCCCCGACATCTGCGGAAAAGAAGAGCGGCATCGCATCCGTTTCCGGCGAAATGGATCTGGACCTTTCCATCGCTTCATCGGCTCCCGGATCCGGCTGTCTGGGACCAAATGTAACCTCTGCCTTTTCCGGCGTCTGATCCGCTGTCTCCGGTGCGGCGGCCAGTCCTTTTTCCAGCCATTCCTTTTTCATGCCAAATGCCGTGTCTATCGTATAGACTGCATAGATGCCTTCTGCATTGTTCATCCGGTCCAGCTTGTCCTGAAACACATCCTTTGTAGTCGGCACCGGTTTATACAGTTCCTGTCCGTCTGCGAAATATTCCGCCAGCTTCTCCAGTTCGTCCTGCGTCATAGACCGCTGCGCCATCTCGATCACCGGCAGGTTTCCCGTCTCAATGGATTCAAGCTCCACATCCGCCTCAAAGATCCAGCGGTCCTTGCTCCACTTCTCCGTCTGCTGCCACTTATCCGGCAGTTCGATGATCTGCGTCTTCCCGTCCGCAAGCGGCTGGATGACCGCATCCTCCGGCAGTCCCCCGGCGCGGCTCGCCACCGCGCTCTCTTCCGGCGTCTCCCGGCATCCTGCCAGCATAGCCACAGACAAAGTCAGTAATAGCGCTGCCGCCGCATGGTGTCCTCTTCTCCCTGTCATTCTGTCCACGCCCCTTTCCAGTTCGTATATACGCTCCTCATCAGAGCAGTTCTTTATGCCGTAATCATATCTTCTGGCGCACATACATGCAAGAAAGTGGACATGAACAGCATGCTCCGTGGCCATCTGTTTCCGGGCATAAAAAAACTCCGGCCTGTTAGTCCGGCCGGAGCATTTTCCTTCCTACTCTACATCAAAAAAGGTAACCGTCACGGTAAAAGATCTCTCGTCCGCATTATAATCGATCACCCCATCATGGTCCGCCACGATCCGCTCCACGCTTTTCAGCCCGTACCCGTGCCGGGACGGATCTTTTTTTCTGCTTCGGAATCCACGATCCATCCGCTCCGGCATTCCGTCCGTGCTGTTGGCGATCTCAATAAAGAGCATCTGGTTCTGTTGTTCGATCTTCACCCGGATTTCCGCATCCCTCTGTCGCACCCGTCCGCAGGCTTCGATGGCATTGTCCAGCAGGTTCCCGAACAGGGAACAGATCTCCCGGTCCGAAAACGGCAGTCCGGACAGGGGCGACGCCTGCAGTTTGAAAGAAACTCCCTGCTCCCGCGCCATCATCTGTTTCTGTCCGAGGATCAGGTCGAGGATGTGGTTCCCGGTATAAACCCAGACGTCCGTCCGGGCGAAATCCTGCTGCAGTCCGTCAACATATCCGTCAAGGCTTTCATAGTCTCCCCTTCGGATATATTCGCGGATCACCAGATAATGGTTCTTTACATCGTGCACCAGCTCCCGGTTCTTTTCGACAGCCGCGCTGAGTTCTTTATATTTCTGCTGTTCCATCTCCTCTTTCATGAGCAGGAGATCATTCTCCCGCCGGATGTTCCGGTTCTTGAAGAACAGCATCCCCGCCGCTGCCGCCAGGATGACGGAGGTCAGAAGCCCCAGGAAGCTGTTCCTGAGCGCGGACGTGACCGCCGGAATGCCTGCTGATGAATAAGTGAAGCCGTATTGCAGAAAATTCTGGTATTCCAGGACAAGTGCACAGAGCACTGCCCCCACGATGAGCAACAGTGTCCGGTACTCACCAATCTGTCTGCGGATATCCGAACGCCGGATCCGCCGCGCCACCGGGATGAGCAGGCAGAGGATCACCAGGCGGAGCACACAGAATGCTTCATTCACATGTCCTCCCATGGCCACATAGATGTCCGGCTGTCCGCTGCCTGAATAGATCAGAGACAGCACAAAAACAGTCATGTACACAAGGAGCATGACAAATCCACTGTAAGTCATGGCAATCCCGGCACTTAGCCGCAGATTTCTCCGGCATGCGACCCATGTCCCGATGATCATCACCAGAAGCCCGTACAGAAACGCCTGCGCACTGAATACGGATCCGATCCGGTATTTCATGCAGATCATCCCCGCCATGACCGCAAACAGGACCCCGCAGAACAGTTTCTCCCTCCGTCCCGTATTTCTCAGATCCGGCAGGATGCCTGTAACGAGGTAAATGTAGAGTCCGGCCTCTGCAAGTTCCAAGGCGATCCACACCGGGAGCGATCCGGCGATCCATATGATTTCCCGCATCGTACCCGTCATGACCGTCGTCCTCCCCAGCAGCGGCTGATCTCCTGCTTCACTTTGGGCAGTCTCGCCCGGCTTACCTGGACTTCATACCCTTTTTCCAGATAGAGCGTGTCGCCGCTGATCCTGCGGATCCGCTTCATATTTACCACGTATCCCCGCTCCACCGGCACGAAGATCCCCGGATCCAGTTCTTTTAAGACCGCCTCCATGGAGGTCCGCTCCCGCCGGATCCCGTCGTCTGTTACATAATTTACATATTTCGCACCTTTAGATTTATATAGATAAATGATGTCCCGGTACGGGATCTTCACCTTCTCCGCACCGCTCCCCACGATCCGGTACTCCTGCTCCTGATCCGCGATCTTCCTTGCCAGATCCCGGATCACGCCCGGCAGACGGGCTTCCAGATCCTGCTTCAGAATATACTGATAAGCCTCGATCCGGTAACTCTCCGCCGCATATTGCTCATAGGATGTGATGAAAATAATATACATTCCCGGATTGTCCCGGCGGATCTTCCTGCCCAACTCCATTCCGTCCATCCCCGCCATCTGGATATCCGCCAGCAGGATGTCGGACGGCCCGTCTGTCCCGGACGCACCCAGGAATCTTTCCCCGTCCGGATATGTCCGGATTTCGGCCTCCACCGGTTCTGTGGCCAGCGTCTCACTGACCAGAGCGGATATCTTTTCACGGATTATCTCTTCATCGTCTACAATACTGATCCTGATCATCTATATGGAACTCCTTTACGCAGAGTATCTATTTTATATCCAGTTCGATCGGTTCATCCAGATGCTCTGATACATATTTCCCGTTTTTCTTTCTCTGCCGTACGCACTCCGTCAGCAGGTATTCAATCTGTCCGTTGACGGAGCGGAAATCATCCTCTGCCCAGGCTGCGATGGCATCGTACAGCTTTGCGGAAAGCCTTAACGGGATCTGTTTCTTTTTCTGTTCTGCCATTTCTTTTCGTTCTTCCCGTCACATTTTCGGCGCCTAGTACAGGCTTCCGGAATTGACGACCGGCTGCGGCGCCCGGTCGCCGCAGAGTACGACGAGCAGGTTTGACACCATGGCAGCCTTGCGTTCCTCATCCAGTTCCACAACGCCGTTCTGGTTCAGGCGTTCCAGCGCCATCTCCACCATGCCGACCGCACCGTCCACGATCATCTTCCGCGCATCGATCACGGCTGACGCCTGCTGCCGCTGCAGCATCACTGCGGCAATCTCCGGCGCATAGGCAAGATAGGTGATCCTTGCCTCGATCACTTCCAGTCCCGCTTCTTCCACCCGCTTCTGGATTTCATCCCGGATGCGCGCCGCCACGACTTCACTGGAACCGCGCAGGCTCCCCTCATCGGCGATGCCGTCGCCGGTGGTATCCACGTTCGGCGCCACGTCGTAAGGGTAAATGCGGACGATGTTGCGGAGTGCCGTATCGCACTGCAGGGAAAGGTATTCCTTATAGTTGTCTACGTTAAATACCGCCTTCGCCGTATCCACTACCCGCCACATGACCGCGATCCCGATCTCCACCGGATTGCCCAGACAGTCATTGATCTTCTGACGGTTGTTGTTGAGCGTCATGATCTTCAGGGAGATCTTCTTGCCGGACAGGTCCAGTTCCGTCTTGCTGCCGCCGAAAGCCAGGGCAAGCGCGGACTTTGTTCCGCTGCCGTTGTCCACATCCCCGCTCTGATGCAGGTGCGTGGACGCCGCCGGGTTTACGCTGGATGAGAATGGATTGACGAAATAGAAGCCCTCATTCTTCAGCGTTCCTGTATAGTTTCCGAACAGTGTCATAACCAGCGCTTCCTGGGGCTTTAAGATGCGAAGTCCGCAGTAGGGGATCCAGCCGATGCACAGCCAGATAATGCTCACGACCAGAAGCGCCGGGCTGTATCCGTCTGAAATCATCATACCTCCGAAAATGCATCCGGCAACCGCCGCAAGGTACAGAAGCGACGTGACAACGAGTACGATCATACCGTTTTTCTTGTTCTGTAATACTTTTTCCTCCATGGTGTATCCTCCTTACATTGTGTATTATTTCTATTTGATATCATCATGATATCAAATATGTGATCACTTGTAAAGAGGATCATCTCACTTTCTTCCCTCAGATTCCTCCGACGCATACTCCAGGATGTCTCCCGGCTGACATTTCAGTTCCCGGCAGATCGCATCCAGGGTGCTGAACCGTATGGCCCGCACTTTTCCCGTTTTCAGATAAGAAAGATTTACATTTGATATTCCCACTCTGGCGGCCAGGTCATTGAGTTTCATCTTCCGGTCCGCCAGAACCCTGTCAAGTCTTATAACAATCATAGCGTGTGATCCACCTCATCCTGCAGTCTGATCCCGTAATAGATAATGTAGGCAGCCACCAGAAATGCGATGCCCGGGAACAGCCGGTTCAGCATGTCGCTTCCGGTCGAGATCGTGATCTGGCTTGCGGCTGACTGATTTGCCAGCCCGCAGACCAGAAGCTTAATGAACGGCACAAATAATGCGGAAAAAATCTGCAGCAGGCCGTAATAAAGAATATACGCCGCGTTCTGATCCGTAAAGATCCGCTCCTTATTCACATTGGTAAACACACGGCTCAGAAACCAGTACGCAAGGATCATCGGAACGATATTAAGAACCGAGATCATATAAAGCGCAACTTTTGTAGGAAATTCGATCTGGTCCTCTGCATTTGCATCGATATATATGTCATCCGTCCCGTACACCGTCATGTTCCGGGTGGATCCGCCGTCCTGATCGGCAAGGATCGCATCTTCATAAACACCTGTACTTGTATGCAGCCGGAAACTCTGCCTTCCCATCAGGCTAAATATAAGACACAGGATGCCGAAAGCAATCACGATGAAACAGACCACCCTCATAACATACGCGGCGCCTCTGGCAACATGTGCATTCATCAGTCTGGTAAAAATCTTCATCTCTGCTCCTCCTCTCTGAGCTATATGTCGCGAAGTCCTTTCTTTGTCTATATTCTATCAGACCGATTAATGTGCAGCAATAAGTTTTTAATGTTTATCATTAATTTTAAATATGTAAAATCGGACAGCCATCTGCTATCCGCCTGTTAAATCTTTATTCACGTGATCATTGCTGTATCTCGTCTTAAATTTGCACTTAAATTTTTGTATTGTTACGACTCTTGAATCCTGTTGCCGGATATGATATATTATAGATGAAAAAGGAGCAACCGCCCACAAGGGGGTTGACCTCATGAAGTAAATAGCAACATAGAAATTACCACCTCTTCACTCGCCAAAGTTACCGGGGTGGTTTTTCTATGCTTCAAAACATTATCGACAGAACGTAAATACGAATGTCAGCAATGCTAAAATGAACATCCCGAAAGCTATCAGGTCTTTGAAATCAAAAGGTTTCTTGTCCATCAGCACCACCCCCATTCTATGTAAGAATAGAGGTCAGCCACCCTGTAACACGATTGCCCCGTGTACGGAATATACCATATTTTTACTGATAGAACAATCAATTATTCTTTTGTGCAGACTCAGCTATATACAATAATTCAGAAACAACAAAATTTAAGGCTCCTGCTGACTTTTACATCAACAGAAGCCTTTGATTTTACGTTATATCTTAGAACTTGCCGGCCTTTGCTGCTTCCTCGATGGAAACTGCAACTCACGATTTTTCAATGTTTTTCACCTGTTTTGTGTCCTACCTGTGTATTACTATGTGAAATTTTAAACTACTTTTAACAGCTAAAAACAGCTTATCATCTTATTTGCTTATAGTCAATATCCACTTAAAACTACCTGTTTATACTTCTGTTCCAACTCTGCGCGGCGCAGCGCAATATATTCAACTGTGGAATCTCCATACTCTTTAAATTTGTTAAAACCAGACCGATAAACTGACACTTCTGCGATCTCACATTTTTCTCTTATCTCCCGTAGCGGTTTACTCATCCTAAGCCGCCTGAGTCCTGATGCCCGGTGCTGTCTCGCTCTCTCTAAACTAATGCCAGACTCTCTGGCAATCTCTGATAGTGTCTTACCCTCTTTATAATGCTTTCTGATAACCTGTTCCTGCTGATTGTCTGTATAACGCTCCACAATGCCCCATAATTCGTTCCTCTGATATTCATTGAAGATTTTATCAATCATATCATTTTCGAGGTTGAAATCGTCCGCCACAGTGTCAGCAAACAACAATTCTTCATCTGCCTTTATTGGAGCGTCCAGACTGACAATCTCCTGCATATATGTTTTAATCTTCTGTATTTC
>CALWDN010000084.1 GCA_944376685.1 uncultured Mediterraneibacter sp. | reverse complement strand
ATATGCTGTCCACGGGGGCGTTCAACGCGCACCTGAAAACGCTGGAAGAACCGCCGGAGTATGTGATCTTTATCCTGGCTACGACAGAGGCGAACCGAATCCCCGTCACGATCAAATCCCGGTGCCAGCACTATGAGTTCAGGCGGATCAGCATCGGCACGATCACAGACCGGATGAAGGAGCTGATGGCGGCGGAGCAGGTGGAGGTCGAGGAGAAGGCGCTCCGGTACATCGCGAAAGCGGCGGACGGCTCCATGCGCGACGCGCTGAGCATCCTGGATCAGTGCATTGCATTTTACATGGGGCAGAAGCTGACCTATGACAATGTCCTGGAAGTCCTGGGCGCGGTGGACACGGATGTGTTCAGCCGCCTTTTACGCAGGGTGCTTGACCGGGATGTGGCCGGCGTGCTTGACATCGTGGACGACCTGGTCATGCAGGGCAGGGAGCTGACCCAGCTGGCGGTGGATTTTACATGGTATCTGCGGAACTTGCTTCTGGTAAAGACTTCTGATAATATAGAGGATGTTCTGGACGTATCTGCGGAAAACATGGCCCGGCTCAAAGAAGAGGCGCAGCTGATCGAGCCGGATATGCTGTACCGGTATATCCGCATTTTCTCTGAACTCTCAAACCAGCTGAAATTCGCCACGCAGAAGCGCGTGCTGCTGGAGGTGGCGCTGATCAGGCTGTGTACGCCGGCTATGGAGGCCCGTGAGGATTCTCTTCTGGACCGCATCCGCGCGGTGGAGGAAAAACTGGAGAAGGCGCAGGAACAGGGATTTGCCGCAGCTTCGGAGAAGCCGGCAGGCGCGTATGCGGGGAGCGGAAGCCCCCAGGACCGCGGCGCAGCGGACGGGCGGACGGCAGCTGAGGCGGCCGCCAGGGTGGTCCCGGCTGCGGTGCCGGAGGAGGTACAGGAAGCGGTGAAGAACTTCCGCTCGATCGCGGGCGAGGCGTCAGGCATCCTCCGGGGATATCTGAAAAAAGCGCGTCTGAGCCTGGGCGGGGACAACCGTCTGATGATCGTGCTCCCGGATGAGCTGGCGGCAGGCGTGGTCGGCAGGGACGACCATGTGCGCGAACTGGAGCAGCTTATCGAGGAGCGGATCGGCAGGAGGGTTGAAGTAGAAGTCCGCCATGTAGAGGAAGGGCGGCGCTTTGAGGATACGTTCGTGGATATTGGACAGAAGATCAATATGGAGATAACAGTGGAGGATTAGATATGGCGAAACGAGGCGGATTTCCGGGCGGCGGAATGCCGGGAAATATGGCGAACCTTATGAAGCAGGCGCAGCGGATGCAGCGTCAGATGGAAGAACAGCAGAAAGAGCTGGAGTCAAAGGAATTTACGGCGACAGCGGGCGGCGGCGCGGTGGAGGTCACTGTGTCCGGCAAGCGGGAAGTGCTTGGCGTGAAGCTCGCGGAGGAAGTTGTGGATCCTGACGACATCGAGATGCTGCAGGACCTGATCGTTGCGGCTGTAAACGAAGCGATGCGCAAAGTCGACGAGGAGAGCGGCGCGGCAATGTCGAAGCTGACAGGCGGCATGGGCCTGGGCGGCGGCGTCCCGGGAATGTTCTGAGATGGACTACTACAGCAATCAGATCAGCCGTCTGATCGAAGAGTTTTCAAGGCTCCCGGGGATCGGGAGCAAATCCGCCCAGCGGCTGGCGTTCCATGTGATCAATATGCCGCAGGAACAGGCCGAGGGGCTGGCCCGGGCGATCGTGGAGGCCCGGCGGAACGTGCGCTACTGCAGGGAGTGCTGTACGCTGACAGACGATGAGGTCTGTCCGATCTGCAGCAATCCGGAACGCGACCACAAAACGATCATGGTCGTGGAAACTCCGAGAGACCTGGCGGCTTATGAGAAGACGGGAAAGTATAACGGCGTGTATCATGTGCTGCACGGCGCGATCTCCCCGATGCTGGGGATCGGGCCGGGCGACATCCGGCTTAAGGAACTGATGGAGCGCCTCCAGGGGGATGTGGACGAGGTGATCATCGCCACCAATTCCAGCCTGGAAGGCGAGACGACGGCGATGTATATCAGCAAGCTGATCAAGCCGGCCGGCATCCGGGTGAGCCGTATCGCCAGCGGCGTGCCGGTAGGCGGAGACCTGGAATATATCGATGAAGTGACGCTGCTGCGTGCACTGGAGGGAAGGACAGAACTGTAATGGGCAGGAAAAAGGTGACGTCCTCTGATGTGGCAAAGCGGGCCGGGGTATCGCAGGCTACGGTATCCATGGTCCTGAACAAGAAGTATAATGTATCATTTTCCAAGGACGTGATCCGGAGAGTGGAAGACGCGGCCGCGGAGCTCGGCTACGAGCTGCCGAAGCGCCGGAAGCGCAGGGAGGAAGCCCGGCGGGAAAATCTGCTGGTCGTCATAAGCCCGAACCTGACCAATCCCTACTATGTGATGCTGCTGCAGGGGATCGAGTCCCGGGCGGCGGAGAAAGGGTTCGGCATCTTCGTCTGCAATACGCAGAGGGATCTGAAGATGGAGGAGCGGTACCTGAAGATGATCTCCGGCATGAACCCCCAGGGCGTCATCTATATGTGCAATCCGGGGCAGTGCTTTATGGGGCAGGTGGAAGAACTCTCCAGGCGGATCCCGGTGGTGGTGATCAACAACCAGAATGAGAAGCTGAACGTGGATGTGGTCGACCTGGACAATTCCAAGCTGGGCCGGCTTATGGCGAGGCATCTTCTGGAGCTCGGGCACCGGGACGTCGGGTACATCGCGCCGCCGCTGACGGTGCGGCAGAAACAGCGCTCCAAGCGGGTGGAAGGATTCCTGAGGGAATTCCAGAAAGCCGGGCTGGACGGCCATGTGGTGATCCGGGCGGCGGATGAGCAGATGGACCGGGACGTGCCGGGGGTCGATTCCGAGTACCGGATCGGCTATGACCTGACAAAAGAACTCCTGGAAGAGCACAGTGAACTGACGGCGATCGTGGGGCTGAACGATATGATCGCATTCGGCATCATGGACGCCCTGCACGACGCGAAGTACAAGGTGCCCGGCGATATGTCGGTGATGGGATGCGACAACACGCTGTTTGCGAAGGTAAAAGAGGTATCCCTGACGACCATCGAACATTTTGTCATTTACAAAGGGATGGACGCCTGCGACATCATTATCAAGAAGATGGATCCACGTCTGAAAAAATACACGGAGATCGAGCCGGTCAGCATCTACCATGTGGAATATGAGCCGCAGGTCGTAGTGCGGGGGACGACTTCGTATCCGCGTGTGGAAAAAGATAAAATTAATAAAAAAAGAAAAAGTATTAATAATAAAATACAAACGGATTAAGGGATGCGAAAAACACATCCCTTAAATTATGCGGGTTTGAGGTGGCGTGCGGGGTTAAATATTAATTAATATAAACAAAAATGCCGTGATGTGTCTGTTTCTTTAATAAAACTGCGGATTAATATTTTTTCACGCGGTTGACCGGCGTTTTCGGAATCGATATAATAAAGGACAGAAACAGAAAACGTACAGTTTTAAGGAGGAGCAGAGATGAAATTCTTTATTGACACAGCGAATGTTGACGACATCAGGAAAGCCAATGACATGGGTGTGATCTGCGGCGTTACGACGAACCCGTCCCTGATCGCGAAAGAGGGACGCGTGTTCGAAGAGGTGATCGCGGAGATCGCGTCGATCGTGGACGGACCGATCAGCGGCGAAGTAAAAGCAACGACGACAGACGCAGAGGGAATGATCAGGGAAGGACGCGAGATCGCAAAGATCCACCCGAACATGGTCGTTAAGATCCCGATGACGGCAGAGGGGCTGAAGGCCGTGAAAGTCCTTTCCGCTGAGGGCGTGAAGACGAATGTGACACTGATCTTCACCGCGAACCAGGCGCTTCTGGCAGCAAGGGCGGGCGCGACATTTGTTTCACCGTTCCTTGGCCGTCTGGACGATATTTCCGTAAGAGGCGTAGACCTGATCAACGAGATCGCGCAGATCTTCGAAGTGGCAGGCATCGAGACAGAGATCATCGCAGCAAGCATCCGCAACCCGATGCACATCACAGACTGCGCGCTGGCGGGAGCGGACATCGCGACCGTGCCGTACAAGGTGATCGAGCAGATGACGCATCATCCGCTGACCGATGCGGGCATCAAGAAGTTCCAGGAGGATTACATCGCGGTATTCGGCGAGTAAGCAAAACCTGCACGGCAAGAATAATCAGTAAAAGAGGAGAGATCAATGGACAAGCTTAAATTGATGAAAATCGCGAACGAAGTCCGCAAGGACATCGTAACGGCAGTCCACAGTGCGAAGGCCGGACATCCGGGCGGATCGCTGTCGGCGGCAGACATCTTTACATATCTTTATTTTGAGGAGCTCAACATCGATCCGAAGGATCCGAAGAAGGCGGACCGGGACCGTTTCGTCCTCTCCAAAGGACACACGGCGCCGGGGCTCTATTCCGTACTGGCGGAGCGGGGATATTTCCCGAAAGAGGACCTGAAGACGCTGCGTCATACCGGCTCCTATCTCCAGGGGCATCCGGATATGAAGCATATCCCGGGCGTGGATATGTCTTCCGGCTCGCTGGGACAGGGCATCTCAGCGGCTGTGGGCATGGCGCTCGCGGCAAAACTCCGGGGAGACGATTACAGAGTATACACCCTTCTCGGGGACGGCGAGATCCAGGAGGGCCAGGTGTGGGAGGCATCCATGCTGGCGGCGCACAGGAAGCTCGACAATCTCACAGTGATCGTGGACAACAACAACCTTCAGATCGACGGTGAGATCAGCGAAGTCAACTCACCGTATCCGATCGACCAGAAGTTTGAGGCGTTTAATTTCCATGTGATCAACATTGACGGAAATGATTTCGACCAGATCGACGCCGCATTCAAAGAGGCAAAGATGGTCAAGGGACAGCCGACGGCGATCATTGCGAAGACCGTAAAGGGCAAAGGCGTGTCCTTCATGGAGAACCAGGCGGGATGGCACGGCAAGGCGCCGAATGATGAAGAGTATGAGATCGCGATGGCGGATCTGGAAAAGGCAGGTGAAGCATTATGTCAGATGTAAAGAAGATCGCAACAAGAGAGAGCTACGGCAGCGCCCTGGCAGAGCTGGGCGCGGAGCATGAAGACCTGGTCGTGCTCGATGCGGACCTTGCTTCAGCTACCAAGACAGGCGTATTCAAGAAAGCATATCCGGACCGCTTCATCGACTGCGGCATCGCCGAGAGCAATATGATGGGCGTTGCGGCCGGACTTGCGGCGGCAGGCATGGTGCCGTTCGCGAGCACATTTGCAATGTTCGCGGCTGGCCGCGCATATGAGCAGGTGAGGAATTCCATTGGTTACCCGCACCTGAACGTCAAGATCGGTGCAACCCACGCAGGGATCTCCGTCGGCGAGGACGGCGCGACGCACCAGTGCAACGAAGACCTCGCGCTGATGCGCACGATCCCGGGCATGACCGTGATCTGCCCGTCAGATGACATAGAAGCAAAAGCGGCGGTCCGCGCGGCCTACGAATTCGAAGGTCCGGTATACATGCGGTTCGGACGTCTGGCAGTGCCGGTGATCAATGACCGCCCGGATTATAAATTCGAGATCGGAAAAGGCGTCGTATTAAGAGAAGGAAAAGACGTGACGATCATCGCAACAGGCCTCCCGGTGGGCAACTGCCTCGAAGCGGCGGAGAAACTCGCGGCAGACGGGATCGAAGCAAAAGTGATCAACATCCACACGATCAAACCGCTGGATGAGGAACTGGTACTGGCAGCGGCAAAAGAGACCGGAAAAGTCGTAACCGTAGAAGAACACTCCGTCATCGGCGGGCTGGGAAGCGCGGTATGCGACGTGCTGGCAGAAAAGGCGCCGACGAAAGTGCTGAAGATCGGCATCAACGACGTGTTCGGAGAATCCGGGCCGGCAGTGGAACTGATCAGGAAGTACGGGCTGGATGCTGACAGTATATATGAGAAAGTAAAACAATTTGCAGAATAGTTTTTAAATTGTAATCGGGGACGTAGTAAAATTGAATTTTACTACGTCCCCGATTACAATTTACCCTGTCCCTTTTTGGAATTGATCGAATTTGTCGAACTCTTCTGACACCAACTGATAAATTCAGCTGTTTTCCTGTGCTATTCTCTTTAAGACGCCGGGGAAATTATTGAAAACAGGAAGGTGGACACAGATATGGAGAGACAGATACCCAAGAATGTACGGCAGATCGGAAATGTCAGCGACACGCCCAAGATCTATGTGGAGGATTATGTAGATACTTTTTTTAATCAATTGTGTGAGAAATGTGCGAAGACGGGAAGCAAACCGATGGGTGCGTTTCTTGTAGGCGATATCCAGTCCGGGGATTCGGGGGATTATATCTATATATATGGTGCGATCCAGATGCATGAGCTGAGGATGAAGGGCACGGAATATGAGATCGACGACAGTACGTGGAAGCACGCGTATGAAGACTGCAAGCAGTTTTTTGACGACGGGGAGATGCTGGGATGGTTTGTCGTACATCCCGGGGCGCAGCTTAAGCCGGATGCAGCTGCTGTGAAGCTGCATAAAAAATCTTTTCCGAAAAATAACACTGTATTTATCATGAAGGATCCTGTTGAAAAGGATGAGGCATATTTCGTACATAAAATGAATGACCTGATGGAGATCGGCGGCCGCTACACGTATTATGAAAAAAATCCGTGTATGCAGAACTATATGATCTCCAGTCGAAAAAAAAATGGGGTGTTTCCTTCGGAAACTGTTGAGGACAGAGCTGCACAGGACTTTCGTGATCTGGCTCGAAAACGGAGCCGGCACGGCAGGGAGAAGAAGCCCGGAAGCCTGATGTACGCGGCCGGCGCCTGTATGGTGCTGGTCATCGTGATCATGGGTGTGTCGATGCTGAACAGCTTTGACCGGATGAAATCAGTCCAGTCTACGCTCGACAGCCTGACGGATGCATCGGCGTCAGCGTCTGACGGATCATCCGGCGGGGATCCCGGCGATGCGGCTGAGGAACCGGAGGTCATGGAAACCGGCGCTCCGGTGACGGCCGTTCCCGGGGAGCAGCAGACAGACAGCGGCGGTGCGGAAGATACAGAAAATACAGAAGATACAGGAAAGGCAGAAGATACAGAAAGTGCGGACAAGCCGGATGATGCGGACAGCCAGCGTCCGGCGGGCGCGGAAAATGCGGATGAAAACGGCAGCGACGGCGTATACGTGGTGGAAGAAGGAGATACCCTGGCGATCATCAGCAGAAAAGTATACGGCGATGTAAACCATGTTGACGCGATCTGCCGGATGAACGGGATTTCAGACGGGAATCTGATTTATGTCGGACAAAAATTGCTATTGCCCTGATTTCATGATATACTCAACAGGACGACAAAATCAGAAATAAGAGGACGTTTATGGCGCAAAAGAAAAAAAGCTATCTCAGGCTTCTGGCGCCGCCCGATGACCTGGGCGGGATCATGAAAAAGGTGCGGAAGCTCCGGCTCGCCAGAGTTAAGAACATCCTGACCTTCGCCGTGCTCGTGCTGCTCATAATATGCGGTACATGGCTCCTGATGACAAACCAGTCATACGGAAGGGCGAGGACGGCGGACCAGTATCCGAGCAATACGTCGGACTCCAGCGGGTACAGGCAGTTTGCCGACGGGATCGTCCGGTATAACCGGGATGGCGTGACATTTTTAAATAAGAAAAATGAAGAACAGTGGATGCAGCCTACGCAGCTCCAGAATCCGGTCATCGTTGTGAAAGAGGATGCGTTTGCCGTAGCGGACAACGGCGGCAACAATATCCTTGTATTTTCGGAAGAGGGGCTGAAGGGTGAGATCGAAACCGCGCTCCCGGTCGAGAAGATCGCCATGTCGGATCAGGGGATCGTCAGCGTGGTCCTGCGGGATGAAAACAGCCCGATGATCGTCACCTATGACGCGACGGGAAATGTCCTTGCCGAACTGCAGATATCACCCGGACAGGCCGGATATCCGACGGCCATGGAAATGTCGGACGACGGAAATACACTGGCGGTCGCATATCTGTCGGTATCCGGCACAGGGATGAAATCCCGCCTGGTCTACTATGATTTCGGCGAAGCCGGGCAGGACAAGCCGGACAATGTCGTGTTCTCCGCGGAGTATGACGATACGGTCACCGGCGAGATATTCTTCATGGGCGGCGGCCGTTCCGTGGCGGTGGGCGACCATTCCTTCCAGATCATCCGGGGCACAGATGCGCCGGAAGCGGACAAGGAGATCATCCTTGACCAGGAGATACAGAGCGTGTTCCATTCGGACCAGTATATCGGTTTTATCCTGCTGAACGCACAGAAGTCAGGATATGAACTGAGGCTCTACAACCGGATCGGAGAGCAGATGGTGAGCAGGGAGCTGCCGGGCAAATATGCCAATGCGAGGATAGACGGCGAGGAAGTCATCCTGTATGACGGCAGCCAGTGCTGCATCGTGACGTCGACCGGGATCGTGAAATATGAAGGGGAGCTTGCCGTGGACGCGCTGGAAATGTTCCCGGCCTTCGGCTTAAACAGATACTATGTGATGAGCGTCGATGAGTTGCGCGTGATTTATCTGACGAAATAGGAGATGTTATGAATAACTGGCTATTGATCATTGTTGCAACTATATTTATCGTGTGTATCGTTGTGGGATATGTCAGGGGATTCCTGAAACTGGGCATATCCCTGCTTTCAACGGTCATTACACTTGTCATCGTGCTGGTCCTGTCGCCTTATGTGGCAAATGCCCTGTCGGAGTACACGCCGGTTGACGATTATATCGAAAAGCGGATCGTGGAAGCATTCATCCCGGACATCACTCCGGAACAGCTTGCCCAGTACGATATGAGCGACTCGCCGCTGGCAGAGCTTTCACATGAGCAGCTTGAAAACCTGAATGAGCTTGACTGGGACCTGCTGGGCATAACAGAGGAAGATATCATGGATGTGATCGGGGAGATCCCGAAAGACGTCCAGATCAGTGAGATCGAGAACTCGCCGCTGCCGCAGTTCCTGAAGGATCAGCTGCTGGAAAATAACAACAGCACGATCTACGATGAACTCGGCGTGCAGAATTTCCCGCATTATGTGGCGGCGTATCTCGCAAGGCTGGTTCTGAACCTTATCTCGTTCCTGGTGACGTTCCTGCTGGCGATCATCATCGTGAAGGCGCTGATGTTCGCGGTAAATATCATCGGCGACCTGCCTGTGCTCGGGCTTATAAACCGTATCGCGGGCGGCGCGCTCGGCCTTGTGCTGGCGATCGTAATCGTGTGGATCGGCTTCATCATCATGACGCTGGCCTATACGACGGAAGCCGGAATGGCCTGCTTTGAGATGGTAGAGAAAAGCAGCGTCCTTCAGTTCCTGTATGATACGAATCCGCTCCTTATCCGGCTGCTCGGATTTTAGGCGGACTGTCCCGCTGCCGGCGGCTTTGACGACAGATTTTGAATAAAATATTGACAGTGTCCCGGAAATGTGGTATTTTATAGAAGTTCTCACGAGAACACTTCCGGGGGATTAGCTCAGTTGGGAGAGCGCCT
>CALWDN010000083.1 GCA_944376685.1 uncultured Mediterraneibacter sp. | reverse complement strand
AAAAAACCGAGCGCACTCTTGATTTTTACACTTTACAGTACTATAATGGCAGAGTAAAGGAATTAAGGATCTTTCCAGGCAGAGGAGGAATCACAATGGAGAAGAAGAACATAGACTGGGAAAACCTTGGGTTCGGCTATATCCAGACGGACAAGAGGTATGTGGCAAATTATAAAGACGGCAAGTGGGATGAGGGCGGCCTGACGGACGACGCCAATATTGTGATGAATGAGTGCGCGGGCGTGCTCCAGTATGCGCAGACTGTATTTGAAGGCATGAAAGCGTATACCACAGAGGACGGACGCATCGTGACATTCCGCCCGGACCTGAACGCGGCCCGCATGGTGGATTCCGCGAAACGGCTTGAGATGCCGGTATTTCCGGAGGACCGCTTTGTGGATGCGATCGTGCAGACGGTGAAGGCGAATGCGGCGTACGTTCCGCCGTACGGCTCCGGCGCGACGCTTTATATCCGGCCGTACATGTTCGGTATTAACCCGGTTATCGGCGTGAAGCCGGCTGACGAATATCAGTTCCGCGTATTTACGACGCCGGTAGGCCCGTATTTCAAAGGCGGCGCAAAGCCGATCACCATCTGCGTATCTGACTTTGACCGCGCGGCACCGCACGGGACCGGCCACATTAAGGCGGGACTGAACTATGCCATGAGTCTGCATGCCATTGTGACTGCCCATGCAAATGGATTTGACGAAAATATGTATCTGGATTCCGCGACCCGCACGAAAGTGGAGGAGACCGGCGGAGCCAACTTTATCTTTGTGACAAAGGACAATAAGATCGTAACGCCGCATTCCAACACGATCCTTCCGTCGATCACGAGAAGATCGATCATGTACGTGGCGGAGCATTATCTCGGACTCGAAGTGGAAGAGCGCGACGTTTACTTTGACGAGGTCAAAGACTTCGCAGAGTGCGGACTGTGCGGCACGGCTGCGGTTATTTCCCCGGTCGGCAAAGTGGTGGATCACGGCAAAGAGATCTGCTTCTCGAGCGGCATGGAGAAGATGGGACCGACGACGCAGAAGCTTTACGACACACTGACGGGCATCCAGATGGGCCATATCGAGGCGCCGGAAGGATGGCTGAAGGTAATCGAATAAATCTGAAATCTGTATTCTGGATAAGAGAATACCCGGCTGATGGAGCCCCGCGATGCGGGGCTTCTTTTATAAATGATAAGTGATGGAGGGAGAACCATGAGAAAGATCAAATGGGGCGTTATGGGAACGGCCTATATTTTTGAGCGTGATACAGCCCGCGGCATGCAGCTCGCGGATAACTGTGAACTGACAGCTATTGCCGGGCGCAATATGGCAAAGGCGGAAGCATTTAAAGAACAGTATGGATTTGAGCGGGCGTACGGAAGTTATGAGGAACTGATCAATGATCCGGAGATCGAGGCAATCTACATCCCGCTGCCGAATACCATGCATTATGAATGGACGATAAAGGCGCTGAAACGCGGTAAACACGTGCTCTGTGAGAAACCGCTCGCACCGACGGCGGAAGAGGCGGAAGAGATGTTCCGCACAGCAGAGGAGAATCATGTTTTCCTTATGGAGGCATTTGCCTACCAGCACAGTCCTTATATCAAAGAGCTGAAAACGTTGATCGATTCCGGTGCAATCGGGGAACTGCGCTATGTGGAGGCGGCGCTGATCACGTCGGATTATGATCCGGCCAATATCCGCATGCGCCGGGAGATGCTTGGCGGCTGTATGTATGATCTGGGCGTCTATGCGGCAAGCCTTGTACAGCGCATGATCGGAGAAAAACCGGAGAAGATCGGTGCGGTGAGCACATTTTCTGAAGAGGGGATCGATACATTTACAACGGCAGTATTTGAATATAAGAGCGGCCTGAAAGCGCATATCGACTGCGGCATGGTGCTGGAGACAGAGAAAAACCGGTCGCTCGACCGGTTCCAGATCCATGGGTCAAAAGGTTCAGTTGTTTCAGAAAATTTCGGCTTCAATGCACCGGGAACGCTGTCCTATGTTCTCCGCACATTTGATGGAAAAGAAGAACGCAGGACAGTGGAAGTTCCGAATAACTACTGCCTGGAAGTGGAGCAGCTGGGAAGATGTATTACCGGCGAAGAGACGCCGTATGTGACCGGAAAGTTCAGTGTGGATCTTGCGGATACAGTGGACCGTATCCTGGAGACAACCGGCTATGGCAGATGAATTTTTATTTGACAATCAGCAGGATAGATATTATCATAGTGCACAACTTGTTGTTTGCAGTTTCCTGAAAAGGGTGATCATATGTATATCGTAGCTTACCGGCTCATTAATCTGAGAAATAATTCACGCAGGGATTCAACAGACTCTGCCATTGCGGAAACACTGCTGGAACATATTCAGGAGATCGATGAACTGTCGATTGAAAATGTCGCTGAAATGTGCAGTGTTTCCACGTCAAAGTTTTCAAAGTTTGTGAAGCAGCTGGGATTTAACAATTACAAGGAATTCCGGGACCTGGTAAAAAATGAGAAGTACAGATCAGGGTATTATGGCTATGAGGATAAACTCCCGATGGGACGCTATATCGAGAAAGAAGGCTGGAAGCCATATATTGATATCCTGCGGTATGATATAGACCATTTTACAGACAGGACGGATCTTAACATGGTCAGGCGTCTGGCGAGAGCGCTCAGAGACCATGATGAGGTGGCTGCCTTTGGAAGCGTATATTCGCAGACAGCGGCTGTGGACTTTATGTTCCGGATGGCCGAAGAGGGGAAGAATATCCGGACGTATACGTATGACCTTGAGCAGGAAGAATATATGAAAAACATGGATGAGAATACGCTGGTCATAATCTTTTCCAATTCGGGACAGTATCTGTACGGAGACGGGATGAGGAAGATCGGGTATTTCAAGACATACCTGAAGCGTACGAAAGGTGAGATCGCCCTGATCACATCCAATGAGGAAGCGGCTGCCGATCCGATCGTCAAGTATCCGATCCAGTACAGCTTTTCTACAAATGTCCACAGCCATATGCTGATGGAACGGCTGATCATGGAACTGATCATTTCAGAGTATAAAAAGATCATATAATATATCAAAATAACAGGAGCGCCATATCTGCCTGTGCTGATATGGCGCTTCTGTTATTTTTCTCAGCCGGGATTAGCGGAATGCTTCGCTGAGGTATTCAACAGCAGCTTTTACGTTTGCGCTGTCTGTCCGAAGCAGTTTATATTCATCCCGTTCAGGAAGTCCGAAGCTTGCGCCGTCCATGCGGAAAGTCATGGCGCTGTCTTTTTCAGTCTTTCCAGACATATGATAGGAGGAAATGCCGGTATACGGAACCAGCTTCTCGATCACACCGCGGCCGATCCCGCCGGCTGCAAGGATCTCGATCCGACCGCGCGCTGCCTCGTGGAGCGACTTAAGAATGTCCCGCCCTTCCCAGGCGGTCTCTTTCTGTCCGCTTGTAAGGATCGTGTCGTACCCGAGTTCGATGACCTGCTCCAGTGCCTGCATCGGATCCGCACATACATCAAACGCACGGTGGAGGGCGATCTCCAGATCCCCGGCGGATTTTTTGAAGCGTGCGAGCTGTTCCGTGTTCAGGGTGCCGTCCGGGTTCAGGATGCCGACAACGACGCCGTCCGCGCCTTCCTCGCGGAACATTTCGACTTCTTCATTCAGTTCATCACATTCATATCTGTCAAAACAGTAGTCGCCGTAGCGGGGACGGAGAAGCACCCGCACTTTCAGGTCCGTGTATCTGCGGATCTGCCGGAAGAGCGGCAGAGACGGGGATACGCCTCCGATCACCAGATCGCTGCACAGTTCCACGCGGCTGGCCCCGCCTTCCTGGGCGGCAATCGCGGATTCAACACAGTCTACACAAGTTTCAAGAATATAGTTTTTCATAATCGTTTACCTCACTTTTCCGGTGCATGAGCACCTGTCTGATTGAAGAGTATAGCATAAGATGAAGATCTCGGAGCATAAAAATATAAAATTGTGCAAAAAGTACAAAATAACAGTGCGAAAAAATAACATTGTGCACAAATAAGTTTCCAAAATGTAAAATTTCCATGATGTAAAAATTAAAAAAATATAATAAAGATAGTTGTTATGCATAACAAACCAAATGAAAGGAGAAATGAGAATGAAATGTAAGGACATTTATGAGTGGCCGGAAAATTACGGCGACCCGGACTGGTTTATCCATGACCGTTTCGGTATGTTTATTCATTTTGGTCTTTTTTCTGTAGCAGCCAGACATGAGTGGGTAATGACCCTGGAGCAGATCGGAGTTGAAGGATATAAAAAATATTTCGATAACTTTAACCCGGATCTGTTTGATGCGAAGAAGTGGGCGAAAGTAGCGAAAGAGGCGGGATTTAAATACGCCGTTCTGACCGTAAAACACCATGAAGGCTTTGCACTGTGGGATACGCAGCTCTCTGATTACAAGATCACGAATACAAAATTCGGACGGGATCTTGTGAGAGAGTACATTGATGCGTTCCGTGCAGAGGGCCTGAAGGTCGGGATCTATTTTTCCCTTCTTGACTGGTATCATCCGGACTTCCTTGTTGACGGCTATCATCCGGAAAGAAGCAACAAGGAATATATCGCAAGCCACCCGGGAGACATGGAGTCTTACAGAAAGTTCATGCACGGCCAGGTGCGGGAGCTTCTCACAAATTATGGCAAGATCGATTATCTGTGGTTTGACTTCTCATATCCGCAGCGCGACTGGGGCGACTCTGTCGGCAAAGGTAAAGACGACTGGGGTTCGGAAGAACTGGAGAAGATGATCCTCTCTCTGCAGCCGGATATCATTATCAATGACCGGCTCGGACTTGGACGCGGCGTCGGAACGCCGGAGCAGTATCAGAAGAGCTCCAAAGCGGACAAAGACGGCAAGCCGATCGTGTGGGAAGCGTGCCAGACATTGAACAACAGCTGGGGATATGACCGCGACAACCTGAACTGGAAGTCTTCTGAGATGGTGATCAAACTTCTCATCGACACGGTTGCAAAAGGCGGAAATATGCTGCTCAATATCGGGCCGAACGGACGCGGTGAGATCGATGCGCGCACGATGAAGATCATGGATGACGTGAAAGCGTGGATGCGCCTGCACAGCGAATCCATTTACGGATGCGGACCGAGCAGCTTTGAAGCGCCGGCTGACGCAAGATTCACCCAGAAAGGAAATCATCTGTATCTCCACTTGTTCTCATGGCCGTACCGTTCTCTTCTGATCAACGGACTGGGCGGAGAAGTAGAGTACGCGCAGCTTCTGAACGATCATTCGGAGATCAAGTTTATCCAGGATGAGGGACTTTCCGGAAAGAGAAAATCACACAAAGATCTGAATAAGGAGATAACTGAAATCCATATCAAGGATAAATTTGCGGACAAGGCAATGCTGATCACACTTCCGGTACAGAAGCCGGATGTGGCAGTGCCGGTTATCGAGTTTATCCTGAAAGAACAGGAGGACTAGCATATGTATTATATAATCGCGGGACACGGTGCTTATGCGGAAGGCTGTAAATCAAGCTGTGAGATGATCACAGGAGCGGCTCCGTCATTCGTGCCTGTCACATTTACAGAAGACATGACAAAAGAGTCTGTGGAAGAGAAGTATGCTGCGATCATCGCTGAGAAAGGCGCGGACGACTGTGCTGCGATCATCGCGGATCTTCCGGGCGGAACCCCCTACAACGCAGCGATGCGGATCGTAGCGGAGCATAAAAACATCCAGCTTGTCGCAGGCCTCTGCCAGCAGCTTCTCGTGCTTCTGAATTCCGGTGAAGATCTGGCAAATGCAATCGCGCAGACCGGCGAGATCTTTGGAAATGCAGCTGTGAAGAAAGAGAAGAAAGCGGCGGCGGCAGCGCCGAAGGAGCCGGTGGAAAAGAACGGCATCGTGAACTTCCGTCTTGATGAGAGACTGATCCACGGACAGGTTGCCACATTCTGGACCCGTACGCTCCAGGCAGACCGCATCATTGTAGCGGACGACGACGTCCTGAAAGACACGATCGGTGTGGAAGCGCTCAAAGCAGCTGTTCCGTCAGGCGTGCATTTAAGCATCCTCGGCGTTGACAATGCAGCGAAGCGTCTGAATGAGGGACGCTACAGCGGACAGCGCGTATTCCTGATCGTGAATAAAGTAAGCACGATCAACCGTCTGCTGGACAACGGACTGAAAGTAAAGGAAGTCAATATTGGAAATATGGGCGAGAAAGAGGGAAGGAAGCAGATCAAGAAATCTGTTTACTGCACGGACGCAGAGATCGCCGAGATTGAAAATATTGAAAAGAAGGGCGTAGAAGTATACGCGCAGATGGTTCCGAATGACGACAAGAAGACATTCAGATCTTATCTGAACTAGAAGAAGGAGGGTTTATAAAGTATGGAAATACAGGTTTGGCAGATTATTGCACTTACGATTTTATCAATGATCCTGATCTGGGACAGCCTTTCAACAGCGATCTTCGACGGTAAGCCGATGTTCGCGGGCATCCTGGCAGGCATCATCATGGGCGACATTACAACAGGTCTTGCCGTGGGCGCAACATTACAGCTCATGGTGCTCGGCGTTGGTACTTACGGCGGTTCATCCATGCCGGACTATCTGACCGGCGCGATCGTCGGAACAGTATTCGCAGTGACATCCGGACAGGGTGTTGAATTCGGTATCGGACTCGCGGTTCCGGTCGGACTTCTGATGGTGAACCTGGACGTCCTCGCCAGATTCTGCAACGTCTTCTTTGCAAAGAGGGTAGAGGCGGCGATCGACAGACTGGACTATCCGGGAATCAAGAGAAACATCTGGTTCGGTATGATCCCGTGGGGACTTTCAAGAGCGCTTCCGGTATTCATCATGCTGATCTTCGGCGAGGATATCGTCAATGCGATCGTAAATCATATGCCTGAGTGGCTGACGGGCGGACTGAGCGTTGCCGGCGGACTGCTTCCTGCAGTAGGTATCGCGATCCTTCTCCGTTATCTGCCGGTTAAAAAATACATCTCATTCCTGCTTCTCGGATTCTTCCTGGCAGCGTACCTGTCAGTTCCGATGGTAGGTGTCGCAATCTTCGGTGTTGCAATGGCAGTGATCGAATTCAAAAAGAGTGTAAACGGAAACCAGGTAGTAGCTGCAGCAAATGCAGGTGGTTTACAGGAGGGACTGTTAGATGGAGAATATGAAGACTAACGAAACAAAACTTACGAAAAATGATATAAATCGTGTCAGCAGACGCTGGATCATGGGTTCCCAGATCACATGGAACTATGAGAAGCAGATGGCAGTCGGATATCTCTGGGCAATGCTCCCGATCATCCGCAAGCTTTACAAAGATCCGGAACAGCAGAAAGATATGTTGAAGACGCATGTTCAGTTCTTTAACACAACCCCTCACATGGGCGGTTTCATCTGCGGTATTGACGCGGCAACAGAGGAACATGAAGGATACAAAGCAAAAGAGACGGTAAGAGGTCTTAAGACAGGTCTTATGGGACCGTTCGCAGGCGTCGGCGATACACTGTTCGGCGTGCTCTTCCCGACGATCTTCGGATCGATCGCAGCATATATGGGACAGGAAGGAAGCATGGTCGGCGCGATCATCTGGCTGCTTGTCAACATTGCGATCCTCGTGCTCCGTACATTTACGGCAGGGATCGGATACCGTGAAGGTTCCAAGATCATCACATCCGCAAAGGATAAACTGGATGCTCTTACAGCAGCAGCTACCCTGCTTGGTATCACAGTAGTCGGCGCTCTGGTGGCGACGGTGGTAAAGGCAAATGTAACTGCAACATTTACAAGCGGTGAGATCACCGTAGCCGGCCAGGACATCCTAAACCAGATCATGCCGTGCCTCGTTCCGGCTGCATTCGTCGGATTCATTTATTGGCTGCTTGGCAGAAAGAAGATGACTTCCACCAAAGCGATTATCCTTGTAATGGTACTGGCAATCCTGCTTCATGTAGTCGGGATACTCGGATAATAAAAGGATAATCTTATAAGACAGTTGGAGAAAATACCGGGCGGATTTTACAGAACGCCCGGTATATCGTATATTTTCGGAAAGTGAGACAGCATATGGCATTGGAATTTTTTGACAAAGCAAGAGAAGTAATGGAAAAACTGGAACAGACACAGGGAGAAAATATACACAGGGCGGCGCTTCTTATATCGGAAGCGATCCGAGGCGGAGGCATCCTTCAGGCGTATGGGAGCGGACATTCCTATGCCGGCGCCATTGAAGTATGCGGACGTGCCGGCGGGCTGATTCCCTCGAAAGTGATAGGGGAGCCCCAGTTCGGCGAGTTTGAAGCGGTGGAAGGAAATGCATTCTACCTGATGCGGAAAGTGGATATACGTCCCAATGACGTCTTCATACTCATCTCCAATTCCGGGCGCAATCCGATGACCATCGAGATGGCGGATTATATAAAGAAGAAAGGAAATCCAATCATCGTGGTCACAGCGCTGGAAGTGTCGAAGGCGTCGACATCCCGGCACTCTTCTGGAAAGCTGCTGTATGAATTCGCTGATGTGGTGCTGGACAATCAGTCGCAGTTCGGCGATGCGGCACTGGATATCCGGGGATTTGATGCAAAAGTGTGCGGGACGTCCTCTTTCGCTGGGTGTCTCCTGCTTCAGCAGACCATGTACGAAGCAATCCGCGACATGGTGGAGAATGGTTACGTGCCGCCGGTTTACAAAAGTGCAAACATCGATGGCGGCCAGGAATTCAACCATGCACTGGAAAATCAGTATGCCGACAGGATATGGCATAAATAAAAGAAAATAAAACAGATCCATCCGGACGGAGCAGTTCCGGGTGGATCTGTTTTCCTATAAGTTAAATAATACGGTTGCGATATTGAAATAGATCAGGATCGAGAAAATGTCCACCAGCGTGGTGATCAGCGGCGACGCCATGATCGCCGGATCCAGGTGTGCTTTGCTGGCGAGAAGCGGGAGCATGCATCCCACGAGCTTCGCTGCCACGACTGTGCCGATGAGCGACAGGGCGATGACCAGCGCAAGAGCAGGATCGTCATACTGGATCATAATGCGGACGCCGTTTGTGACAGCGAGGACAGATCCCACGATGAGCGAGATGCGGAATTCTTTGAATATGACCCGGAAAATATCCTGAAATCGGATCTGGGACAGTGCGATCCCGCGGATGATCAGGGTGGAGCTCTGGGAGCCGCAGTTTCCGCCGGTATCCATCAGCATGGGGATGAACGATACCAGGAGCGGGATGGCCGCGAATGCATTTTCATATTTTGTGATGATCGTCCCGGTGATGATGGATGTAAACATCAGGATCAGCAGCCAGGGGATCCGGTTCTTCGCGTGGGCGAAGACGGATGTCTCAAAATACGTCTTTTCGCTGGGATTGATGGCCGCCATCTTGGTGATGTCTTCAGTGGCCTCTTCCACCATGACGTCCATGGCGTCGTCAAAGGTCACGATGCCGACCATCAGGCCTTCTGCATCGAGGACCGGGATGGCGAGGAAATCATACCGGGTAAAGAGCTGTGCCACATCCTCTTTGTCCGTGTGGGTGCCGACTGATATGATCTCGGTTTCCATCAGGTCTTTGATCTGCACGTCATCGTCCGTGGTCATCAGGTCTTTGGCGGAGACGATGCCGATCAGCCGGCGGCGTTCCGTGACGTAGCAGGTATAGATCGTTTCCTTGTGGATCCCGGTCTGTTTGATGTGGGCCATCGCCTGGGCGACGGTCATATTTTCACGGATGTCCACATATTCTGTGGTCATAATGCTTCCGGCGCTGTCTTCCGGATAATTCAGGAGCTGGTTGATCAGGGCACGGTCCGACGTGCTGACAGTGTCGAGGATCCGGTTCACCA
>CALWDN010000082.1 GCA_944376685.1 uncultured Mediterraneibacter sp. | reverse complement strand
GTGTGATACGGCTGTCAAAAGTACCGCTCAAATACATCCTTAAAGGCCTGAAACCGGTGGTGATCCTGCTTTTGTTTACCGTGGTGATGAACCTGTTCCTGACGGACGGCGGGGAGATCCTGGTGAAGTTCGGCATTTTCACGATCACAGAGAACGGCCTCCGGACTTCCGTGTTCATGGCGGTCCGGCTCATGTATCTGGTGGCCGGGTCCTCCATCATGACCTTTACCACATCGCCAAACGGCCTGACCGACGGCATGGAGAAGCTGCTCCATCCGCTGAACCGTTTCAATGTACCGGTCCACGAAGTGGCAATGATGATGTCCATCGCACTCCGGTTCATCCCGATCCTGCTGGAAGAGACGGACAAGATCATGAAAGCCCAGCAGGCAAGGGGCGCGGACTTCGAGAGCGGGAACATCATCCAGCGGGCAAAAGCTATGGTGCCGATCCTGGTCCCCCTGTTCGTATCCGCATTCCGGCGCGCCAATGACCTGGCAATGGCCATGGAAGCCCGGTGTTACCACGGCGGGGACGGCCGGACAAAAATGAAGCCGCTGCACTATCACGGCAGAGACCGGGCGGCATATTTTATCACCTTGATCTATCTTATTATAATGTTTGTAGTCGGACGCTTTCTACCCTTTAAATTGTGGATATTTTGATGACAGTATATTGATCTGTTTCACCTTTGGGACAGGGCAAAAGTTAATTGGGGACGTAGTAAAATTCAATTTTACTACGTCCCCAATCAAGGAGATTTTATGAAAAGGATTAAGCTGACCGTCGCTTACGACGGCACGGATTACTGTGGCTGGCAGGTCCAGCCCAACGGGATCACGATTGAAGAGGTGCTGAACAGAGCGCTTTCCCGGCTGACAGGGGAAGATATTGCGGTGACCGGCGCCAGCCGGACGGATGCGGGCGTGCATGCGGAGGGGAATGTGGCGGTGTTTGACACGGCGTCCACGATCCCGCCGGAGCGGTTCGCCTATGCGGTGAATCCGCTGCTGCCGGAGGACATCGTGGTGGTGAAGTCGGTGGAAGTGCCGCCGGAGTGGCATCCGCGGCATCAGGCTTCGGTGAAGACATACGAGTACTGCATCCTGAACCGGGAGATGCCGGATCCCCTTCACAGACGGGATGCCTGGCATGTATCATTCCCCCTTGACGTGGGGAGGATGCGTCTGGCGGCGGCTTATTTTGTGGGGGAACATGACTTCCGGAATTTCTGCAATATCCATACCGGTGCGAAGACGACCGTGCGCACGGTTTTCAGCCTGGATGTGGAGCGGGCGGGAGACCTGATCACGCTCCGGATCAGCGGGAATGGTTTCCTCTATAATATGGTCAGGATCATCGCCGGAACGCTGGTTGAGGCAGGACGAGGATTCCGTTCTCCGGAGAGCGTAAAGGAGCTGGTCGACGGGAAAAGCGGCGGAAAGACCGGGGCGACAGCGCCGCCCCAGGGGCTGGTCCTTAAAAGGATAGAATACACCGGGAAATAGTTGGCGGAAAACGCCGTGCAACCTTGACAAAAACAGTTCCGGTTGCTACTATAAAGGATAGCAGAAGGCTGGATTGTTACTTCCAGAAGGCAAAACCAGATTTTCGGGTAATGAAGTAGATTATCATGCCTGGAAATCTGTTTTTTATTTCACAGGAAATTGCTTCCCTATGAAATAAAAACGCTCCGCGAGGACCGCACTGTGGTGGAATGGCATCTGTCCGGCGAATATTAAGGAGGAATGTGAAATGAGAATCTATGAAGCGGAAAATTATGAGGAAATGAGCAGAAAAGCAGCCAACATCCTGGCGGCTCAGGTCATCCTGAAGCCGGACTGTGTGCTCGGGCTTGCGACGGGCTCCACACCGATCGGTACATATGATGAGCTGGTGGCGCGCTGTGACAGCGGCGACCTGGATTTTTCAGAAGTTAAGACTGTGAACCTGGACGAGTACAGGGGACTGACACGGGACAACGACCAGAGTTACTATTATTTCATGCATGAGCATCTGTTTGACCGCGTAAATATCGATCCGGCGAATACGAACGTGCCGGACGGAACAGAGCCGGACGCGGACAAAGAGTGCGCAAGATATGAGGCGCTGATCGATTCCATGGGCGGCGTGGATATCCAGCTCCTTGGTCTGGGACACAACGGACATATCGGATTCAATGAGCCGGACAGTTCGTTTGCACAGACCACGCACTGCGTGGATCTGACAGAGAGCACTATTGAGGCGAACAAGAGATTCTTCGCATCGGCAGACGATGTTCCGCGTCAGGCGTATACGATGGGGATCGGGACGATCATGAAAGCAAAGAAGATCCTCCTGATCGTGAACGGCGAGGCAAAAGCAGACATCGTGGCGAAAGCATTCTTCGGACCGGTCACACCGGAAGTTCCGGCGTCCATCCTCCAGCTTCACCCGGATGTTGTGATCGTAGCGGACAAGGCGGCTCTTTCCAAAGTGCCGGAGCAGGCATAAGGAGACCGCGGATGCGGCCTGCACAGGAGGTATGGGAAAATGCTTATTAAAAATGTAAAGATCTATACAGAGGATAAGAAATTCGTCCCGGGCGAGATGGCGGTTGACGGCGGCAGGTTTGCGGATCCGGCTTCGGCTGCAGCGGACGAAGTACTGGACGGCGAAGGCTGTTATATGATCCCGGGGCTTGTGGACATCCATTTCCACGGCTGCGTGGGCGATGATTTCTGCGATGCGAAGGAAGAAGCCATCGCAAATATGGCGAAGCATGAGGCGTCCGTCGGCGTAACATCGATCTGTCCGGCGACCATGACCCTGTCCGAAGAAGAACTCCACAGCATCATGAAAACGGCCGGGGCTTACAACGGGACGGAAGGAGCAAAACTGGTCGGCATCAATATGGAAGGACCGTTCATCAGCGTCAAGAAAAAAGGCGCGCAGGCGGCGGACTTCATCCGGAAATGTGACACGGAGCTTTTCCGCAAACTGCAGGAAGAGTCCGGCGGGCTGATCAAACTGGTGGACATTGCGCCGGAGAATGACGGGGCGATCGAATTTATCCGCGACGTGAAAGATGAAGTCGTTGTTTCCATCGCGCACACGGTGGCAAATTATGACGAGGCTTCAAGAGCGCTGGCAGAGGGCGCGAGCCACGTGACCCATCTGTACAATGCGATGCCGCCGCTCAACCACCGGGAGCCGGGCGTCATCGGCGCGGCGAGGGATGATGAGAAATGCCATGTGGAGCTGATCTGCGACGGCGTTCACATTCATCCGTCAGTGGTCCGCGCCACATTTGCCATGTTCGGCGCAGACCGCATTATCATGATCAGTGACAGCATGCGCGCCACAGGCCTGACAGACGGACAGTATACGCTGGGCGGCCAGGATGTATTTGTCAAAGGTCCGCTGGCAACCCTTGCCGACGGGACCATCGCCGGTTCTGCCACAGACCTGATGGGCTGCATCCGCGTGGCTGTGCAGCGCATGGGCATCCCGCTGGAGGACGCGGTCGGCTGTGCGACCATGAATCCTGCGAAGGAGATCGGCATCTATGACCGCTGCGGAAGCATTGTGCCCGGCAAGGATGCGGACTTCGTCCTGCTTGACGAAGACCTGAATGTTAAGGCTGTGTATGTAAACGGTAAAAAACAGGCTTAAAAGCATAAATAAAAAATAAATTATATAAACAAATTATAAAGAACAGATTGACTTTGCTGTCAATATCTGTTAGAGTGTAAACAATAAGAAAATACGGCAGGATTGTTACTGTACGGCAGGCAAAACCAGATTTTATAAATATAGGCTCAGAGGATATATTTATATGATCTGGTTTTTTTATCCTGGAAGGTAGATATGTTAGTAGAAAAAGTAATTAATAATAATATTGTTTCTGCTTTCGACGAAACGGGAAAAGAGCTTGTGGTAATGGGCAGGGGGCTCGGATTCGGAGTGCGGCCCGGACAGCCCGTGGATGAGAAAAAAATTGAAAAAGTATTCCGGATCAAGAGCAGGGATACGGCGGACCAGCTCAAAGAGCTGCTGGCCGATATGCCGCTCGAGCGGGTGAAGATCTCGACGGATATTATCTCTTTCGCAAAGAGCAATCTGAATCTGAAGCTGAATCAGAGCATTTATGTAACACTTACGGACCATATTAATTTTGCGGTCGAGCGTTTCGAGAAAGGGATCAACCTGCAGAATGCGCTTCTGTGGGAGATCAAGCGGTTTTACCCGCATGAGTTTGACCTTGGGAGCTACGCGCTGAAGCTCATAAAGGAAAGGCTGGGCGTCGAGCTGCCGGAAGACGAAGCCGGATTTATCGCACTGCACTTTGTAAATGCGGAATACGGGACGGATATCAGGGACGCTTTCCGGTTCCCGAACCAGCTGCGGGACATCCTGGAGATCACCAGCAATGAACTGGGCATCGTACTCGACGAGCGGACGCTCCACTATGAACGGTTTGTGACGCACCTGAAATTCCTTCTGCAGAGAGTGTACAGAAGAGAACTTCTTCCCGATGAAGAGGATGAACTTGCGGAACTGATGCAGACGAAATATCCGAAGGAGTACGCGTGCAGCTGTAAGATTGCGGAATATATCGAGAAAAATACAGAATGCAGGCTTTCAAGCGAGGAAGTCATGTATCTGGCTATCCATATCAGAAGAGTGACTATGGCAGAAAACGAAGAGTAGCAGAAAAGGAGGAGAGAACAATGTTTAATCTGTTTAAGAAAAAAGGCCACGTGCTCGGCGCGCCGGCGAAGGGAAAAGCGGTTCCGCTTCAGGAAGTGAGCGATCCTACATTCGCTGAAGAAATGCTGGGCAAGGGCGCGGCGGTGATCCCGTCAGAGGGAAAGATCTATGCGCCGGCCGACGGAGAGATCGGAATGGTATTCGATACGCTCCACGCAGTCAGCATGGTTACGGATTTCGGTGCAGAGGTGCTGATCCATGTAGGGCTTGACACCGTGAAAATGAACGGGGAAGGCTTCACCGGCCATGTGAAGTCAGGCGACCATGTAAAGAAGGGGGATCTGCTCCTGGAAGTGGATCTCGAGAAAGTAAAAGCGGCCGGCTATGACATCATTACACCGGTGCTTGTCTGCAACACACCGGACTATCAATCGGTAGAGAACGTCGGAACGAAAGACGTGTCTGCAGGCGACGATCTGGTCATCATTGAGTAACCGGATCACTGTTTATAATGGTTTTGACCGGAGCATCCGGTTAAAATATAAAAAGGGATTATGACGAGAGTCAAAAATCAAGGAGGGAAACTAATGAAGTTTTTACAGAAATTAGGTAAAGCGTTAATGCTTCCGGTTGCTGTGCTTCCGATCTGCGGTATCCTCATGGGTATCGGATATGCACTGTGTCCGTCAACGATGCAGGGCGGTGAAGTAACAGGAATCGTTCAGCAGATTGGTTACTATCTCGTGAAAGCAGGCGGCGCCCTGATCGATAATATGGCGATCCTGTTTGCGATTGGCATCGGCGTCGGCATGTCCGATGAGAACGATGGTACCGGCGGTCTGGCAGCTCTGGCTTCCTGGCTGATGATGACAAACCTGCTGGCTACAGCTAACGTAACAGTTATCATGCCGTCTATCGCAGAGAATGCTGATGCTACTCTTGCATTTGACAAGATCGCAAACCCGTTCATCGGTATCCTTGCAGGTGTGATCGGAGCTATGTGCTACAACAAGTTCAAGAGCACAAAGCTTCCGGACTGGCTGTCATTCTTCAGCGGCAAGCGCTGCGTAGCGATCATTGCAGGCGTTGTATCCATCATCGTATCCGTTATCCTGCTCTTCGTATGGCCGCTGCTTTTCGGTGCACTGGTTGCACTTGGCGAAGGCATCGCAAGCCTCGGAGCAGTTGGAGCCGGACTGTATGCATTCTTCAACAGACTGCTTATCCCGTTCGGCCTGCACCATGCACTCAACAACGTATTCTGGTTTGACACCATCGGCCTCGGCGACCTGACTCACTTCTGGGCAGGCGAGACATCAGCAGATGTTACATGGAGCCTTGGTATGTACATGTCAGGATTCTTCCCGTGTATGATGTTCGGTATCCCGGGTGCGGCTCTCGCTATGGTACACACAGCAAAGAGCAACAAGAAGAAAGTTGCGATCGGTCTCCTCAGCTCTGCAGCTATCGCAGCATTTGTCTGCGGCGTTACTGAGCCGTTCGAGTTCGGCTTCATGTTCCTTGCACCGGCTCTGTACCTGATCTACGCTCTGCTGTATGCAATCTTCACAGTAGTGACAGTTCTTATCGGATTCCGTGCAGGATTCAGCTTCTCCGCAGGTCTGACCGACCTTGTATTCTCAGCTTCCCTTCCGGCAGCTGCGAATACATGGATGATCATCCCGCTGGGCATCGCTGCATTCATCATCTTCTACGCAGTATTCCGCTTCGCGATCGTGAAGTTCGATCTGAAGACACCGGGACGTGAGGATGACGATGATACAGATGCAGAGAAGAGCGTCGTTCTCGCAAACGACAACTTCACAGAGGTTGCTTCCGTCATCCTCGAAGGCGTTGGCGGCAAAGAGAACGTTACATCCATCGATAACTGCATCACAAGACTTCGTCTTGAGATCAAGGATTACACAAAGGTTGACGAGAAGAAGATCAAATCTGCAGGTGTTGCAGGCGTGATCCGTCCGGGCAAGAATTCCGTACAGGTTATCGTAGGAACAAAAGTACAGTTCGTAGCAGACGAATTTAAGAAACTCTGCAAATAATAATCAAAACATATAATCCCTTTTAATGGTTTGGGACGTAGTAAAATTCAATTTTACTACGTCCCAAACTGCATTTTGCGGTGTCCCAAAATGGATTCCCGGGTTGACAAATCCGCCCGGATAGGCTAATCTGTCTATCAGACAGAGCTAATAAAGGGAAAAGCCTGGAAGAGAGCAAGTAATATACGGTACACCCGGACAGAAAGCAGCCGGCGGATGAGAGGCGCGCGAAGGAACCGCATATGAATACGTCTCGGAGCTTCGTGCTGAACATCCCGAAGGACCAGTAGGCACTGACGGATTGGCACGCGTTAAAGTGCTGTCTGAGGCTGATGCCGGGGGAAGGATTTCCGGCGTCGGTGAATTAAGGTGGTACCGCGGAAGATTTCGCCCTTACTGTGAAAGCAGTAAGGGCTTTTTTATATCAGACGGGGGATAACAGCCGCCTCTGCAGGCCACAGGCAGCGTGACTCCGCTTGCCGGGAAATAAATGAAAAGGAGAAAAGGAAAGATGGGAATCTATGAAGAACTTCAGGCAAGAGGCCTGATCGCACAGGTGACAGATGAGGAGGAGATCCGTGAACTGGTCAATACAGGGAAAGCGGTATTCTATATCGGGTTCGACCCGACGGCGGACAGCCTTCACGTAGGGCATTTTATGGCGCTTTGCCTGATGAAGCGCCTCCAGGAAGCGGGCAACAAGCCGATCGCCCTGATCGGCGGCGGCACCGGCTACATCGGCGACCCGTCCGGAAGAACGGATATGCGCAGCATGATGACCCCGGAGCAGATCCAGCACAACTGCGACTGCTTCAAGAAACAGATGAGCAAATTCATTGACTTTTCCGAAGGCAGGGCGCTCATGGTAAACAATGCGGACTGGCTCCTTGACCTGAACTATATCGAACTGCTCCGCGAAGTCGGACCGCATTTCTCGGTCAACCGTATGCTGGCGGCGGAGTGCTACAAACAGAGGATGGAGAGAGGCTTAAGCTTCCTGGAGTTCAACTACATGATCATGCAGGCTTATGATTTCTACGCACTGTACCAGAAATACGGCTGCAATCTGCAGTTCGGCGGCGACGACCAGTGGAGCAACATGCTGGCGGGCACGGAGCTGATCCGCCGGAAGCTGGGCAAGGACGCAGGCGCCATGACGATCACACTGCTCCTGAACTCCGAGGGCAAGAAGATGGGCAAGACCCAGTCCGGCGCCGTATGGCTTGATCCGGAGAAGACGTCCCCGTTCGAGTTCTATCAGTACTGGAGAAATGTGGCGGACGCGGATGTGCTCAGATGCATCCGTATGCTGACCTTCCTTCCGCTGGAGGAGATCGACAAGATGGATGCCTGGGAGGGCGCCCAGCTCAATACGGCGAAAGAGATCCTGGCATATGAGCTGACCAAACTGGTCCACGGCGAGGAAGAAGCGAAGAAGGCGCAGGAGAGCGCACGCGCACTGTTCAGCAAAGGAAATGCGGCGGAGATGCCCACGACAGAGCTGGAGGAAAATGATTTCATCGATGGAAACATCGACATCCTGACCATGCTCGTGAGGGCCGGCCTTGTTCCGTCCAAATCCGAGGCGAGACGCGCGGTGCAGCAGGGCGGCACATCCGTGGACGGCGAAAAAGTCACGGACATCAAAGCCGTATTTGCAAAAGATGCATTTGCAGGCGAGGGAATGATCGTGAAAAAAGGGAAGAAAAACTTCCACAGACTGGTGTTGAAGTAATGGGAATGAATCAGACGCCGGTGTCCGAGCGGACGCACATCGGTTTTTTTGGAAAACGAAACGCAGGGAAATCAAGCATCATCAATGCGGTTACAGGACAGGACCTGGCGGTCGTGTCGGATGTGAAAGGCACGACGACAGATCCGGTCTATAAATCAATGGAGCTTCTGCCCCTCGGCCCGGTGGTAATGATGGACACGCCGGGGATCGACGACGAGGGCGAACTGGGCAGGCTGCGCGTCCGGAAGAGCCGCCAGGTGCTCAATAAAACGGATGCAGCAGTGCTTGTGGTCGACGGGACGGCAGGCGCGTCGGAAGAAGACCGGGCGCTCCTCGACCGGATCCGTGCGAAGGGGATCCCGTTCATCGTTGCTGTAAATAAGAAGGAACTCGCCGGGCCGGACGCGATCCGGAGCATAAAAGAACAGCTGGATCTGACGGATGACCAGCTGTGCCCCGTAAGCGCGGCGACCGGCGAAGGGATCTTCGAACTGAAAGAAAGGATCGCCGCCGCGGCGAAGCGGGAAGAGCCGGACCGGGCGCTTGTCCGGGATCTGCTGGATCCTTCGGATATAGTCGTGCTGGTCGTCCCCATTGATTCCGCGGCGCCGAAAGGGAGGCTCATCCTTCCCCAGCAGCAGACGATCCGGGACATCCTCGAAGCGGATGCGGCATCCGTGGTCGTGAAAGAAAATGAACTGAAGCATATGCTCGGGAGCTTCCGGGAGAAGCCAAAGCTGGTCATCACAGACAGCCAGGTGTTCGCCCGTGTGGCGGAAGATACGCCGGAGGAGATCCCGCTCACTTCATTTTCCATCCTGATGGCCCGTTATAAAGGAGATCTGGAGCAGGCCGTCCGGGGCGTGACTGCGCTTGACAGGCTGTCCGACGGCGACGTCGTCCTTATCAGCGAGGGCTGCACCCACCACCGGCAGTGCGACGATATCGGGACGGTAAAGATCCCGCGGTGGATCCGGGAATACACCGGGAAAGACATCCGGATCGAGACTACGTCCGGGACGGAATTCCCGGATGACCTGACCGGCTACAAACTGATCATCCACTGCGGTGGCTGCATGCTGAACGGGCGGGAGATGAAATACCGGCTGAGCTGCGCCGAAGACCAGGGAGTGCCGATGACCAATTACGGGATATTGATCGCGTATGTAAAAGGAATATTGAAGAGGAGCGTGGAAGTGTTTCCGGAGATATGCAGGATACTGTGAAATTAAAATTGTATTGAAAAAAATACAATATTTCTTAAAAACCTCTTGAAATAAATCCCGTCATCTTATATACTGATAGGGCTGTGACATGATAGCGATGAAGCGTGAGGTTGCCGCTGACGCAAAACCATAAGCGTACGGCGGGTTTTCCGTGGAGCGAATGTCAAGTTAAGAAACTGGCGACAAGTCACTGTACGAATCACAACAG
>CALWDN010000081.1 GCA_944376685.1 uncultured Mediterraneibacter sp. | reverse complement strand
GCCGGCGCAATATTCCCTGCAAGCTCTTCCCTCACTTTTCCAGAAAACGACATATCCTCACTCTTTTCTTCCGGCTGCTACTTCCTCTTTGTGACCGGATCTTTGTCGATATCGCGGTGTTCCAGGCGCACTCCGTAATTCTCCTTGCTTTCCAGTGCGCGGTACAGCGCGTTGGCAAGCGTCACGGAACGGTGTCTTCCGCCTGTACAGCCGATCGAGATCACCAGCTGGTTCTTTCCCTCCAGGATGTAATTCGGGATGAGAAAGTTCACCATATCCGTCAGTTTGTCCAGGAAGATCGCCGCCTTCCCGTTTTCCATCACATAATCCTGCACTTCAGCCTCGTTCCCTGTCTTTGTTTTCAGCTCGTCTATATAGTAAGGGTTCGGGAGAAAGCGGACGTCAAATACCAGGTCCGAATCCTGCGGTATCCCGTATTTAAATCCGAACGACATGACTGTAATATACAGGTTGCAGAATTCCCCGCCTTTTACGAATATCTTCTCGAGTTCCAGCTTCAGCTCCCTTGTCAGCATCCTGCTCGTATCCAGGATGTAAGTCGCGCGCATCTTAAGGAACATGATCTTCTCACGCTCTTTGGCGATCCCTGTATCCACGCGCCCCGAGCCGCTTAAGGGATGCTGCCGGCGCGTTTCTTTATAGCGTTTCACCAGCACATTATCCTGGGCGTCCAGGAACAGGATCTCATATTCCGTTTTCTTCTGGTCCATTTCATCCAGCACATCTTTCAGCCCGGCAAAATCCTGCCCGCCCCGGACATCGATCCCGAGCGCGATCTTGCGCTCTTCCTGGTCCGGTTCACTGAACATCTCCACGAACCGCGTAAGCAGGGGGATCGGAAGGTTGTCTACGCAGAAGTATCCCATATCCTCCAGCATTTTCAGCGCCGTGGATTTGCCGGCCCCCGACATCCCCGTAACAATTACCAAACGCATTTTTAAAACTCTCCTATCCTTTTCACTTCAGACTCCAGCCGCACCCCTGAATTCTCTTCCACACGCCGGATCACTTCCGCCATCAGGTCTGATACGTCTTTCGCTGTTGCGCCGCCCAGGTTGATCACAAATCCGCAGTGTTTTTCCGAGACCTGCGCGTTTCCCACACGGAATCCCCGCAGCCCCGCCTCTTCGATCAGCTGCCCGGCGAAGTACCCCTCCGGACGTTTAAACGTGCTTCCGGCGCTTCCGTATTCCAGCGGCTGTTTTGAGACACGTTTCTCTTTCAGCTCCCCGATCTTTTCGCGGATCGCTCCGGGGTCGCCCGGAGTCAGGGCAAGCACTGCCTCCAGAACGATATAATCCATCTTTGACACGATGCTCGTACGATAGCCCATCTTCATATCCTCCGCGGCCAGCGTCAGGACTTTCCCGTCTGGCGTGAGCACAGTCGCACTCTCCAGCACATCTTTCATCTCTCCGCCGTACGCGCCCGCGTTCATGCGCACCGCGCCGCCCAGCGTCCCTGGGATGCCGGAAGCGAACTCCAGCCCGGCCAGCCCTGCTTCGCACGCGGCGGCCGCTGTTTTAGACAGAAGCGCCCCGGCCTGGACATGGATCCTGGCGCCTTCCACACAGATCCGGTCCATGTTTTTAAAAATCTGTATGATCACGCCCCTGTAACCTTTGTCTCCAACGAGGAGATTGCTCCCGTTCCCGATCACATAATACGGGACCCCCGAATCCCTGCAGAGCCGGACGACACGCCCCGTCTCTCCGGCATCGCATGGCGTGACAAAATAATCCGCCGGCCCGCCGATGCGAAATGTAGTATGCCCTGACATAGGTTCGTCGAGGGTCACATTTTTCTCTCCGGTTATAGCGCAAAGTTCCTGATACAGATCCATACATAATCTCCGTTTCTATAATTGATAATCTTATTTGCCACATTATTATAATCCAATCCCGCTCCGCTTGTAAAGCATATGCTTCCCGGGCGCACTTGCCAAAACCCCCGGTTCAGTGTATAATGGTGCGGTATCACTAAAATTATCAGCATCCAAATATACAGTAATTATAAAGGAGTGGAAAAAATACAGTGGACTCTGGTGACACTTTACAATTTCTGATACTGATCATTCTTCTCATGCTCTCGGCATTTTTCTCATCGAACGAGACCGCGCTTACGACTGCAAGCAAGATCCGGCTCCGTTCACTGGCAGACAACGGGAACAAAAAAGCCGCCCTTGTGCTGGACATCACAGAGAATCATACATCCAAAATGCTGAGCGCCATTTTGATAGGCAACAACATCGTCAACATTTCCGCATCTTCCCTCTCAGCTACACTTGCATATGCCTTCGGCGGATATATGGTCAGCATCGCTACAGCCGTGCTTACCGTGGCGATCCTCGTCTTCGGCGAGATCACACCCAAGAATTACGCGACGCTGAATGCCGAAAAAATTTCCATGCGCTACATCCGGATCATACAGATCTTTATGGTGATCATGACGCCGGTCATATTCATCATCAATCTGTTTTCCCGCTTTATCATGCTGCTGCTGCGCGTGGACCCGTCCGCAGCCAGGAAGGACATGACTGAGGAAGAACTCCGTACGATCGTGGATGTGAGCCACGAGAAGGGCGTCATCGAATCCGATGAAAAAGAAATGATCAACAATGTGTTCGACCTCGGAGACGCAAATGCCAAGGATATCATGGTCCCGCGGGTGCATGTTACTTTTGCCAGCGCAGATAACACCTACGACGAACTGATCGATATCTTCCGCGAGGATAAGTTCACGCGTCTCCCGGTCTACGAAGAGACACAGGACAATATTATCGGTATTATCAATATGAAGGACCTGCTCCTCTACGACAGAAGCGAACCCTTCCAGATCCGCGACATTCTGAGGAAGCCGCACTTCACCTATGAATACAAAAGCATCTCGGAACTGCTGGTGGAAATGCGCCAGTCAACGTTCAACATCGCCATCGTACTGGATGAATACGGCGAGATGGCCGGGCTGATCACACTTGAAGACATCCTTGAAGAAATCGTCGGCGAGATCCACGACGAATATGACGAACATGAAGAAGAAGCATTTATCCAGGTTTCCGACCGGGAATACATTATCGACGGCGCGATGAATCTGGACGATGTCAACGACCGCCTTGGCACTGCCTTCTCATCCGAGGACTATGATTCCCTGGGCGGGCTGTTCATCGAGCATCTGGACCGACTTCCTGACCTGAACGATGAAGTCATTACCGAAGACAACATCCGGCTGGTTGTTGACAAACTGGATAAAAACCGCGTGGAAAGCGTCCACGTCTTTCTTCCCGAGAAGGCGGCAGAACCCGAAGAAACAGCGGATGAACCCCCGCTTGCAGATACGCCTGCCGGCTCCGGCGGAACAGACCATTAACCTGAAAAGGTGAGCGCACAGCAGATGCGTTCACCTTTTTTCTTTTCACACATATATTATTACAGATCATCCTAGCAAAGGAACAACCGTTTATGCCTTATTCTATCATGCTGGATGCCGGGCACGGCGGACGCGATCCGGGAGCCGTATATAACGGCCGGCAGGAAAAAGATGATACGCTCGCCCTGACGCTCGCCGTGGGAGAGATCCTACAGGGCCGCGGGATCGATGTACTCTATACCCGCACGACCGACATCTACGAATCACCATACCAGAAAGCAATGGAGGCAAATGAAGCCGGCGCTGATTTCTTCATCTCGATCCACCGGAACTCCAGCCCTGAACCAGATACTTATTCCGGCGTTGAATCGCTCATCTTCAACCGTTCCGGCATCAAGCTGGAGATGGCCGAAGACATCAATGAACAGCTGGAATCTGTCGGTTTTGTCAATCTGGGAGTAAAAGAGCGCCCCGGACTTGTGGTCCTGCGGCGCACGGATATGCCGGCAGTACTTGTAGAAGCAGGTTTTATAAATTCCGATACGGATAATCAGCTCTTTGACAACAACTTTGGCGACATCGCCCTCGCCATCGCAGAGGGGATCCTGGATACGCTCCAGCTAAACGGAGACGTCCCAGACGCTTCTGCATCCCCGGGGTCCTACACCGTACAGGCCGGCGCATTCCGGAACAGCCTGTATGCCGAACGGCTTATGCAGGAACTGCTGGAACAGGACTTCCCTGCCGTGATAAGCCAGGACGGCGGCATTTACCGCGTCACAGTCGGAACCTTCCCCTCACTGGATGAAGCCGCCGTTACAGAAAAGCGGCTGAAAAGAGCCGGATACCAGACTGTGGTCGTCAGCAGCTGAATATGTAAAGCAGATGCGGGATCCGGACAGGGATGATCTCCTCCCCTATCCGCGGTTCCGCATCATGCTCTGATCCCTGAACTGGATCTCCCCTGTCTGATCATCCATCCCGTCCACGATAGCCAGAGATTCAAGCTGGAATCCCAGATTGCGGATGATACGTCCGCCGGCCTGGAATCCTTTCTCAATGGCGATCCCAATTCCTTCTACCGTCGCGCCTGCAGACTGGACGATCTGGATCAGCCCCTGGAGTGCGCATCCGTTTGCCAGGAAATCATCGATGATCAGCACATGGTCTTCCGGTGACATGAATTTCTTTGCCACGATCACATGGTTTATGCATTTATGAGTAAAAGACTCAACTTCTGCCACGTACATCTCTCCGTCCAGATTGATGCTCTGTGATTTCTTCGCAAATACGACCGGCACATCAAAATGCCGGGCTGCAATGCACGCAATGCCTATGCCTGAAGCCTCGATCGTAAGGATCTTGTTTATCGGCTTCCCGGCAAACCTTCGTTTAAATTCAGCGCCCATCTGGTCCAGCAGCCCGATATCCATCTGATGATTCAGGAAACTGTCCACTTTCAGTACGTTCCCTTCTTTTACCACGCCGTCTTTTACGATCCGTTCTTCCAGAAAATTCATCTCTCAACCCTCATTTCCAGCATTATCATCATTGTCTTCGAAAACCATAAATACCCTTCTCAGCAGCCAGGAGTTGATCCAGGCGATCAGCGATCCCCCGATCAGGAACCAGAGCGGGATCGCAAACATCAGGGTGACGCTGTTCCACACCGATGCGATCACTGCCCCGACCGTAACAGCCGCCATAAGGAGCGTATACGGGAGCTTCGCCACTGTAAGGAGCAGGGCATTGCGCAGCGTCGCACGGATGCTGTTCTCATAACGCGCGGTGAGCGGAAATGCATAGATCGCAACGGACAGCACGAAGAATCCAAACAGGATAAAAATGCTCCGCATGACCATACCGGCGGTTCCGGGCATCATTCCGGCTACGCGGTAATCAATCCCGCAGATGATGCCGAGCAGGAGCAGGATGAGCCATATAACCGTACTCTGCCTGAAATTCGACCTGAACGCTTTGAAAAAGCCCCTGAAAATATACCCTTCTTCATTCCGCACCATCTTCAGCATAACCGTGTAAAGCGCTGTTGTAGACGCGCCGGCCGTGATGACCGGGATACAGCAGATCAGCCACAGTATATTAAGGCAGACCATATCACAGATCTTGCTGAGCGCACGGACGATCACATTGTCCGTAATATTAAATCTCATATGTATCTCTCCTGACTTTTCTGATTCTGATAAACTGTTTACAGTATAACACACGGGATAACGGCAGACAAGGCCTGCAAAGCGCTTGACCTCTTTGCACGCTTCCTGATAAACTGTACATAAATAATCATAAAGAACGGAGACACAGGCCATGAAATTTTTATTTGCATCAGATTCATTTAAAGGAACTCTTTCCTCCCGCAGGACGGCCGAACTTCTCACACAGGCAGCCGGGGAAATCTTTCCGGGCTGCCAGTGCAGCTTCACGGAAGTCGCCGACGGAGGCGAAGGAACGACCGCGGCAGTGCTATCTGCCGCCGGAGGCGAAGAACGGCATGTTGATGTGCAGGGGCCACGGGGAGAAAGCGTCCGGGCATTTTACGGGATCCTTCCTGACGGACGGGCCATAATGGAAATGGCTGCCGCGTCCGGGCTTCCCCTCCTTCCCGCTGACCAGAGGGATCCAGAACAGACCTCGTCCTACGGAACGGGCGAAATGATCGCAGACGCGCTCGCGCACGGATGCCGTGATATCTCCATAGCCATCGGCGGTTCCGCAACCAATGACGGTGGCATGGGATGCATGCGCGCACTCGGCATCCGTTTCCTGGACAAGCAGGGCCGGGAACTGTCGGGCAGCGGGGCAGACCTGATCCATGTGGACCACATTGATGTATCCGGCCTTGATCCGGCAGTCCGTGAAACTGTCTTCACCGTCATGTGTGATGTCACAAACCCGCTCTGCGGCGAAACCGGCGCCACGCTCACTTTCGGCAAGCAGAAAGGCGGAAGCCCCCAGATGCTCGCCGGACTGGAAAAAGGCATGCAGAACTACAGAGATGTGATCATCCGGCAGTTCGGCATCAACATGGATGAAGTCCCCGGCGCAGGTGCCGCCGGAGGGCTTGGCGCCGCACTGATGGTTTTCCTGGGCGGGAAGCTGAAGTCCGGGATCGAAACCGTCCTGGACCTGGTAGACTTTGACCGGAAACTGGAAGGGGTATCTCTCGTTGTGACGGGCGAGGGCGCCGCTGACTGGCAGTCTGTATTCGGGAAAGTCATGCAGGGCGTCGGGATGCGCTGCATGAAGCACGGGATACCGGCTGTAGCCATTACAGGAAGCATGGGAAAAGGCGCCGAAGACATTTTCGGCTGCGGGATCCATTCGATCATAACGACCGTGAACCAGATCATGCCGCTTGACGAGGCACTGGAACGGGCAGAAGAACTTTATTTAAGCGCGGCGCGGCGTATGTTCCGGATGATACGGGCTGGTATGGAGATAAAAAAATAAACCCGCCAAAAGCGGGCATGAAAAAAGCGGGTGATGAGAATCGAACTCACGTATCCAGCTTGGAAGGCTGGTGTTCTACCATTGAACTACACCCGCATCATCTCTGACACAATCGGTATCTTATCATATATTCCGCACAAATGCAAGAACTTTTTCTGAAAATCATACCGGACGGCAGACTTAAGGCTCACCTGCAGACATTAACGCAGGTGAGCCCTTATCTTACCCGATCACATCTTTATAAAGAGCATGGTCCTTCAGCGCTTCGCTGAGCTTTGGCATCTCACTGAGATCCCCGATCAGGATCACGCCTGAAAGGCGGTTATTGAGGAAGAAATATTTGCGGTACTGTTCCTTGCCCATGTCGCGGAACTCCACGGTCTTGTACAGGAGATTCGGATTCCTGCCGTTGTCCCCCGCCGCGAAGAGAGCTGTGTTCATGCCGTGGAATGTAAGCGCGGCCTCCACCGGTTCATACTCCAGGGGTTCGCCCGCTGCATTGGCTCCGGCGATGCGCCCCTGCTCGGAGGCTTCCGGCCAGATCGCGTAATTCATGCCTTCGTATTCCGCGCAGTCGCCGCATGCGTAGACATCCGGCAGGTTCGTTGCCATATGGCTGTCCACCTTCACCGCGCGTCCGGTTTCGATTCCCATTTCCTGTGCCAGATCCGTCTTCGCCCGGACGCCCGCAGACACGATCACGATGTCGGCAGGGATGGTCTCTCCCCCATCGATCCGCACGCCGCTCACATGACCTTCGCCTTCAATGGCCGCTACGGTCACCCCGGTCCGGATCGCCACATCATGCTTCGCCGCGATCTCTTTCAGGATCTCCGCGGAACCGGCGTCAAGCTGCCGCCCCATGAGAACCGGCGCCACTTCCAGCACGGTTACCTTAAGGCCTGCCTTCTTCAGTTCCCAGGCCGCCTCCAGGCCGAGTACGCCGCCGCCGATCACGATCGCATTTTCCGCTTTTTCCATCAGCGTCTCTACCTTCTCCACGTCAGAAAGCCTGCGGATCGCGATGACTTCCGGCAGCCCGCGCCCTTCCATGGGCGGGATGAAGCACTCGCTGCCAAGCGCATAGATCAGACGGGTATATCTGATCTTTTCCCCGCTGTCAAGGAGCACTTCTTTCTGTTCCCGATCCACTGCCGTCACCTGTTTCCCGAGCATCTGGTATACCCGGTTCTCCTCGTACCATGCCGGTCCCTCGATGGCGATCTGCTCCGCGCTCAGGCCCGCCACGATGGACTTGGTCAGCATCGGACGGTTATAGGACGGATAGGGTTCATTGGAGATCATCACGATGGAGCCGGTCTTATCCCGCTCCCGGATGGCCTTCGCCGCATTGAATCCCGCCGCGCCGTTTCCGAGGATCACATAATATTCCTGTGTATTATTGATATAGCCGGTCTCCTGTGCATCCACCGGCACAAAGTTCTCTTTTCCCACGCCGCAGACCGGACAGATCTCCAGCGAAGAATCAAAGATCTCGCCACAGACGAGGCATTTTACCAGACTTCTCGCGCCCGGCTTCTTCGGCTTCACCGGCTCCTTATCCTGCACGATGCAGCCGAACTGGTAGCCGAACTCATAGGCGCTCACCAGGTCAGCCTCCGACGGTTTGAACCGCACACGGAAGCCTTCGACCGTCTTCATCTTCAGCTGTTTCAGACGGGCCGTGATATTGGGCACGCCCTCGCCGCTCCAGCCGTAGCTTCCAAAAGCGCCGGCGTATTTGCCTCCGTGGGTCGCCGGGAACATCCCAAGCGTCAGATCCCAGATCGGTTTCAGCGCCTCGCCCACGATGGTCGGCGTTCCCAGCAGGATGCCGTCTGCGAAGAGCAGTTCTTCATTTACTTTTGCCGCGTCAGCCTCCACCATATCGTAGGAACGCACGTCGATGTCGCCGCTGTCCTTCACGCCCCCGGCGATCTTCTCCGCCAGGGACTTCGTGTAGCCGTAGGCGCTCACATACGGGATGATGACCGTTTTCTTCGGGTTCGGGTTTACCACCGTGGACCACTCCCGGTACTGCCTCATCACGGATTTAATGCGGTCGCCCACCAGCACCGGCCCGTGTCCGGTGCAGATCATGGAAATGTCCATCGGCTCCACCCGGTCCAGGGCTTTGAGCATGAATGGCTTAAACGGACCGATGATGCAGTCATAATAATATTTCAGCGCCTTCTGATAGTCGTCTTCATTTTTGATCTCAGAGGAAACCACTTCCGGCAGGCAGTAATGCGAGCCGAAGGAATCGCAGGTCACCAGGATCTGCTCCTCCTCTATAAATGTATACATGGTGTCCGGCCAGTGCAGGTTCGGCACAAACATGAACTGGAGCGTCCGGTTCCCGATGGTCATCTTGTCCCCGTCCCGCGCCGGGATGCCGACGAAGTCCCGGTTCACGATCTCTTTCAGGAATCCAAGGGCGCAGCCCGTGGCAATGACCTTCATCTGCGGACTGTAGTCCAGCAGGCGCTCTACGCTTCCCGCATGGTCCGGCTCAGTATGGCTCACCACCAGGTAATCGATCCGGTGCACATCGGCCACTTCCTGAAGCTTCCCGATATAATCATCAAAAAACTTCGCCTTCGCCGTCTCAAAAAGTACGGTCTTATCCCCGGCTTTCATCACATAGGAATTATAGGTCGTCCCGAATTCTGTGTACATGATGATGTCGAACACCCGGAGCTGGTCGTCGATGATCCCTGTCCAGTAAAAATCATCCCGCAATCTGATACTTTTCATCTCTGCCTCCTTTTCTACTACTTTTAATATTTTATTTCCTGCGTTTTTTATACGCCGTTTTTCTTACAGATATCCGCCAGACAGCACTTATCGCAGTGAGGCTTCGTCCGCGCCGTGCAGACGTCCCGTCCGTGATACACGAGCCGGTGGCAGAGGTCGCTTCCTTCTTCGGGCGGGATGATCTTCCAGAGCGCCATTTCCACTTTCTTCGGCTCTTTGATCCCGTCCACCAGACCGATCCGGTTCACCAGGCGGATGCAGTGGGTATCCGTCACGATGGCCGGCTTGCCGAACACATCCCCCATGATCAGATTGGCGCT
>CALWDN010000080.1 GCA_944376685.1 uncultured Mediterraneibacter sp. | reverse complement strand
GGACAGTCATCTGCGCAGAGTCCGCATCCGATACATTTTTCTTTGTCAATTACGATCATAATCTTTTTCTCCTATCTCAACTGTATCATTATACCTTCTCCGGAAGAATTTTTCAAACATATTGCCTGCACAGAGAAAAAGATACAGCGGCTCATATGATCACGCCGCAAAATTACCCGTGTACAGCTGATAGTATTTCCCTTTCGCCTCGATCAGTTCATCGTGGCTTCCCCGCTCGATGATCCTTCCCTGCTCCATAACCATAATGCAGTCCGAATTCTTGATGGTAGACAGTCTGTGTGCGATGACAAATGTGGTCCTTCCTTTCATCAGAGCGTCCATACCTGCCTGCACAAGCCCTTCTGTCCGGGTATCAATGGATGATGTAGCCTCATCCAGGATCAGTACCGGCGGATCTGCTACCGCCGCCCGGGCAATCGCAAGAAGCTGTCTCTGCCCCTGGCTTAAGTTGCTTCCATCTCCGGTGAGCACCGTCTGATAGCCGTCCGGGTTCTCCTTTGCAATGACAGAAGACTTTGACAACTTTCTGTCCGTCCATCATCTCCTCAATAAATCCGTCTACATTTCCCAGGTCTCTCTGCTGTTTCTGGAAGTATTTGCCGGACAGCCCGGAGAATACGGTGGTTACTCTCAGCATGACAAGAGCCATAACAAGCGTGACAATGGTCAGCGGTATATTCAGCACGATCATGGAAATGAACGTAGCCACCAGCGTCGCCGCAGAATTGATGATCTGCGGAATGCTCTGGCTGAACAGCTGTCTCAGTGTATCCACGTCATTGGTATACACAGACATGATATCCCCGTGCGCATGGGTATCGAAATATTTGATCGGCAGAGACTCCATATTGGCGAACAGCTCATCCCTGAATTTCTTCATAGTTCCCTGACTGACATTTACCATAATCCTGTTATACGCATATGAAGCCGCGATACCAATGATATAAAACACTACAATCCCTGACAGAGCCTGCGCCAGCGGAATGAAGTCAGGATTTTCCGAATTCAGCAGCGGCACAATGTAATCGTCCACCAGCGACTGTACGAACAGCATCCCCTGCATGGTGGCAAAAGCGCCGATCACAATACAAACCACTACAACAAGAAATGAAAATTTATAATTCTTCACCATGTATGCCAGAAGACGTTTCAGGACATACATAGATGACGCTTTCCTTTTCTCTTTCATCTTACAATCTCCTTTCTGTTTCTTGACTGCCTGTTCAGGCTGCGTGATCAAAGTCTCCGCCGCCCTGGGTCTGTGACTCATAAATATCGCGGTAAATCTCGTTGTTTTCCAGCAGATGCTCGTGAGTGTCAAATCCATTGATCTTTCCATCATCCAGCACAAGGATGCGGTCCGCCTCCTCCACACTTGAGACTCTCTGCGCAATAATGATCTTGGTCGTTCCCGGGATCACCTGCCGGAACGCCGCTCTGTTCTTCGCATCCGTCGCAGTATCAACCGCACTTGTAGAGTCGTCCAGGATAAGTACCTTGGGTTTCTTTAAGAGCGCTCTCGCAATACACAGTCTCTGCTTCTGTCCTCCCGACACATTGGTTCCGCCCCGCTCGATCCACGTGTTATATTTATCCGGCAGCCGCTCAATAAATTCCGATGCGCACGCCGCCCTGCAGGCCGCCTCACATTCCTCCTCCGATGCATTTTCATTGCCCCAGCGCAGGTTGTCGAGAATTGTCCCAGAGAACAGGACATTCTTCTGAAGCACAACCGAGACTTCGTTTCTCAGCACTTCCATATCGTACTCTTTCACATCTCTTCCGCCGACTTTCACGGTTCCTGCAGATGCGTCGTAGAGACGGCTGATCAGATTCACCAGACTGGATTTGCCGCATCCGGTGCCGCCGATGATCCCTATGGTCTCGCCGGAACGGATATGCAGGTCGATATCTTCCAGCGTATCCTCGCCGCTGCCATGTTTATATGCAAAACTCACATGGTCAAAATCAATGCTTCCATCTGCAACTTCCGTTATGGGATCCGCCGGGTCATGGAGTTCCGGCTTCTCATTTAAAACTTCAGAGATACGTCGGATACTTGCCGCGCTCATCGTCACCATGACAAAGATCATAGACAGCATCATAAGCGACATCATAACGGACATAATGTAGCTGAACAGCGAAGTGATATCCCCGGTACTCATGCTCCCCGCCACGATATACTGCGCTCCGAACCAGGAAACCGCCGTGATGCATCCGTAGACCACAAGCATCATCACCGGGTTGTTGACTGCCAGAAGACTCTCCGCCTTCACGAACAGACGGTAGAGATGTTCCGCCGCCTTACGGAATTTTTTATTTTCATGATCTTCCCGGACGTATGCCTTTACCACACGGATAGCTGTGACATTTTCCTGTACGCTGGCGTTCAGATCGTCATACCGGTCGAAAACCTCCTGGAACACTCCGGTCGCTTTTTTCATGATAACTGCCAGGATCACCGCCAGGAAACACAAAGCTGCCAGGAACACAAGGCTCAGGCTGCGATTGATCAGAAAGCACATGATCATACTGAAAATCAGCATCAGCGGCGCTCTCACCGCGATACGGATAATCATCTGAAATGCATTCTGCACATTGGTCACGTCCGTCGTCATTCTTGTAACAAGGCCTGCCGTGCTGAATTTATCAATATTCGAAAAAGAGTAATCCTGCACGCGGACATACATACTTTCTCTTAAATTACAGGCGAATCCCGAAGATGCGCTGGCTGCATATTTTCCCGCCATCGCACCTGAGAACAGGCTGACAAGCGCCATTACCAGCATCAGGATGCCATACTTGATTATAGCTGACATATTGGACTGTTCCAGCCCGTTGTCAATGATCAGCGCAGTGATAAATGGGAGCAGCACTTCCATGATAACTTCCAGTGTCGTAAATCCCATCGTAAGGAAGGTGTCCTTTTTATACTGTTTCAGTTGTGCCAAAACTGTCTTCATACTGTAACCTCCTGTCTCTTTATTTCTCTGTTTTCCTTCTCCATTTTTTTCAACTGTGTGAGAATCTTCTGTTCCAGCTCCCACAGTTCTTCCCTCTCTTTCCGGCCAAGAGCGCTGCAGATCTGCGCCTCCATGCGGTCCGCTCTCTGTAGGAATTCATTTCCCTGAACTATGAGTTTTTCCGTTGGGACGATCCTCTTCTTTCTCACATCCCCGGGACTCTCCTGAAAACACAGATACCCTTTTTCTCTCAGTTTTTTCACCAGGACGGACAGCGTTGCCTTAGATACCCCAATCTCACGGCACATCTCTGTAATGTATGTCCCCTTCGGGTGATGCCGCAGAATATATACCATGAAGTACACCTGCGTGCCGCTCATATCATGTTTCTCCAGGCATCTTTTCAGCTGCGCTTCCATGTCCAGATTAATCTTCTTCATCAGAAATATCAGTTCTTCCGCCTGAAACTCCTCTGCCATCTCTGCTGCGCCCGAATATCCGTCTCGTCCCCTTCCCCTCTCTCCTGGGCCTGATTGAAAATAAACAGATTCATGCCGCTTTTGGCATAAAAGAGGAGCAGAAAAAGTCCTCTCTTTATTTCAGAGAACTCTGTTCTGCTCCCGTCGCCTGCATCTGTCATCCTGACCATCCGCTGGCACAATATGAAACCCTGACCCAAAAGCATCTGTCAGGAAATTTTATCGCCTGCTCCCCACGGCAGATCGCAGATCCTATCTTCACCATGCAGAACAGTATCATTGGAAAACTGCGCCCTGAACAGCGCTTTTTTGCCGACAATATGGAAAGCGCCCTGACTATGGTCAGAGCGCAGATGGGATACACTTTGTACCCTGATATCACACCGGCAAGAGAACCGGATGTAAAATATATCCGAATCACAGATCTGCCGGTACTGTCCTTCGGAGTATATTACCGGTATGACGACGATCACCCGGTACTGAGGCGGTTTCTCCACCTGTGTGCCAGTAATTTCACTTCTCATCACAGCCGGATCACAAACACCGGCTGAGGCGGATCATTTTTCCGGTTATAGTAGCTGCACGCGATCACCAGCCATCTGGCCGGATCCAGTTCTTTCAGGTATGCCATCAGCGCATTTTTCTCCTCATATCCCGTATCTCCGCCGCTGTAGATGCACAGGCTCATCACGCCGCCCGGCTTCAGAATATCCAGGCTCTGCCTCACTCCCTCCAGGCTCGTTTCCGCCCGTGTAGAAAGCGCGTGATCGCCTCCCGGCAGATAACCGAAATTAAAAACGATGGCATCCGCCGCCTCCCGCACATACTCTGCCATATGTTCATGTCCGGCACAGTATATCGCCGCCCTTTCCTCATATCCGGCACGTTTCAGTCTCTCCTTCGTATGCTGCACCGCCTGTTTCTGTATATCAAAAGCATATACCTTTCCCGATGGGCCAGCCATCCGGCAAAGGTACTCCGTATCATGGCCGTTGCCACAGGTAGCGTCAATGCATACGCTGCCTTCCCTGATATAATCCGCCAGAAAGTGATGGCAGAATGCCGTGATCTGATAGTTTTTCTTATTCCCGCCTGTCATCTTCTCCGCTCCTCTGCATTTTGATTTTCCATATTTCACCGTATTTTAATTTCATACATCAGACTATCACATTTCACCAAAAGAAAAAAGGAAAATCAGCCGGCGGCACTCTGTATTCCCTCACCTTCCAGCGCCCCTTTTCTTATACAAAACCAAATCTATCTATTATGAGGATGGCTTGCTTCCCACAGTTTATCTGCCGTCGGTTTCCAGTCTTCTGCATATGGCACGCACCGGTCGCACAGGTCATCTACCTTCTCCGGGTCCTGATAATCTGTATTCACTGCTCCAGTCTCCTTTACCAGATTTCTCAGACGTTCCGGGTTTTCCAGCATCGGACACGGGCGCAGATGGTTGCCGTTGAACGGCTGGTTGTCGTGGTATGCCTGGAAAATCGGGCTTCTCAGCGCGTCCAGAAGAGAGCAGTCATGGATATTTACATTGGAATAATGGATAAATACGCATGGCTCCACATCTCCTTTGGCATTGATGTGAAGATATCTTCTGCCGCCTGCGATACAGCCGCCCACATACTCGCCGTCATTCTGAAAGTCCATACCGAAGATCGGTTTCGTCTCACGGAAATGACGGATACGGTGGTACATCTCTTCCCTCTGTTCCGGTGTGGGCAGAAGTTCTGTTACGGCGCCGTGCCCTACCGGCATGTAATGGAAATACCATACAAACAGCGCGCCGCTTTCAATCATCATATCATAAAATGCCTCGCTGCTGACATCCTCAAAGTTTTGGCTGGTGTAGCACACCGAGATTCCAAACGGAAGCTTATGCTCTTTCATCAATTCCATTGCGTGGCGCACTTTGTAGTATACTCCCTCGCCGCGCCGTCCGTCGTTGGCTTTCTCAAATCCTTCCAGACTGATGGCCGGGACAAAGTTTTTCACTCGCAGCATTTCCTGGCAGAACTCCTCGTCGATCATAGTTCCATTTGTAAATGCAAGGAACTCACAGTCTGGATGCATCTCACAGATTTTAAAGATATCTTTTTTTCGCACGGTGGGCTCGCCTCCTGTGTAAATGTACATATACGTGCCCAGTTCTTTTCCCTGACGGACAATAGAATCTATGTCCTCCAGACTCAGGTTAAACTGATGTCCGTACTCCGCGGCCCAGCACCCTGTACAGTTCAGATTGCACGCTGTAGTCGGGTCGAGCAGGATTGCCCAGGGAATGTTGCAGTTGTATTTTTTCGCCATCTCGTCCTGCGTTGCGCTTCCCTTCAGGCTGGCATTTGTAATAAAGTTCTGGAAAAACGCCCGGCGCACGCCCGGATCCAGCTCGTAGAGCCGTAAGATAAGCTGATACCAGTTATTTTTCTTTTCAATAGCCCCGCGAATCGCATTTCTCTGGCTTACATACCAGTCCTTCGGCATAAGCCGGTCCACAAATGACATCAGCTTCGGAATATTTTCCTCCGGATTGCCTTCAAGATATTTAAGCGCCTGATTTACTGTAAACTCCTGCATAGTTTCTTTAATTGACTTTCCCATTTGTAATTCCGCCTTTCTTTTCTTCTGTACAAATTCTATTTGCTGTCTATGTCAATTATCACAGAACAAAAACACGGAACGTCTGTCCCTCTGTCCTGTATATCTATAACAAAGGTTATATCATGCATTTAATATCTGCATAAATTCCTCTCCTGTGATCGTTTCTTTCTCGTAGAGGTAATCCGCCAGCTCGTCCAGCTTGGTCCTGTTTTCAGCCAGGATCTTCGACGCTTTCTCATGCTGTTTTTTTACAAGCTCTACGACCTGACGGTCGATCTCTGTCTGTGTTTCCGCAGAACAGCTCAAAGAAGTGTCTCCGCCCAGGTACTGGTTCGTCACTGTCTCCATTGCCACCATATCAAAATCCCTGCTCATTCCGTAGCGGGTGATCATGGAGCGGGCAAGCTTCGTGGCCTGCTCAATATCATTCGAGGCGCCTGTGGATGCAGAGTTGAAAACAAGTTCCTCCGCCGCTCTTCCTCCGGTCAGGGTGGCGATCTTGTTCTCCAGTTCTTCCTGGCTCATCAGATAATGATTGCCCTCTTCCACCTGCATGGTATATCCCAGTGCGCCTGAGGTACGTGGAACGATCGTAATTTTCTGCACCGGTGCGGAATTGCTCTGTTTTGCCGCCACAAGTGCGTGCCCGATCTCATGGTATGCAACCACTTTTTTCTCCTGATCAGTAAGGATGGCATTTTTCTTCTGGTATCCTGCAATGACTACTTCAATACTTTCTTCCAGATCCGCCTGGGTCACAAACCGCCGGTTCTCTCTTACTGCCCGGAGTGCAGCCTCATTGATGATATTGGCGAGTTCTGCGCCGGAAGCTCCCGAGGCCATACGTGCGATGCCGGCAAAATCCACGCTTTCATCCAGCTTTACTTTCTTCGCATGAACTTTCAGGATTTCCTCACGGCCTTTCAGATCCGGCAGTTCTACCGGAACTCTCCGGTCAAATCTTCCCGGCCTTGTAAGCGCCGGGTCAAGTGACTCTGGACGGTTTGTCGCCGCAAGTATGATGACTCCGTTATTTGTCTCAAATCCATCCATCTCTGTGAGCAGCTGATTCAGCGTCTGCTCGCGCTCATCATTTCCGCCTGCACGGCCGTCCCTTTTCTGGCCGATGGCGTCAATCTCGTCGATAAATACGATGCAGGGCGCCTTCTCCTTTGCCTGCTTAAACAGATCACGTACTTTTGACGCTCCCATACCTACAAACATCTCTACAAATTCGGAACCTGACATAGAAAAGAACGGAACATTTGCTTCTCCGGCCACGGCTTTCGCCAGCATGGTCTTACCTGTTCCCGGAGGCCCTACCAGAAGGATCCCCTTGGGCACGGCCGCCCCGACTTCTCTGTACTTTCCAGGATTGTGCAGATAATCTACGATTTCTGCAAGGCTTTCTTTTGCCTCGTCTTCTCCGGCCACATCAGTAAACTTTATGCCCTCGGAAGATTTGACATATACTTTTGCATTGCTCCTGCCCGTACCGAATATCATAGAATTCTGCCCTCCGGCCTTCTTCATCAGTTTCCTGGACATGTACTGGCCGATAGCGATAAAAATCACAACCGGAAGGATCCATGACAGAAGAATCGATAGAATCGGAGACATCTGCTCCAGAATCTGCCCGGAAAATTTTGCTCCTGAGTCGTACAGCCGCTGCGTCAGGTCAGGATCCTCAACCATTCCTGTCTTGTAAATAGCGCTGCCTTCTTTGTCCGTAAAAACAATCTCATTGTCTTCCTGATTGATCTCAACCTGTCCGATATCTTTTTCCTCGGTCATTTCAATAAATCTGTCATATCCGACTTCTGTTATGCGCTGCTCTGCTGCCCAGGGCATCAGCAGAAAATTGAATATCATCAAAACAACAAGAACAATCACATAATAATAAATCAGCGGTTTTTTGGGTTTTTTAACTTCCTGCATTCTGTGTTTTCTCCTTTCTTCTTTCTTCTAATCTATATATCTCTCATATCCTTCAGCGGCGCCGCTTTCACTTTCCGGGCTCTTCTGGCTGTCCAGCGCCGTCAGGGCTGAGATCAGCGCCTGCTGCATAGCAAGGGTGGCAAAATCCATGGCAAACTCCGCATACAGCATATCCGCTTCCTTTTCGTCTTCCCGGGGGCTGCTGTCCTGGGAATGAATATCTTTTATAAGCTGCTTTTTCATACCGTCCCCCATTTTATGTCTGTAATCCAGCTGAGCCTGAACCAGTCTGGTCACGGCGCCGGAGCGGCAGGTTCTGGCCTTTTCCTCCAGCAACAGAGTATTTTCCTTATATTCTTCTCTGGCCTTTTCCAATTCTGAATGGATCTTTTCCCTGCCGCCTTCTTCGCAGATCCGGATCCTGCACTGCAGTTTTCCATACTGCTCTTCCATCTCATACAACTTAACAGCAAATACACTTTCATCGATATTCATGGAAAGATATCCTCCTTTCCGCCGTTTTATAGGATCTACATTTTTTATATATCAGATAATTTTTTTGAATGCGACTCTCAATTTTTAAATTTTGTCCTGACAGACTGCTTAAATTGTAAGAAATGCTGACAGTTTTTAAATAGTGTAAAGACAGAGTGGGAAAATTATAAGTGGCGGAAGTACAGTCTGTCAGCTATATTGAAATTACCGGAAGACAGCAGCCACATACTGTATCCGTAAGCTGGATCCGGTATTGAGAACAGGAAATAGAAGTTTCAACGTATACTGCTTAATAACAGATAGGAGAGATGACATATGAGATGGTTTGATTCAGATTTTGATTATGTACAGGAAATGATCGATTCATGGAACAGAGGAAGAAAAAAGGTTCGTACAGCATATTTTATAATTGGCGCCGTACTGCTCATCGCGGGTATCCTGACCGCTGTATTCCCGGTCGGAATATTTGCGGTAATTCAGTATCTGGCCGCGGCTGCCATCATTGGTGTCGGAATATATCATTTTATCACATTTGCATCCATGACGTATTATTTCAGGGACTATATGCTGATCATATCCGGCATTCTGAATGTGCTGATCGGCATTATGCTGCTTGTCATGCCCATTCAGCTGACAGTGCAGGTAGTCACATTTATGCTGGCCTTTCTGCTGATCTTTAACGGAGCAGAAAAACTGTCCTTTGCCTCACGGCTCAGATATTTCCGCATTCCCCACGCAGGAACCCTGACTTTCAGCGGAATCCTCAACATCATACTTGCAGTAGTGTTTTTGCTCCTCCCGTTTATCTCGGCTCTGGCGCTGAACTATATTCTGTGCGCATATCTGGTGCTTACGGGGATCGCGCTTCTGGTCGAAGCGGCCGGGATGCGGAAAATTGATTTATAACAAATGATAAAAAACGGCCGCGCGCTGTACTGATGATAATGCCAGTACGGCGCGCCGGCCGTTTTTACTATACCTTGCTATATACCACACTCATGTCTGATTTCCCGGGAACATCTTTCCTGTGATAATTTTCTCCATCTGAATGACCAGTTTCTCTTCATCCAGATGAGGTTTCCCCACATACTGCAGCAGAACTCCCACCATTCCGCTGGCGTAAAATCTCAGCATCACTTCCAGATCATCCACACTGACCGAAATATCCTTGCCTTTTCCCCTGGCCATCTCCGCCAGATAAATCATAACGGCTTCTGTAAGCATGACCTCTATCTGAACCCACCTGCGGGAATACAGAAGCTTTTCCAGTTTCGTCTTGTGCTGCCTGACAAAAGCCACATATGCGGTCAGAGCTCCTATGGGATCCTCGGCCTCCAGACTGCGCTGTGCAAGTTCCTGCGTGGACCGCCGGAACGTCCAGTCCAGTACATCCATGATGTCCCGAAAATGATAGTAAAATGTCTGCCGGGAGATGTGACACTCCCCGATCAGTTTCGTCACTGTGATCTTATCAATATCTTCCTTTTCAAGCATCCTGGAAAAGGTATCTGCAATCACTAATTTCATGTCTTCTCTCATAAGGACTCCTTTTCACAAACACAGCATGATCTTGTAGTCAAAATATATTGCTATTTTATTACATCTTTTTTTCAAAAACAAG
>CALWDN010000079.1 GCA_944376685.1 uncultured Mediterraneibacter sp. | reverse complement strand
TCCGACACAGCCCTAAGTGCCGGATAGGAACGGCAAAATTTTTTACACTTCTATTACTTCTTTATCGCACATTAGCATACCGCCAGGCGGTGTCACAGCACAAATTCACAGATCTGCGGGGACGGCGCGTGATCCCCGGCTTTGTGGACGCACATATGCACCCGGTCATGCTGGCGGACTGCCGGAAACAGATCACCGTCATGCCGCCGGAGATCCGTTCCATCAAGGAACTGGTACAGGCTGTAAAGAACCAACGGGCTGCACAGAAACCAGGCCAGTGGATACTGGGATGGGGCTACGATGAACAGAACCTGCTGGAAAAGCGCGCGCCGAACCGGTACGATCTGGACCGGGGCTGCAGCGACGCACCGGTCTCTGTCATGCGGACCTGCGCCCACATCCGCAGCGTCAACAGCGCGGCGCTCAGGCTGGCCGGCATTGACCGGAACACGCCGGACCCGCCGGGCGGAGAGATCGAACGGGATGAGAACGGTGAACCGACCGGCGTACTCAGGGAAAGCGCCAGCAGCCTGATGTCCCCGTTCATGCCGGAAGGCGATCTGGCACAGCAGACCGCCAATCTGCTGGAACTTGGAGACCACTTAAGTTCCCAGGGCATTACGACGATCTGCGATATGGGCAATCTGGATGACAGCGACAACTACCCCGTCTATGAAGCGGCGGCAGCACAGGGCTTCCGCCAGCGCACGGGCGTCTATTATATGTGGGAATTCCTGGAGAAGCATAAAGATTTCCATATCCCGGAAGAGCGGTTCGACCGCAGCAGGCGGCTCTTCGCCGCAGGGCTGAAGCTGATCGGCGACGGGAGCATCTCCGGGCGGACCGCCTGGATGGACCGCCCCTACCTCGGTACGGATGATGAGTATGGAATATCTGTGTGCGGCGACGGCCTGATGGAGTCCGCGATCCGGTTCTGCAAGGAGCACCACTGCCAGCTCTCCATGCACGCCATGGGCGGCCGGGCCATCGCCCGGATGGTAGACCGGGCCTGCCGCGAAGCCCCCTGGACTAAGGACGGGATCCCCTATGTCCGCATCGAACATGTCACGGAGCCGTCTGATGAAAGCATTGAAAAAGCCGCGGCGCACGGGATATCTTTCATATCCCAGCCCATTTTCCCCTATGCAGAGAGCCGCAGCTATCTGAAGAATCTGGGACCGGAACGGATCCGGACATGCTATCCTTACAGACGGATGCTTGAAAAAGGCGTGCTGACCGGATTCTCAACAGACGCGCCGGCCACCTTCTGGTCGGATCCGTCAGATCCCTTCCCGGGACTGAAGTTCGCTGTGACAAGGACCGCCGCGGACGGGACGGACTGCGGACAGGATCAGTCCGTTGATATCGAAACCGCCGTCATCCTGTACACACGCGGCGCAGCTGAAGCGGCCGGGTTCAGGGATATCGGGATGCTTATCCCCGGATACCATGCGGACTTTGCCGTACTGAGCGATGATCTGCTCACGGTACCGCAGGAAAATATCGATAAAGTCCGGGTGGAAGAGACCTATATTGAAGGGAAACTGATTTACAGGAGTAATAAAGAATAGTATTAAGAAAATACAGAAAAGAGGACTATAGAAATGTTTAACTTACCCAAGTACAGAGAACCAGATTTCACAGAGGACCGTTTCGCCAAAGCTCCGGATGTAAAATGGGAGACTGTAACGATCAAAGGCGTGGCGCCTGAAAATTACCACAGCACGTCCATGTATCCGGAATATTTTAAGATTGACGGAGAATGGCGGCTTGCGAAAGAGAGCCGCATGGATTCCAGCGTTGTGATCGGGGAAGACGGCGAACTGAAAGTGGTGGAAAACCGGAATCTGGAGATCGGCGACAAGGTAATCCTCGGCCGTTCTGAGAATGCGGAAGAAGGCATCTATCTCCACGCGACAGGATTCGAAGACCCGGAAGAAGAGGAAGGCGATCAGTTTGTCTTCCGCCAGGGACGGAGCCGCGAGACTTCGTTCGCACGTGATTACGACCGGCTCTTCGAGCTTCTGAAATACGAGAAAGAACACGGCAACATCCTGTGGGTAATGGGCCCGGCGTTTTCCTTTGACGCGGATGCAAGGCGCGCCATGCAGGCCATGGTGGAGAACGGCTATGTGGACGGTCTCATGGCCGGCAACGCGCTGGCGACCCACGACCTTGAGGGATCTATGTTCCACACGGCCCTCGGCCAGGATATCTACACGCAGAAATCACAGCCAAACGGCCACTACAACCATCTGGATGTGATCAACCGTGTCCGCCGCAGCGGATCCATCGCCCAGTTTGTCGACGACTATAAGATCGACAACGGCATTATGTACAGCTGTGTTAAAAACGACGTGCCTTTCGTCCTCACCGGGTCCATCCGCGACGACGGCCCGCTGCCCGAAGTCATCGGAAATGCCTACGAAGGCCAGACGGCCATGCGCGAGATGGTGAAGAAATCCACCACCGTTATCTGCCTGGCGACCATGCTCCACACCATCGCGACCGGCAATATGACGCCGTCCTACCGCGTGCTGGAGGACGGGACTGTAAGGCCGGTATTCCTTTACACCGTTGATGCGGACGAATTCGTTGTAAATAAACTGCTCGACCGGGGAAGCCTGGCGGCGACGACCATCGTCACCAATGTCCAAGACTTCATCATGATCGTGGCAAAAGGACTGGGGCTGCTTTAAGCAGTCCCTTTTTTTCTTCGCGGCTCATCTGCTTGATCGCCCACTCCCGGCTCATGGCCTCTTCTTTTTTCTCAAACGCCTCATAGTAGACCAGTTCCACCGGCCGGCGGGACTTCGTATATTTGGCGCCCTTTCCTTCATTGTGGGCTTTGATCCGCTTCTCCAGGTCGTTGGTCCAGCCGGTATAGAGCGAACCGTCGCTGCACCGGACGATATACGTATAGTTCATTTTCAGCACCTCTCTTTACCCGCGAAGCGCCGTAACAGGGACATCATGCACACAATGCCTCAGATAAATGTCTCTTCTCTGCCTGTAATTCTTTTTATCCATTCCACTTCCCTCCTGTCTGTATTTTATCCCATTCCGTGGGATTCAGCAATTTCATTCCGTGGGATTTTGAGATTCTGTTCCGTATGATTCTGTAAAAAGCAGGCAGTGAACAAGGGTTTCCCCGTCTGTTCCACTGCCTGCTCTTCTCTCCGGGACGTCCCGCCTACTCCATATAGTTTAACGGATCTACGGGTTCCCCGTCTTTCATTATCTCAAAATAAAGATTCGGTCCTTCGATGCTGAAATACTTTGTCGGCTCAGCCAGGATGCCGACTGTTTCACCGGTATCGACATAATCTCCGATGGCAAGGGGCACATCTGCAAGCTGGCCGTAAACGGCGCTGTACCCGTTCCCCATATCCATGGTCACCGTTGTCCCTGTCTGTGCGGTCTCTTCGATATTTGTTACGATCCCCGGTGCGGACGCGCCGATCGGCTCACCCACTTCACCGCTTACGATCATAGCCGGATTATACTGATACTGTTCCAGCGTCTGGAAGAAAACCGTCTGGTCCATGCTGTAGTTCATGATCACAGCGCCGCTTGCCGGCCAGGCCAGCGTACTGTCTTCTGTAAACCAGACATCCACAGCCGCTGATGTATCGCCGGAAGGCACAGCCGGGCTTCCCGCTGAACTGTCCTCCCCACTCCCGGCGGAGTCTTCTGCACCCGGATCCAGATCATCCGTCCCATCCTCCTCACTGACGGATCCGTCTGTTCCTCCCGCATCTGATTCAGGAAGGACGATGTCGTCTGTGTTGGTCTCTTCTGCAGTGTTGTCGAACAGCCCCTCCGGCCCTTCGATCTCTTCTGTAAGTTCTTCCGCCTGCTCCTGTGCCTCTGCCATCTGATCTTCCATATCATTCCTGTAGCTGCTGAACGTATATGCCCCTGTCAGGGCGATCACGGCCGCAAAGCAGATCACAATGCCGACGGCGGCGCCTTTCCCTCTCAGGAAAAACGGTCTTTCATCTTTATTCATTGTCATCACCTCTGACTGTATTCTTGCCAGAAAATGACTACATTATTCCGTGAAATCAAGAATTTTGATCCCGAAAAACGTCCGCTTCCCGGACATCTTTCCGGAGTTCTGTCCCTTCAAAAAAGAAACTGAGGATCCCGTCATAAGTCTGCCCTTCCTCTGCCATTTTCACGGCCGTCCAGATGCTCATCCCCAGTCCGTGCCCTTTCCCTGTCGTCGTGATCCGGATATCCCGGCTGCTTCCGGACGCTTCAGCCTGCTCTTCCTCCTCCGGCGGCTCTGTAATGACGAATGAACTGGAAGGCAGGCCAAGCGCATCCCGGAACTGATCCCCAGTGCAGATGGTGTTTCCAATCCTCAGTTCCTGCACATACCCGGCGGAGTCTTTCGAGAGGATCTCAAAATCCGCAGCCGAATATCCCCGTTCCGCCGCTTCCCCGCTCTCTTCCGCCGCCAGGAAATCCCGGCACAGCCGCTGGACTTCTGCACATGAAAATGTAAGAACGCTGATCTCTCCTTCCGCCTCTTTGTCCAGTGGGCATTCCCGGACTCCGAGATACGGGAAGTCGCTGCTGCCCGCCGCCTCCTGCGCGCTGCGCGTCATTCCTGCGCTGGACTGATGATAGGGCGTCCAGGCATACGCATCATTGTACATCAGTACGCTGCCCGCCGTCTCTTCCACGGCCTCCGCATATTTTTCATAATACGCTGTCCCGTCACTGACGCCCCACTTTTCTCTCATATCCTGCAAAGTCATGAAGTCTGTTTCCGGAAGCGGATACTCTCCTGCTGCGGCCTGCCGGCAAAACTGTGTCCGCAGCACCACAGCCATCGCCTTTGCCGCCTCATCCCCGCTGCCCTCCGGCAGCTCCAGGGCCAGGATCCCGGCAAGAAAATCGGTCCAATCTGCTTCTTTTTCCCCGACGCGGACGAAGAGGGGGCTGTCCTCATCTCCGGCGCCGCCCGCAAATACAGAAACAACATAGGGCAGAAAGAGCAGGATCACAAAAAAAGATGCAAACGCCCTGCATTTCTGCCTGAGCGCATAAAATCCCATAAAAAAACCCTCCATAGTTTTATCCTATGAAGGGCTTTATCATCTCATGACTTATCCTGTTTTATTCCTCTGAAAGAAAGGGTCTGTCTCTGAACGTAAATGTGCAGAACGCTTCATAAAGCGGTATCACCGCCGACAGCACCGCGTGCACCACAGCCATGTTTCCGGTTGTAAACCTGGCATAGATCTGCCGGTTAATGAGCACCCGCAGCGCCATATAAGCAGCTGAATACACAAGTGCGGCCACGAAAAGCAGGACATATCCCGCCGCAAGGCCGAACAGCGTGCCTCCGAGCATCCCCTCGCTTCCGGCCGCCGCCGCGCCGAACATTCCCATAACCGCCAGGACGCACAGGATCACGATCAGAACGCCGTAAAAGGCGCCCCAGGCAAGCGGGAGGACCAGGTACCAGATCCCCGGATTTTTGATCTTCTTGTTTTTCAGGCCAATCTCGCCGGCCATTTCACCCTGGTAATATTTTCTCGCATACGGGATAAACGCAAGCCATGCATTCCCGTGCCCCATACGTTTTCCAATGGCATACAGCCCGACGGAGTGGAAAATATATCCCACCAGGCTGATTGCCAGCACTGCCGCAATAACGACCAGATAGGCTGTCATCAGCATGGAAAAAAGAACAGAATCCATCGAACTCATCAAGGTCCCTCCTATTCGTCTTCGCCTGCAGGAACTTCCACTTTCTCAAGATGCCACATATCCGCCACATACTCTTCGATCGTACGGTCGGAAGAGAATTTGCCGCTGCATGCGGTCTGCATCATCGCCATCTTTGACCAGCGGTTCTGGTCTCTGTAGGCTTCTTCCACTCTCTTCTGCGCGTCTGCGTAGGAGCGGAAGTCTTTGAGGATAAAGTACATATCCGCGCGGTCCGTGCTCTGGGTGTTGAGCAGGGAGTTGTACAGATTGATGTACATGTTGTGGTCGCCGTGTGAGTAGGTGCCGTCCATAAGCTGGTCTACCACCCGTTTCAGCTCCCAGTCGTTGAAATAGATCTCCTGCGGATTGTAGCCGCCGTTGTTCTCGTAGTTGATCACTTCTTCTGAGCTCAGTCCGAAGATAAATGCGTTCTCCGCGCCTACCTCCTGGACGATCTCTACGTTGGCGCCGTCCATGGTTCCAAGGGTCGGCGCACCGTTGAGCATGAACTTCATGTTTCCTGTACCGGATGCCTCCTTGGACGCCGTGGAGATCTGCTCGCTGACATCAGCAGCCGCGAAGATGATCTCTGCGTTGGATACACGGTAATCTTCAATGAATACGACTTTCAGCTTGCCGTTGATGCTGCGGTCGTTATTGACAACCTCTGCAACAGAGTTGATCAGCTTGATCGTCTCTTTCGCTCTTAAGTAGCCTGCTGCCGCTTTTGCGCCGAAGATAAACGTCCTCGGATAGAAGCTCATCTCCGGGTGCTCTTTGATCTGGTTGTACAGATACATAATATGCAGGATGTTAAGGAACTGTCTCTTGTACTCGTGGAGACGTTTTACCTGCACATCGAAAATGGAGCGCGGGTCAACATCTATCCCGTTGTGCTCTTTGATATATTTCGCAAGGCGGACTTTGTTCTTGTATTTGATCTCCATGAACTCCCGTCTCGCCGTCTCGTCCTCTACGTACGGTTTCAGCTTCGCGATCTGGGACAGGTCCGTGATCCAGCCGTCGCCGATCTTGTCTGTGATCCAGTCTGCAAGGAGCGGGTTGCCGTGTGCGAGGAACCGTCTCTGGGTGATTCCGTTTGTCTTGTTGTTGAACTTCTCCGGCATCATCTCATAGAAGTCTCTGAGCTGCTGCGTCTTCAGGATATCCGTATGAAGTCTTGCCACGCCGTTTACGGAGAAGCCTGCAATGATCGCCATGTTTGCCATGCGCACCTGGCCGTCCATAAGGATCGCCATCTTCTTCACTTTGTGCTCATTGCCCGGATACATCTCGCGGACTTTGATGAGGAACCGGCGGTCGATCTCCTGCACGATCTGGTAAATACGCGGAAGCAGTTTGGAGAACAGGTCGATGGGCCATTTCTCAAGCGCCTCTGCCATGATCGTGTGGTTCGTGTACGCGCAGGTCTTCGTGGTCACATCCCATGCTTCCTCCCAGCTCAAGCCTTCCTGGTCGATGAGGAGCCTCATCAGCTCAGGAACCGCTACCGTCGGGTGCGTATCGTTCATCTGGATCACGACTTTCTCATAAAGTTTGCGGACGTCATCATGTTTCTTCTTATATTTGGCGATCAGCGCCTGAAGGCTTGCAGAGATGAAGAAATACTGCTGTTTCAGACGGAGTTCTTTGCCTGAATAGTGGTTGTCGTTCGGATAGAGGACGTCGACGATCAGTTTCGCAAGGTTCTCCTGCTCTACCGCTTTGTGGTAATTTCCTCTGTCGAACTCGTCCAGCTTGAAGTCTGTGATCGCCTTCGCATCCCATACGCGCAGCGTATTTACCACATGGTTGCCGTATCCGACGATCGGCATATCATACGGGATTGCAAGTACGGACTCATAGTTCTCCTGGATGAAGTTGTCTTTGCCGGTTACCGGATCCTTTTCAAAACGGATGTTCCCGCCAAAACGCACTTCCTTCGCATACTCTTCTCTGCGCAGCTCGAACGGGTTGCCCTCTCTTAACCAGTCGTCCGGCACCTCCTTCTGGTAGCCGTTCTCAATCTTCTGCTTGAACATCCCGTAGCGGTAGCGGATACCGCAGCCGTAAGCCGGGTAGTTCAGGGTTGCCAGGGAGTCAAGGAAACATGCCGCCAGTCTTCCAAGGCCGCCGTTTCCGAGCGCCGCATCCGGCTCCTGGTCCTCGATCACGTCAAGGTCGATGCCCATTTCATCAAGGGCTTCCTTCACGTCTTTGTACGCTTTCATATTGATCAGGTTGTTTCCAAGGGCGCGGCCCATCAGGAACTCCATGGACATGTAGTAAACCGTCTTTGCGTCCGCCTCGTCATAGGCCTTCTGTGTCGCGAACCAGTCGTCAAAGATGACGTCTTTTACCGCATAGGACACAGCCTGGAACAGCTGCTGCGGGGTCGCTTCTTCGATCGTTTTTCTGTAAAGGGCTCTCACATTGTCCTTTACGGTCTCCTTAAAGGTTTCTTTCTCAAATCTTTTGCTGAACATTTCTTTATTTTCCTTCCTTTTCCACACCCATTGCAACTGCTTCACCATTGATCTTCCACTCCTTCACATAGCCGGACGGCTGCGCCTTTACAACCGCATTTGCCAGTACTTCCCCGGCGATCTCTCCGGCGTATTTTTCGAAGATCGCTTCTGCTTTGTCGCTTCCGTCATAAGTCACACGGATGCGGTCCATTACTTCAAAGTCCGCCTCTTTTCTCATGGTCTGGACTTTACTGATGATCTCGCGGACGAATCCCTCTTCCAGAAGCTCCGGCGTCAGGTTCGTGTCAAGAACGACCGTGATGCCGTTGTCATTCTCGGATACATATCCTTCGATCTGCGCGGTCTCGATCAGCAGATCCTCGCGGAACAGCGTGATTTCCTGGCCATTCACATCGAGCTTCAGGGAGCCCTCTGCATTGAGCTCATCCATTGCCGCATTCCCGTCCACGGAGTCAAGGGCTGCTTTGATGCCGCCTAACATTTTACCATATTTCGGGCCCACTGTCTTTAACTGCGGTTTAAAATTGTATGAAGTAAAGTCTCTTACATCTTCCGTAAATTTAACATTCTTCACATTCAGCTCGTCGGCGACGATCTCCTGGTAGAATTCCGGCAGGTCAAACCCCGCCTTTACGAACATCTGTCCGATCGGCTGGCGGTTCTTGATATTGGACGTATTTCTGCAGGCGCGTCCCATCACGACAAGCTTCAGGACATGGTCCATGTTCTGCTCAAGCTCTGTGTCGATCTGATCTTCATTTACCTCCGGGAACAGGCACAGGTGGATGCTCTCCGGCGCATCTTTGTCGATGCTGCGCACCAGGTTCTGGTAGATCTCCTCGGTCATGAACGGGATCATCGGTGCAGCGGCCTTGGATACCGTCACGAGGGCTGTATACAGTGTCATGTATGCATTGATCTTATCCTGCTCCATGCCTTTCGCCCAGAAACGCTCGCGGCTTCTTCTGACATACCAGTTGCTCATGTCGTCCACAAACTCCTGGAGCGCCCTTGCGGCTTCCGGGATGCGGTAATTGCCCAGATTGTCGTCCACGCCTCTGACCATGGTGTTCATCTTGGAGAGGAGCCATTTGTCCATAACGGACAGTTTGTCGTACTCCAGTGTATATTTTGTCGCGTCGAACCCGTCAATATTCGCATAAAGAACGAAGAATGCATACGTATTCCACAGGGTGCCCATGAATTTACGCTGTCCCTCTGTCACGGCTTTGCCGTGGAAACGGTTCGGCAGCCAGGGTGCACTGTTGATGTAGAAGTACCAGCGGATCGCGTCCGCGCCGTATTTCTCCAGCGCCTCGAACGGATCCACCGCATTTCCCTTGGACTTGCTCATCTTCTGGCCGTTCTCATCCTGGACATGGCCGAGGACGATGACGTTCTTGTACGGCGCTTTGTTGAAGATCAGCGTGGAGATCGCCAGCAGGGAGTAGAACCATCCTCTGGTCTGGTCCACCGCCTCGGAAATGAAATCCGCCGGGAACTGCTTCTCGAAGAGTTCCTGGTTCTCAAACGGATAGTGATGCTGTGCGAACGGCATGGAACCGCTGTCAAACCAGCAGTCGATCACTTCCGGCACGCGGTGCATCTCTTTGCCGCACTTCGGACATTTGACCGTAACCGCATCGATATACGGGCGGTGCAGTTCAATGTCATCCGGGCAGTTGTCAGACATTTCTTTCAGTTCCGCAATGCTGCCGATGGAATGCATGTGTCCGCACTCGCACTCCCAGATATTGAGCGGTGTTCCCCAGTAACGGTTGCGGCTGATGCCCCAGTCCTGGACATTCTCGATCCAGTCGCCGAAGCGGCCTTTGCCGATGCTCTCCGGGATCCAGTTGATGGTGTTGTTGTTGGCGATCAGGTCGTCCCTTACCGCCGTCATTTTGAT
>CALWDN010000078.1 GCA_944376685.1 uncultured Mediterraneibacter sp. | reverse complement strand
AGGCGGAAGCGGTGATGATCTTGAACGCGGATCCGGGCTCATAGGTATCGTTGATGCAGCGGTTCCGCCACATCTGGTTGAGTGCATCCTGGAGCTCCTCATCCGAAAGCGCGTCCGCATCCTGCCCGGTATTGAGTTCAAAAGGCTCGTTCAGGTTGAACTCCGGCGCGTTGACCATGGCGTAGATCTCCCCGCTCCCGGGATCCATCAGGATGACCGACACCGCCTCAGCCTGCTTTTCGCAGAGTACTTTTTCCGCCGCCTGCTGGCAGTATGACTGGATATTGTAGTCCAGGCTCACCTGGAGCGTCTGCCCGGGCACCGGCTCGATCCGGTCCTCCGCCACCCCGGAAAGCTCCACCCCGCGGGCGTCCGTGATGGTCAGGATCGTACCGTCCCGGCCCTTCAGATACTCCTCGTACTTCACCTCCAGGCCAATGATCCCCTGGTTGTCGCCGCCGGTGAAGCCAAGCACCCTGGAAGCCAGGTCGTCGTACGGATAGTACCGCTTATAATCCTCATCCACTTTCACGCCGTCCAGCCCGCAGTCCCGGATCCGGTCGCCTGATTCTTTGTCCACATTGGTCCGGATCCGCTCCATGGAAGACACCTTCTGCACCTTGTCCCTCACCTCGCCCGGGTCCATTTCAAGCTCCCGGCTCAGCACCTCCACCACACGGTCCGGATCGGTGACCTGGCTATGGATCACCGATATTGTGCACACCGTGCGGTTTGCGGCCAGCACGACCCCGTTCCGGTCGATGATCTCCCCTCTTGCCGCTTTGACCGGCCGCTCCCGCTCATGGAGGTCCTGGGCCAGCTCCTGGTAATGATCCGCCTCAAAGACCATAAGATACGCCAGCCTTCCGGCCAGCACGGCCAGGATGACTGCTGCCGAGAGAAAAACAACAAGGATCTTTTTCCTGTTATACGTCCTGCTTTTCATAGAAAAACCCTGCAAAAGATATTTTTACAGCTTATTATATCTTCTGCAGGGTTATTCCTCTTTTACTCCGGCGCGTCGCCGGACGCCCAGTCATCCAGGTCCGGATCGTACGATTCGTCTATGTAGGATCCGTCCGGATTGTCATAGTCATCTTCATAATTCTCATCATAATCCGTATATTCCGTGTCTTCGGCGCTCTCCCCTTCTGTCACGGTATTCTCGCCGCTCTCCGCGATCGTGGTGACCCCGAGATAGGGGAAGGCTTCCGACATGATCATCCGGCTGAGCTCAAGCACAAGGCCGCTGTTTGACTGGTCATCCGCATTGGGCTCGTCGATGACCACGTAGATGGCCACTTCCGGATTGTCCAGCGGGGCGAAGCCGATATAGGAAAGCAGGTATTTTCCGTTCCCCCGGGGAAGCTTCTCAGCCGTACCGGTCTTTCCGCTGATCTCATAGCCGTCCACCCCGGCCCGTCCGCCTGTTCCGTAATCCATTACCGCCTTCATGTACTGTTTCACCGTATCTGACGTCTCCGTCGATACCGTCTTCCGCAGCAGGACGGGATCTTTGGTCTCCACCACATCCCCGTCTTCATTGCGGATCTGTTTTACGATATGCGGCTCATAGTAATAGCCGCCGTTAATGAGCGAGCAGTACGCAGAAAGAAGCTGCGTCATCGTCACGTTAAAGTTCTGGCCGAACGCATTGGTCGCCAGGTCGATATCGGACATATCTTCCGCTGAATACAGAAGCGCCGACGTGGACGCTTCGCCCGGGAGGTCAATGCCCGTATACTCGCCGAACCCGAAGATATGCTGATATCTGCTGAAATCATCCTGCCCGATCGCAAGGCCCATGTCCATCAGCGCCACATTGCAGGAATAGGCAAGGGCGTCCTGGGCGGTCTCCGTCCCGTGCCCCTCTTTGTTCGCACAGCCGATCGGAACGCCGACGATCTCTTTGGACCCGCTACAGTAATACGTTTCATCCCCGCTTAAGGCGCCGGTCTCCAGACCTGCCGCGATCGTGAAAGGCTTCATGGTGGAACCGGGCTCATAGGCGTCGCTCACGCAGAAGTTGCGCCACAGGTCATTCATGGCGTTCAGCTGGTCTTCCTCACTCATCGCCGCCCACACTTCATCCGTATAAAGGACGGAGAGATCTCTCGGGTCGTTCAGGTCAAAATTCGGGTAAGACGCTTCCGCCAGGATCTCGCCCGTGTTGGGGTTCATGATCATCACAGCGGTGTTCCTGCTTCCCGGATTCCCGTCTCCCGCATACTTCTGGTTGAACTCCAGGATGCACTTCTCGACAATGCTCTGAAGCGTGACATCGATCGTAGACACCACGGTATTCCCGTTCTTTGCCGGCTTTACGGTCCTTTCTATGGAAGATTCCGAGTCAAAATACCCGTACTCCCGTCCGTCCGTCCCGTTCAGGATGCTGTTGTAGGCGCTTTCAATGCCAATGGCCCCCTGGTTGCCGTCATAGACAAAGCCGACCACATCGCTTGCCAGGCTCCCGTACGGATACGTCCTGGTATAGTCCTCCTCCAGCCAAACGCCTTTCACATTCGGATATTTTTCATCGTCCTTATCGATCTCTTCGAATTTGCGGGCTGTCTCGTAGTCAACGCCCTTCGCGAGGATCTCATACTGGCTGTCCGGATCCGTCGAGATGATCTCGTCGACCGTCGCCGGGCTTATCCCGAAGCACTCCTCCAGCACTTCCTTCGTCGGTTCGATATATTCTTCTTTATCCGTCATCACGTTTGCATCCAGGATCACATTGTAAACGCGTTCGCTGGTTGCGATCTTCGTCCCGTTCCGGTCCACGATGTCTCCCCGCTTAAAGGCGATCACGCGGCTGTCGTAATTCTGCTGGTCAAGAACGACCCGGGTGTAGCTGCTCCCCCGGCTGAGATTGATATATGTGATCCTTCCCATAAGAACAACAAAAGCCAGTATCACTGCCATAAATAGCATTACCAGCTTCCGTTGCATCCGTAAAGGAAATTTTCTTGTAAGAAATTCAAATCTGTTCTTTCTTCTATTTCTTCTAACGGCCATATTATCTGATCCTTATCCTGACACATCACTTGATTTCGCGAGCACTCCGTTCTCGGGGATGTCGCTGTACTGTTTCACGTAATCGCCGGCCGGGCGCTCATACTCGACCACAGTCCCCTGTGCCTCATAAACCATTCCCATCTCGCCCATCGCGCGGCTGCGCACGGTCTCGATATCCACAGAATCCGCCGCCGCATTGTAGCGCGTATTGTTCGCTTCCGTCAGGTCCGCCAGTTCTTCCTGCATCGCAGTCACATTCTCCGAACGGCTGACGACGTCCGCCTGAAGATTCAGGTAAAGCACGCACACAAGCACCGCGCAGAATGCCGCCGCCGCCAGGAAAAGCGCGTACGCCGGACTGATGCTCATAGCCCGGTTCCGGTTCTTCGCCACCTGACGGCTTGTCCTTTTCGGCTGCGCCGGGCGCTGCTGCGTCCGCGGCCTGTAGGAAGGAGCAGCCTCTGCCTGGCGCACTGTATTGCCGTACACATAGAAATTATCCCGGCTGTTTCCCCTGTAACCGGATCTTCCGTTCTGATATGCGCCGTACCGTGCTGCCATGTCCAACTGCCCCTTTCTTCATGTCTGTCCCTCGGGGCTCTCCCCTTCCCCTCAGGCTCATTTATATGTCTACTACTCCCTGTTGCTTAAGAACGTTCGAATATGCGCAGCTTCGCGCTCTTCGAACGGCTGTTGGAAGCCATCTCCTCCTCAGACGGAAGGATCGGTTTCCTCGTCACCACTCTCCCCTTCGGCGTCCTCCCACAGACACAGACGGGAAAGTTCTTCGGACAGATGCATGGATCCTCATTCTTTCTGAATGCGCTCTTCACGATCCTGTCCTCCAGCGAATGAAATGTTATGATGCAGATCCGTCCCCCCGGATTGAGCATATCGATCATCTCATCCAGCGAATCCCTCAGCACGTCCAGTTCGTGGTTCAGTTCGATCCTGATCGCCTGGAACGTCCGCTTTGACGGATGTCCCGACGTCTTTCTGATCTTCATCGGAATGGCCCGGCTGATAACCTCATTCAGCTGTCCTGTCGTTTCGATCGGGTGTTTTTCGCGTTCCGCGGCGATGTGCTTCGCGATATTCTTTGCGAATCGGTCCTCGCCGTAATCGCGGATCACACGGTACAGTTCTGATTCACTGTATCCGTTGACGATGTCGCGGGCCGTCATCTTCTGACGCCTGTCCATCCTCATGTCAAGCGGTGCGTCAACCCGGTAGGAAAACCCGCGTTCCGCGGTATCCAGCTGGTAAGACGACACGCCGAGGTCGAGGACGATCCCGTCCACACTGTCAATGCCGATCCTGTGGAGCTCTGGCTTCATATCACGGTAATTGCTCCGTATTATCGTGACCTTCTCCCCGAAGCCTTCCAGGCGTCTGCCCGCCGCTTCTATGGCGTCGGCGTCCTGGTCTATTCCTATAAATCTCCCCTTGCCGCCCAGCCGGCTGCACACCTCATATGCGTGGCCGCCGCCCCCCAGCGTTGCGTCCACATATGTGCCGTCCGGTCGGACATTGAGCCCGTCCACTGTCTCCCGCAGCAGGACGGATACATGATCAAATGCCATAATCTCCTCCGTATCAGATCCTTATCCCGATCGATTCCATACGCTCTGCGATCGCATCCAGGTCTTCTTCGCTCACCTGGCTGCGCTCCTCCCAGAGGGCTCTGTCCCAGATCTCCACGCGGTCCTGGACTCCCACCAGGACGACGTCTTTCTCCAGGTTCGCCGCTTTCCGGAGCGAGGGCGGCACAAGCACTCTCCCCTGCTTGTCGAAGCTGCCCTCCGAGGCACTTCCGAAGAAGAACCGTTTAAAAATTCTGGCGTCTTTGTACATGCGAGGTAAGGTTTCAAGTTCGGCAACGAATTTATTCCATTCTTCCTGGGAATATACAAAGAGACATCCCTCCAGCCCGTTGCAGATCACGAAGCTGTCTCCGAGATCATCCCGAAGCTTAGCCGGGATGATAAGTCTTCCTTTTTCATCAATGCTATGGTTGAACTCTCCTAATAACATCCGGAATCCTTTCTCTTCGGGTAAGTCTCCACATCACTCCCCACATAATTCCACTTGCCACCACTCTTTACCACTTGCCACCATTCTAAACCACCATGTCCCCTTTTTCAAGCCTTTTTTTATATTTTTTTACGCCGCACGGACATGGAAAAAGCCCCGGAACAAAGCTGTTCCGGGGCAAAAAAAGAACATGTAGCGGGGATAAAAAGCTTCCCCACTACATGTTGTGGAATCTTCTGTATCAACATCAAAGTGGGGGATAAATAAAATTACCGCTTATTCCCACTTCATTACCGGCCCTTTTACTCAGCCGTCTGGTCTGTGCTCTGGGCAGCCGCAAGGCTGTTCAGATAATCCGACACCGCCGTGTAGTCCGCTTCCGCCACCACACGCTCTTTTCCGGACTCATATGTATCATATGCCGAGAACCCAAGCCATCCGATCAGGGCAAGCCCTGCAAGCGTAAGGACGCACTTGCGGACAAGTCCCATCATCTTCTGCCTGTGCATGATCTGCTTCCTGTTTGCCTTTTCCTGTTTATATCTGTCTACCTTTTCCTGGCTCATCGCTTCAATGCTCCTTTCAAATACCATAGAGACAGTTTAACACATCCGGGCTCAGATCACAACAATTATTCCGCCGTCATTTGCATACATCGTACTGATCCCCGCCGTGTCCACGATAAAGCTTGCCTTTACCTTCAGCCGGTCAAGCAGCATCCGCTCCACTTCCCGCGCCCGCTCCGGACAGTTGCAGTGGGCGATGGCCAGCACCTTACCCGCCGTATCCCGGGCGTCCCGTGCGACCTGGTCCGCCATTTTAACAAGGGCCTTTCTGATCCCCCGCGCCTGGCCCAGCTGGCAGATCGTGCCCTGGGGCGTGGACCCCATCACCGGTTTGATGTTAAGGGCGCTGGCGACAAAGGACTTTATGCCTGTAAGCCGCCCGTTCTTGCGGAGCGTATCCAGGTTCTCCAGCACAAAATACGTGTGCTGGCCGCTGATATAATCTTCCACCGTCCTGACCGTCTCCTCAAAACCAAGCCCGGCTTCCTCGCAGTCCCGGATCTTCATGCCGATCAGCGTCTCCCCGACAGATGCCGACCTGGAGTTGAACACGTAAATCTCCTTCTCCTCCCCGGCATGCTCCTCGGCGAAAAGCTTTCTCCCAAGTTCCGCGCTGTTGTACGACCCGCTCAGTTCCGCGGAAAGGGTCACCGCATACACCCGCTTCTCCGGCCCCTCGTAAAGCCGCATATACTCTTCCGGCGAAGGGCAGGATGATTTGGGACACTCCGGGCTTGCCGCCACCCGCTTCAGGAAATCTTCCTGGTCAAACGAGGCGTCATCCACGATCGTATCGCCGTCCACCTGCATGCTGAGCGAGGCAGTCGTGTAGACTCCGCTCATTTTCATCTTACCGGTCAGCTCACCGCAGCTGTCCACAACAATCTTATAATCCACTGCAATTCCTCCCAAACTTTGTTTTTCATCCAGACTTCACCCGATGATGATATGGTGTATTTTGCATTTCTATTACAAGTAGTTTTCAATACCATATTTGAATATACCACAGTTTGGAAAATAAAAAAAGGGGGTTCATGATGAAAATTTCATGAACTCCCTTTCCGGGCCGCGTCCGTCCTCACTCCCCATCAAGCCGTATCCGCCGGGATATGCCCAGGGCAACCCCCATCTCAGCCAGAAGGAATATCACCGCCGTCCCCCCGTAGCTGATAAACGGCAGGGTGATCCCCGTCGTCGGGAGAAGGCCGGTCACCACGGCGATGTTGAATACCACCTGCAGCGCGATATGGGCAAAGATCCCCGTCGCGATCAGCGAGCCGTACAGGTCCGGCGCATTCTGCGCGATAAACATGAGCCGGTACAAAAGAACGCCGAACAGGATCAGGATGAGAAGCGCCCCGAAGACCCCAAGCTCCTCGCAGATCACCACCAGGATCATATCGTTCTGCGCTTCCGGGATCACGCCCAGCTTCTGGGTGCTGTTTCCCAGTCCCTTGCCGAAGAATCCGCCGCTCCCGATGGCATACAGCCCCTGCATGACCTGATAGCTTCCGGAATCCGCCGTTGCCTCCGGATTCAGCCAGGAAATGATCCGGCGGAGGCGGAAGCTTGAACTGCCGTCCATCGAAGCCGCCATATTTGAGAGGACCGCGATCCCCACAGCGGCGATCACGGCGCACACCGACATGGCGACCACAAAGATCTTCATCTTCGGATGGCTGACAAAGATCAGGATGCAGGTGATCGCCAGAACAATGATCGCCGTACTCAGGTTGTCGGTCAGGAAGAGCACCCCGCCCGAAGCGATCGCGCCGAAGGCGAATACCCGCAGCATCCCCGCGCCCGTATAGGCCATGCGCCCGAGCCGGCACAGCTCATAGGCGATAAAAAGGATCACCGCGATCTTCGTGACCTCCGCCGGCTGAAGCGTCAGGTTGCCCGGCAGGCGGATCCACCGCCTCGCCCCGTTGACCGTCTTGCCAAGCGGCGTCTGCACCAGGGCCATCAGGCCCATGGCGATCACATAGATCTCCACGGCAAACGCGCCGTACACATGGTAATCGAGCCGGGATACAAAAATCATGACCAGGAAGCCAAGCCCGCCGATCAGCGCCTGCCTGGCAAAATAATACAGGTCGTCCCCCAGGTCCACCTGCGCCTCATACGCACTGGTGCTGTAGAGCATCACAAGCCCGAAGCCCATCAGGAAGATCACCACCAGCAGCAGGTCATAATCAAAATACTGCTCCTGCGCCGCGCTCTTCATAGAGAACAGCGTCCCGAGCCAGCTCCGCCCCGAACGCTTCTTCTTTGCCGCCCGCTTCCCGGCCTGCGGCCTGGGCGTGTTGATGGCCTCCCGCCTGCGCTCCAGGTTCTTCCGGTATCCGGCATACCCGGTGCGCACCTCCGCAGTGCGCATGGGCTGCGTATCCGAAAGAGAACGTCCCATGGGCTGGGTATCCGAGAGGGCCCGGCCGCCGGCCTTTTTATTCATTTTTCTGTTCCGGTCCTGCCGCCGAACCGGCCGCACGATCCTGCTCTTCATCTTTACATCATCTCCGTTTTGCCTGCTGCCTGGCCGGGCGCGCTCTGCTGCCCGTTTCCGAAAAACCGCTCATACCAGACAAGGAATACATACACCGTCCATATCTTGCGGCTGTTATCCGTCTTCTCATTGTGGTTCTTTCCGTTTTTATGGTCGTCCAGCATCTTCAGGAGCCGCTCCGTCCGGAAGAACTTCCGGGCCGCCTCAGACTGGAACATCTCCCTCACGCGGCTGTAGTATTTATCTTCTCTCAGCCAGACGCGGATCGGGATCGGGAAGCCCAGCTTCTTCTTCTCCGCCGTCCTGCTCCTGATGCTCCGGTCCGCAGCCGCCCGGAGGGCGACCTTGGTGCGCGGCGCCCGGACTTTATATTCCGGCGGCAGCGTCTGGGCGAGCTCCAGGACCTTCCGGTCGAGGAAGGGAACCCTTACCTCGATCGAGTTGGCCATCCCCATCTTATCCCCTTTCATAAGGATATCATGCACCAGCCAGAGATGCAGGTCCACATACTGCATCTTCGTCACCGGGTCTTTATCCTTCACCCGCTCATAGAGGGGGCGGGTCACTTTCTGTATCCCCGGCTCACACCCCTTCTTCAGGATCCTGTCAGCCTCACGCTCCGTAAATATATTCGTTGCATTGGCAAAATACCGCTCCTCCAGCGTCTTCCCGTGGCGCATGAGGAAGCCTCTGCCCTTCATGCCCCGCGGCAGGCAGTATTCCGCAAATTTCCCGAGAAGCCGGCGGATCCCCATGGGAATCCGGTTAAACCCGGTATGCTCCAGCGGCTCACAGTATATATTGTAACCGCCGAAGAGCTCGTCCGAACCCTCTCCGGAGAGCACGACCTTCACTTTCTTAGACGCTTCCCGGCTCAGGAAGAACAGGGCGACCGCCGCCGGGTCCGCCACCGGCTCGTCCATATAATACTGGATGTCCGAAAGCCGGTCCCAGTACTCGTCCGGCGAGATGACCTTCGCGTCATTCTTCATATGGATGCTGGCCGCAAATTCCTTCGCATCCCGGATCTCACTGTATTTTCCCTCGTCAAAACCGACCGTAAACGTCCGGTCAACCTGCCCCAGGTACGTCAGGTAGCTGGAATCCACCCCGCTGGAAAGATAAGAAGCCACTTCCACGTCGCTGATCTTGTGCATCTTAACAGAGTCCTTCATCACCGCCTCGACGTCATCGACCGTCTCCTCGAAAGATTTTTCTGAATCTCCCGTGAAGTGCGGCTCAAAATACTTTGTGACCTTAAGCTTCCCGTCCTCATATGTAAAATAATGGCCCGGCCTGAGACAGAATACCCCTTTAAAAAACGTCTCGTCCGTCGGCACGAACTGAAACGAGAGATAATTGCCGAGCGCCGCCTCATTGAATACCTTGTCAAACTTCGGGTGCACCAGGAACGCCTTGATCTCTGAAGCAAGCAGGAGCGTCCCGTTCATCTGCGCATAGTACATCGGCTTGATCCCGAATATATCCCTTGCGCCGAACAGCTTCTTCTCCCGGCGGTCCCAGATCACAAAGGCATACATTCCCCGGAGCCGGTCCAGGAGCCCCGGCCCCCACTCCTCGTATCCGTGGAGCAGCGTCTCGGAGTCCGTATTCGAGGCAAACACATGCCCGGCCTTCACCAGCTCTTCCCTCAGCTCCCTGTAATTGTAGATCTCGCCGTTAAATACCAGCACCCTGCTCCGGTCCTCATTGTAGAGCGGCTGGTCTCCTTCAGCCGAGAGATCGATAATGCTCAGCCGCCTGAACCCCAGCGCCGCATCCTCATCCACAAACTTCCCGGAGCTGTCCGGCCCTCTGTGGATGATCGTATCCATCATATGTTCAAGAACCTGTTCTCTGTCTTCCAGGCTTCCGACAAATCCCGCAAATCCGCACATACCGCTTCGCCTCCATCAACGCCGTGCCCCCACGGCCTTATTCTATCCCAGTTTCACAAAAACCGCTTCCATCTACAGGAAAAGCAATGATATAAACCCACATCATCGTGTATTCATATCATTGCTTCTGCCCAGCTGACTTCATCTGATCCGGGACGAGCGGGGCGA
>CALWDN010000077.1 GCA_944376685.1 uncultured Mediterraneibacter sp. | reverse complement strand
TGCGACCTCACGGCCCCCAGCCGTGCGCTCTAACCAAACTGAGCCACACCCCGCTGACTTAACCATTATATATAATATATTTCTAAATGTAAAGAAATATTTTCCGTAACCTATGGAACACCCGCTCATAGTATAATACAAAGCCGATCAGAAAGGAGAAGCCAGATGGCTAATTATCAGAATAACATGCGCTGTATGCGCTGCGCGGCAGACAGCTGTACAGATACACGCGACCACTTCCCGGCGCATATGCCGCCCGCGATGGCATATGTGCCCTGGCAGAACTGGAAGGAAATCTACGAGCCCTGCAGGGCCCTCGAAAGCGGCACCATTTTCGCCGAACTCGACAAACCGTTCACCGGGAAAGGAGGCATGCGCAGATGAATATGCAGAAAAACACCATGCAGAACGGAAGCCGGATGAACCGGCGCCAGCTGATGAACCGGATCAACCAGGCAAGCTTCGCGGTGGATGATGTGAAGCTCTATCTTGACACCCATCCGTGCGACCAGGAGGCGCTCGCCTACTTTCATGAAATGTGCCGGGCGCGCGGCCAGGCCCTGAAAGAATATGCAGCCGCCTACGGCCCGCTCACCGCAGACACGGCGGACGCCTCCTGCGCGGACCGCTGGAACTGGGTCAGCGAGCCATGGCCATGGCAGGAAGGAGGATGCTGATTTATGTGGAATTATGAGAAACGTCTGCAATACCCTGTAAAGATCACCCAGACCAACCCGAAGATCGCCCAGATAATCATCAGCCAGTTCGGCGGGCCCGACGGCGAGCTTGCCGCATCCATGCGCTATCTGTCCCAGCGCTATACTATGCCGTACAAAGAAGTCACCGGAACGCTGACTGACATCGGCACGGAAGAACTTGCCCACATGGAGATGATCTGCGCCATCGTCTACCAGCTGACGAAGGACCTGTCGCCCGAAGAGATCGAGCGCTCCGGCTTCGCCCCCTATTACGTAGACCACACACTGGCGCTCTGGCCCCAGGCCGCCAGCGGCATGCCCTGGACCGCCACGGTCTTCCAGTCCAAGGGCGACCCCATCACAGACCTGAATGAAGACCTGGCCGCAGAGCAGAAGGCAAGAACAACCTACGACAACATCCTGCGCCTCGTCAAAGACCCGGAAGTCTGCGACCCGATCCGCTTCCTCCGGGAACGGGAGATCGTGCACTACCAGCGGTTCGGCGAAAGCCTGCGCCTCGTGCAGGAGAAGCTGGACAGCAGGAATTTCTACGCCTTCAACCCCGAATTCGACAAATAAAGTTCCGGACAGATCCCCGGACAGAAACGTACCGTGCGGCTTCACAAAAATCCGCACGGTACGTCTGTTTCAAAACACTGCCATTTCCCCTAGCGCAGGGTCACGTCAATGTCGGCATCCTTATATTCTCCATTCGGCTGCGGTATCCCCACCGTCAGTGTAACCGTATCTCCCTTTGCATAATATTCAAGCTGCGCCTGCAGCGCGTCCATACTGTCCACTGTACTGCCGTTGATCGCCGTGATGATGCACCCCTTGTTCATTCCCGCTTCCGCGGCTCCCCCTCCGGGCGTCACCTCTGTCACATAGACGCCGGCCGGGACGTCGATCTGCCTGGAGAACGCGTCAGAAACGCTGATCCCTGTAATCCCGATCATGCCCCTCTGGCTTTCATCCACTTTCGTCTTTGTCTCCTGGTTCATCAGCCCCTGTACCAGGTCGTACACGTCGCTTACCGGGATCGCATACCCGATCCCCTCTACCGTCTCCCCCACCTGTTTGGACGAATTGATGCCCACCACTTCGCCGTTTATATTGACCAGCGCACCGCCGCTGTTGCCCGCGTTGATGGCCGCATCCGTCTGGATCAGCCGGACCGTCTGCTCACGGGACTGGCCGGTCTGCGGGTCTGTCGTCTCCACCGCACGATCCAGCGCGCTGATCACACCGGTGGTCACCGACTGGCCGTAGCCGAGGGCATTTCCGATGGCGATCGCCGGCTCGCCGACCTTCAGTGCGGAAGAATCCCCCAGCACAGCCACGGCGATCTCTCCCTTCGTCGACGCAGAAACCTCATCTGCCGGCACCGCGATCACCGCCACATCGTAAGCCGCGTCCGACCCTTTGAGATCCGCCTCTACGCTGGACTCGTCCGCAAATGTCACCGTAAGCGTGTCGCTGCCGGTAACCACATGGCTGTTGGTCATGATCAGGTATTCATCCTCATTTTCCCCGATGATGATGCCCGTCCCGACGCCGCCCACCGTCTGCTGGTAAGAGCCGCCGAAAAAGCCCTGGACTTCCTCCACCGACATGCTGGTGATGGACACGATCGACGGCATCACTTTCTCCACCACGTCCGAGACGTCCGACGTCACAACCGATGACGCGCGCGATACCGGTGCGGAAACCTGCGCATCCTCCTGCGGGGATGCCGCGGCGCCCGGCATAAGAAGCTCCAGCGCCTTCCCGCCCAGTGTGCTACATGTCAGGAACACCATGCTGGCAACTACTCCGAAGACCACCGCGCAGAGCACGGCCATTACGATCTTCGGGACGCCTCCGCGGGATGCCGGCGGCTGCTCTTTGTACTTCCTTTCCTCTTCAGAATGATAATAATTGTACTGATTGTCCATATCCATACCTGCTTTCTGTCCACTCGCATCTCAGATGCACGAAAAGGGAGGCCCCGCCTCCCTCTTCTGCTTAAATGTCTATGAAGTCGATATTATAATCGTCATCCGCCTTCTTACGGCCCGCCGACGGCCGGACCTCCGTCGTCACGCCTTTGCCGTCCCGCGCATCGTCGTACTCATCATCGTCATACCCGTCATCATAGTCGTCATCGTCGTACTCATCATCGTACTCGTCGTCATAGTCATCGTCGTACTCATCGCCGTCGTACCCGTCATCGTACTCATCGTCATAGTCGTCATCGAAGCTGTCGTCGTCCTCTTCATAGCCGTCATCCTCCGGCTCCTTCTTCGTCAGCTTCTTCTTGCCTTTCCTGTCCGTCTTTTCATCCTCCTCATCATAGGGGATGTCATACTCATCGTACAGGTCGTCCAGCTCCTGGTTGCGGTGCACCAGCTTCACGGCAAAAACGATCCACAGGATAAAGAGGATCAGCGCCACAGCCGCCGCCGCGATAAAGAACACCGGAAGATGCCCGTTAATGACCTCTCCCAGTTTTCCCGGGATCGGAAGCGCGCCCTCCTGCTCTTCCTCCTGATCCGGCGCGATGAAATACTGGTATGTTCCGTCGTCCGTATCATACTGATAGAGATGGCTCTCGCCCGTCCGCGTGTTCAGCGCGTAGATCACATAGTACCGGGGCGCCATCGGATCCGACCATGCCGGATACTGGTTCTCCTGCACCGTAAGCTCCACTTCCTGGTATGTCTCCGGGAGCGTTACCGAATCCGCCGCCGTCAGCGGAACAATGCTTGTCGTATCAGAGATGAACAGCTGGATGTACGGCGAGAATGTCGCATCCTCCGCGTTAAAAAGGAAGAAGCTGCCCGCTCCCGACGCATCCACCAGATAGCCGAGCGTCACGCCCGCTTCATTCGACACGAACTTGTGGTCGCCGCCGTTAAAAGTCATCGTTGTCTCTGCAAAGCCGTCCGGGATGTCCGTCCCTGTAAACGCTTCGGAAAAGTTATAGTCCGTGCCATTCACATTCACGACAATATCCGTCGTCTCCCCGGCAGGCGCCGCCGTGGGTTCGATCTGTGTCGTCCCGTCGTCCGCCGCGGAAATCGTGACTGTGGAAGAACCCTGACGCAGTTCAAGGGACTCGCCACTGGAAAGCGTCGCCGTGGTGCCGCTCACGCTGATCACAGCCGACCCTTCCTTCAATGCACGCACGGTCATCGATGCACGCAGCTCCGCTCCGTCACCGGTCCCGACATAAGTCAGCGCGCCGGAGCCGTCCGCCGTAAACCCGTCCCCGCTGACAAACTCAAGCGCGGTCGGATCATAAGTCATATCTACCTGCACATCGCCGATGGACTCGCCGCTGTCGCTCTGTACCACCAGGCTGATCTCCACATTGTCGCCCACCTTCGCGCTGGGGTCGGAATACATAAGGACGCCCTCCGCCGCGAAAGCCACCGTACCGAACACCGGAACAGCCAGGCATACCGCCAGGACCAGGCCGGCCAACTTCTTAAATACCTTCATACGATTACCTCTTCTGTTATGGAATTCTTAATGACAGGAATCGACACTGTCACATATACGTTTATTATCATACACGTTTTGTGTCGAAAAGTCCAGATACCATCTGACTGTTTTTCGGATTCCTTCCTCAAAATCCGTCTCCGGACGCCACCCCACCTCTTCTCTTATCTTATCCGGAGCGATCGCATATCTGCGGTCATGGCCTTTGCGGTCTTCCACAAACGTGATCAGGTCGTCGCAGATCCCCGCCCGCCTTCTGTCATTTTCCGGAAGGCACCGGCGGAGCGCATCAAGAACTATATGGACGATCTCTATATTCGTTTTTTCGTTATGGCCTCCTATATTGTAAGTCTCAAACAGCCTGCCCTTTTCCTGGACCATATCAAGGCCCTTTACATGATCCTCCACATACAGCCAGTCCCGGATATTGCGCCCGTCGCCATATACCGGGATCTGTTTCCCGGCAAGGGCGTTCCGTATGATCATCGGGATCAGCTTCTCCGGATGCTGGCGGGGGCCGTAATTATTACTGCAGTTCGTAATGTTGGCCGGGAAGCCGTAAGTGTGCATATAAAAGCCGGCATCCCCAAGTGACCCGTATACCTCATCCGTAGAGACATGAAGGAACTTCCTGTCTGTCCTGTATGTGCCGTCCGCCTGCTCCCAGGCCTCTTTCGCGGCATTGAGCAAGACAAGCGTACCAAGGACGTTCGTCCTGACAAATACTTCCGGATCTTTAATGCTCCGGTCGACATGGCTTTCAGCCGCAAAGTGGACAACCCGGTCGATCCTGTGTTCCTTGAAAACCGTGCGGATCGCAGCGGAATCACAGATATCAGCCTGATAAAACCGATAATTCGGACATCCTTCCACTCCGCGCAGATTCGCCAGGCTGCCCGCATAGGTCAGCTTGTCCACATTTATGATGAAGATCTCATCCCCATATTTTTCAAACATGTAGTGAATATAATTGGAGCCGATGAAACCGGCTCCACCTGTAACAAGATAAGTTCTCATAGAATTGCTCTCAATTTTCCCCTTTTCTTGACTTGTTTCTGTTTTTTAATTCTTCCAAAAATGAAATAGCTTCATTTACAGTTGAAAACGTCTTGCAATTAGCACATAGCCAATGATTCCTTTCATCTGTATCTTCCAGGCCCGGCATTCCATCCTGCAATAAATTGTACAGTGTCTTTTCAGCATTCTTTACAGCAACCGGATAGTGTTCAGCAATCCGGGCTGTTGAAATATAATCCCCCTTTTCATAAGCCGGCTCGAGAGCCGTCAGCTCCGTTAATATTCTTTTTTTCTCTGCTTCTGTCAAAATCGATGGCGCAAACATTTTAAAATGCAGCATCAGCCAGTATTCTATACATCCTGTAGTCATCAGAAGCCTGATACGAATTTCCTGATTTTTTCTCAATCTGCGCAGGTATTTTATATCTTTTTTATACCTCGCTTCTGCCTCTTCAAAAAGTCCAACTGAAGGCGGTCTCCTAATCACTGCCACATCCTTGAATCTATGCTTTAAAAAGTCAGTATAAGCCTGCTCACTTTCCCCTTCGCAAAATACATAAATTAAAGGTTTCGTCTTCTTCTGCTTACGCGCCACTAAAGCACCTCCTCTATTTCAATATCCGGAGTTGCACCGTATTTTCCAAGCAGGTATCCTTTATGGATATTTTCTGTGGTTCTGGTATTAAAATCTTCTATGCTGTACAATTCAGACGATCCGCTCTCCCGTTCTTTATCCACAAAATACAGCTGATCCTTCCGAAGAAGCTCCATATTCAGCAATTCTGTATTGTGTGTCGTAAATACAACCTGCGCGCCATTCGGATTTGTTTTTTTGCTCTGAAATTTTGCAACTATATATTCTACAAGTATTGGATGGAGGCCCTTTTCGATCTCATCTATCAAAAGGATCCCCCCATGTGAAAGTGCAGATTCTACAGCAGGCGCCAGTGCCATGAATTTACGTGTACCATCCGATTCATCGGCAAGTTCAAGCGAATACCTGGCGCTGCTTCCATCACGATTCAGGCCGGAATGAAGCGTCGAAGCCTTAACCTCGTTCATTTTCAGACGAACCTCAGAATTATTCGCCGTCTCTGAAAGCGTACGAAGAAACTGCTGCAAGGCAGACTTAATTCCTTCAGGGACATCCGACGGGAAAACAATGTCTGAATCCATCTCATTGCTGTTAATCTCAAATTGTACATCCTCGATTCCAAAATCAGCATTTTTAGCATAATCAGCAATAAACTTCAACATGTTTGAATCATCAGAATACTCTATTAACTGACGCGGGATCTCCGAATAATCACGCGAAAAAAATATCTTATCCCTGAACCAGTTCATTGCAGAAGAACAAACGGCGTCATTCATCGTGCAGGCAACAGAAAAGTACAGTTGATTTTTCGCAACCGCTTCGCTGATAAGTTTACGCCTGACTTTATCAGAAGTAAAATTAAAGTCCTGACCTTCTCGCGAGAACACCAATGCCTTTTGCCCTTTTGGCGCATAATGAAGAGATTCCGAAAAGACTTTTTCGCGTGTAGCTGCAAACGAATACCAGTACTTTATATCATCCAACGTATAAATAAATGAAAACTCTGTAGGCTCATCAGCAGAATAATCATTCAAGGCAAACGGGATCACCGGAACCTCTGCTTTCTCATGTTGAGTTCTCTGTGCGTTTTTAATAAACTGAACAGCCAGCCAAAACGCCCTGATCACATTGCTTTTCCCACCCCCGTTTTTTCCAAAAACAGCAGCTCCCGGAAGAAACCTGGAATTATTATAGTGGATCAGGCAGCCCTTAAATTTACCCAATCCAGCAGCTTCCATAGACAAAACCGTCTCGTCTCGAAAAGATCTGTAATTTTTAAAAGAAAACTCAATAAGCATATAAGCACCTCCAAGGTTAGTGTAATACATGCAAAAAAATAAATACAAGCGATAAAATCAAAAAAGATGATTTTATCGCTTGTATTTATTCCATCACGGTCTGTTCTCCGGTTTCCATATCCGAACCGCCACTACCACCGCCTTCTTCTCCGCCGCCGGTCCCTGTTCCTTCACCGGTATCACCGCCGGGTTCCTCTCCTGAATCTCCCGATCCTTCATCCACATCGCCGCCGGGGCCTTCACCCTCACTGCCGCTGCCGGTTCCTTCATTACCGGAACCCGCTCCGTCATCCGGGACCGGATCTTCTTCCGGCTCCTCGTAAACCTCTTCGTCTTCATAGTCTTCATAATCGACATATTCTTCATCATCATAGTCATCACCCGAATAATCTGATGAATCCGATGAAGATCCTGCCGAACTGATCCTGCTTATGATATTGCTGTTTATCCTCTGCACCGTTGATGAAGGCGTATAATCTGTCGTCCCAAACAGGAATTCGTGCAGTTTCACTACATTCGACGTCAGGTCCTGGGGGATGACGATGCTTCCAAGACCGGAAATCGTATCCGTAGTCTTGTCGATCGGGAAGCCGGTATTCTCACCCAGAGTATATTCACTGTACGCAGATGCATACATCAGGATTTCCTGCAGAGTGAAACTGGTCGACACCTGCGGGAATACTTTGTCAATGATCGAATTGATCGTGCCAAGATCCGCTGTCATAGCTTTTTCAAACATCTTTTCTATAACGATCCTCTGGCGTTCTGTACGGGTAAAATCCCCGCCCGCCGTGGAACGGATGCGGGCAAATGTAGTTGCTTGGATTCCATCCAGAGTCTGTAGTCCCGGCCCAGAAACATAATTTGCCGCTTTTCCGGCAGAGTTTGCCGTTTCCGGTATATACTTATTGATCGGATTAACTTCTTCCGGTTTAATATCAATCTCAACACCGCCCAAAAGATCAATCGCATCGGCAATAGCGCCAAAATCAACTGTCACATAATCTTCAATATCCAAATCAAGATTCATATTCAGCATATTGATAGCAGTAATCGGGCCGCCATAGCTATATGCAGCATTACATTTCTGATATGTGCCTTCCGAGAGATCCAGTAATGTATCACGGTATACAGAAACCATTTTTATCTCTTTGGTTTCATTATTCAGGCTGGCCACAATGATACAATCCGTACGGTTACCTTTCCCAAGATTACCGTCTCGGGAATCCACACCGAAAAGTGCAACATTTTTAAAACCTTCTCCAAGATCAACCTCTTCATTCTTCTGTACCTGAACTTCCTGATTAATGATCAAATCCTCTGCTTTAATCTCTTGAGTATCTATCTTGCTCCATTTAGCATAGACATATGCTACCGCTGTAAAAATAGTACATATGACCACTGCAACGAGACAAAGCAGTACCCGTTGCCACATTTTCATCCGCGTAAACCAGTTTCCTTTTCTTTTTCTTAATCGGCGCCGTATATTTCTCTTTTTTCTTGGCATAATATTCACCTTATAATAAAGCTGCAAGCTTTTCTATAAAAACAATATTATTGATCTTCGTCTATAGCCGGAACAAAACGATAACCTGTATCCTTTTTTTGACCAAATGCTTCTGTACTGTCCTTTTTCAAAAAAACAATCGCTGTCTGAAGTATAAGCTGTATATCTCTTAGTATACTAAATTGCTCAATGTACATCATATCCATAATAAGCTTGTCTCTTGGTGAGGTATTATACTTCCCGGCAATCTGTGCATATCCTGTCAACCCTGCTTTTACACGTAATCTATAACTGAATTCTGGAAGTTCTTCAGTATAACTTTCAACGTTTTTTATCATTTCGGGACGAGGACCGACAAATGTCATATCACCTTTTAAAACATTTAATAATTGCGGCAATTCATCTAATCTAAGCCGGCGCAGAATCTTCCCAGGCTTTGTGATACGATCATCATCTTTCTGAGCAGAATAGTTTTCAACATGCTCTTTCATGGTTCTTAGCTTATATACATAAAACTTTTTCCCATGAATAGTAGCTCGTTCCTGTTTAAAAAGCACATGACCGCCATCATATAATTTAACAGCCAGAGCACCCGTAAGCCAAAATGGTGAACTTAATAATCCTAAAAATAATGAAAGTCCGATATCCATAAGACGTTTCATGATTCTCTGTTCCATTGTTAACGATTTTATATTTTTATTAAACAGATATACATCATCCAAGATATAGTGTTTTGCATTAACTTCCATAATATCTTCAACATATGGATTAAAATAAACATTCACTTTATACTTATAGCAAAGTCTCATAATTAACAATCGCTTTTCTGCTGGAATATCATACATAAATACTGTATCAACATGTTCCAATTCTTTTTCAATCTCAGCAGTTTTGCAACGGAAATCTAAAATAGCTAAAATTTTATATTGTTTACGAAAACAATTTATAGCGAATGAAATAGTGTCAAGACTTTCTTGTGATGAAGTAATAATACAACATTTTTCCGGTTCATGAATAAGAAAAAAAATTGCATTCCCTGCATAAGAAAAAACAATTATAATAATAACTTGAATAAATATTACCAAAGCTAATAATTCCAGTCCTCTGATTTCAAACTCATGTATCCCTGTATTGGCTCTCATAATCATAACCTGAAGGTAAGTAATGATATCTGTACAAATCACTGCCAATGAAATAGAGTAAATAATCGGTTTACTTTTCCTTCGACCTACATCGTAAGTGCCATATACATTTATCAGCAACAATCCCACAGCCGCAAAAGTAAGTATAGTAGTTCCCATAGTTCTTGAAAGACGCGTAAGCCCTATATTGTCACGTCCCAAAATAAACACGAAAACATACAACAAAAGAGAATAAAGAATTATTTTAACAAAAATCCAAAAGATAGACTCAAATTTGTGTAAATGTTTTTTCATTTGCTCACCACCATACACCGTTTCATTTTCAATACTTGTAACATTATATAAGAATTAGTTCATTAATGCAAGTCGTACATGATATACAATAAATGAAAGTCTGACCTTTCATTTATACTGATAGGTCAGACCTTTCATTTATTGTTTTCTTTCTGATCGACAACTTAGCTCGGGAGTTTGACAGTTGAATAATTAAAAAAGTACTTGCAGGCCGCATAAAACCTTCTTTTTTTGTGTCAAATTTTTA
>CALWDN010000076.1 GCA_944376685.1 uncultured Mediterraneibacter sp. | reverse complement strand
AGAATCTGATCCGGGCGATGAAGTTCCGCTATCCGGTTTCATTTCTGGCGGGCAGATATGATAAGGAAAAGTTCTACGACATGGCGGCGGGGATGGAAGACTTAAGAGAAGGCGGCGCCCGGTGCATGAAGTGCTACGAACTGCGGCTACGGGAAGCGGCAGCGCAGGCGGCGGCAGGCGGATTTGATTATTTTACGACCACGCTCAGCATCAGCCCGCTGAAAAATGCGCAGAAGCTGAATGAGATCGGCATCCGCGTCGGGAAAGAATACGGGGTGGAATATCTGGTTTCGGATTTCAAGAAGAAGAACGGGTACAAGCGCTCCATCGAACTGTCAAAGGAGTACGGCCTGTACCGGCAGGACTACTGCGGATGCGAGTTTTCCATGCGGGATTCGAAAAAGCCTGAGTGAAACGCACTTTTAAGTAGACATATGACGCTTTAATGTGTTAAACTAAGTCGATATAGAGTACAGTCTGAATATGCCGGACTGTATTTTATTTCCGCCGCCGGGCGGAACGCACACAAGAGACAGAAAAGAGGAAGAAAAATGGCACAGTTATGGGGCGGCCGTTTCACCAAGGAAACGGACAAACTGGTATATGATTTCAACGCTTCCATCTCTTTTGACCGGAGATTCTGGGAACAGGATATCCGCGGCAGCATCGCGCATGTGACGATGCTGGCAAAGCAGGGCATCCTGACGGAGGAAGAGAAGGGGCAGATCATAAAGGGTCTTGAGGGGATCCGCGCGGACGTGGAGAACGGGACGCTTGAGATCACAGAAGAATATGAAGACATCCACAGCTTTGTGGAGGCCAATCTGATCGACCGCATCGGCGACGCGGGCAAGAAGCTGCACACCGGGCGCAGCCGGAACGACCAGGTGGCGTTGGACATGAAGCTTTATACAAGAGATGAGATCGTGGAGCTGGACGGGCTTCTGAAGGAGCTGCTGGAAGTGCTCCTCAGACTGATGAAGGACAATCTCGAGACATTTATGCCGGGATTCACCCATCTCCAGAAAGCGCAGCCGATCACGCTGGCCCACCACATGGGCGCATATTTCGAGATGTTTAAGCGTGACCGCTCCCGCATGAAAGATATTTACAGGAGAATGAATCTCTGCCCGCTGGGCTCCGGCGCGCTGGCAGGGACCACCTATCCGCTGGACCGCGAGTATACGGCAGAGCTGCTTGATTTTGACGGACCGACGCTGAACAGCATGGACTCCGTGTCCGACCGGGATTATCTGATCGAACTTCTGTCGGCCATGTCCACGGTGATGATGCACCTGAGCCGGTTCTCCGAGGAAGTGATCATCTGGAATACAAACGAGTATAAATTCGTGGAGATCGATGATGCCTACAGTACGGGCAGCAGCATCATGCCGCAGAAGAAGAACCCGGATATCGCGGAACTGGTACGGGGCAAGACGGGGCGCGTATACGGAGCGCTCATGTCCATGCTGACCACGATGAAGGGACTGCCCCTTGCATATAATAAGGATATGCAGGAGGATAAGGAGTTTGTATTCGACGCCATTGACACCACGAAGGGATGTCTGGCGCTCTTCACGGGCATGCTGAAGACCATGAAGTTCAATGCGCCGCGCATGGAGGAGAGCGCGAAGCACGGATTTACCAACGCCACGGATGCGGCGGATTATCTGGTGAATCACGGCGTACCGTTTCGTGACGCCCATGGCATTGTCGGACGGCTCGTTCTCTACTGTATTGATAAGGGGATCGCGCTGGACGATATGAGCCTGGAAGAATTCAAGGCGATCTCGCCTGTGTTTGAGGAAGATATTTACGACGCCATCAGTATGAAGACCTGCGTGGAGATGCGCAATACCATCGGCGCGCCGGGCAGGGCGGCCATGGAGAAAGTTATCCGGGCGGAGGAAGAGTACCTGGCGGCGGAGTGAGACGCAGATGGTTCTGAAAGCTGCATACAGGAAGATGCATTATAATAAGAAATAAACATTTAGAAAGAACAGAGGAAAGAAAGGAAGGATCGGAAAAATGGATCAGAAATTAAGAGTAGGCATTCTGGGAGCAACAGGTATGGTAGGTCAGAGATTTATCTCTCTGCTGGAGAACCACCCGTGGTTTGAGGTGGTGACGGTGGCGGCAAGCCCCCGCTCCGCAGGCAAGACTTATGAAGAGGCAGTGGGCGGACGCTGGAAAATGGACACGCCGATGCCGGAGGCTGTGAAAAATCTTGTGGTTCTCAATGTAAATGATGTGGAGCATGTGGCGTCCACTGTTGACTTTGTTTTCAGTGCAGTTGACATGAGCAAGGATGAGATCAAAGCCATCGAGGAAGAGTACGCGAAGACCGAGACCCCGGTCGTATCCAATAACAGCGCACACCGCTGGACGCCGGATGTGCCGATGGTCGTGCCGGAGATCAACGCAGACCACTTCGATGTGATCCCGGACCAGAAGAAACGTCTCGGAACAACCCGCGGATTCATCGCGGTAAAACCGAACTGCTCCATCCAGAGCTATGCTCCGTGCCTGGCTGCATGGAAAGAATTCGGCCCGAAAGAACTTGTGGTAACGACCTATCAGGCAATCTCCGGAGCCGGCAAGACATTCAAAGACTGGCCGGAGATGGTTGGAAATATCATCCCGTTCATCGGTGGAGAGGAAGAGAAGAGCGAGCAGGAGCCGCTGCGTGTGCTCGGTAAAGTAGAGAACGGACAGATCGTGAAGGCTGAACTGCCGAAGATCACCTGCCAGTGCGTGCGCGTGCCGGTCCTCAACGGCCATACGGCAGCTGTATTCATCAACTTCGAGAAGAAACCGACGAAAGAGCAGCTCATCGAGAAGCTTGTGAACTTCAAAGGCTTCCCGCAGGAGGCAGAGCTTCCGAGCGCACCGAAGCAGTTTATCCAGTACCTGGAGGAGGACAACCGTCCGCAGGTAACGATGGATGTGGACTACGAGAACGGCATGGGCGTATCCATCGGACGTCTGAGAGAAGACAGCATGTATGACTTCAAATTCATCGGCCTGTCACACAACACCGTAAGAGGCGCTGCAGGCGGCGCGGTACTGTGCGCAGAGGCGCTGACAGCGAAGGGATATATCGCGAAAAAGTAAAAAAGGAGGCTGATCATTATGGGAATGACTATGACGCAGAAGATCCTGGCAGCCCACGCTGGACTTGACCACGTGGAAGCGGGTCAGCTGATCGAGGCGAAGCTTGATGTCGTCATGGCGAATGATATTACAGGGCCGATGGCGCTGCCGATCATTAAGCAGATGTCGGATCATGTGTTTGATAAGGATAAAGTGGTATTTGTTCCGGATCATTTTACACCGAACAAAGATATCAAATCCGCGGAGAACTCCAAGGCGATCCGCGAGTACGCGAAGGAGCAGGGACTGACCTGGTATTTTGAGCAGGGCAAGTCCGGCGTGGAGCATGCGATCCTGCCGGAGGCCGGCGTGGTGACGGCCGGCGAGTGCATCATCGGCGCGGATTCCCACACCTGTACATACGGTGCGCTGGGCGCATTTTCAACAGGCATGGGTACGACGGACGTGGCGACCGGTATGGCGACCGGCGAGATCTGGTTCAAAGTGCCAAGCGCCATTAAGTTTGTGCTGACGGGCAGACCGTCAAAATATGTCAGCGGCAAGGATATCATTATCCACATCATCGGGCTCATCGGTGTGGACGGCGCGCTGTACAAATCCATGGAATTCACAGGGGACGGCATTGCCAACCTGTCCATGGACGACCGCTTTACGATGGCGAACATGGCGATCGAGGCGGGCGCGAAGAACGGCATCTTCCCGGTGGATGATCAGGCGCTTGCGTACATTCAGGAGCATTCGAAGAAGCCGTACACGATCTACGAGGCGGATGAGGATGCAAAATATGACGACGTGATCACGGTAGACCTGTCTGAGGTCCGTCCGACAGTGGCATTCCCGCATCTTCCGGGCAATGCAAAGACCATCGATGAGGTGGAGGCGATGGAGCCGATCAAGATCGACCAGGTAGTGATCGGATCCTGCACCAACGGCCGGATGGAGGATATGCGCAAGGCAGCCGCAATCCTGAAAGGCCACACGGTTCATCCGGATGTGCGCGTGATGGTGGTTCCGGCGACGCAGAAGATCTATAAACAGTGTATTGAAGAAGGCCTTTTGGAAATCTTTGTTGATGCGGGCTGCGCGGTGAATACGCCGAGCTGCGGACCGTGCATGGGCGGCCATATGGGCGTTATGGCGGCAGGAGAGAAATGCGTTTCCACGACGAACCGCAATTTCGTGGGCCGCATGGGCCATGTCGATTCCCTGATCTATCTTGCGTCTCCCGAGGTGGCGGCAGCCAGCGCCATCGCCGGTTATATCGCAAATCCTGAGAAAGTGGGTGACCTGTAATGAGAGCAAAAGGACATGTTTTTAAATATGGCGACAATGTGGATACAGACGTGATCATCCCGGCAAGATATCTGAATTCCTTCGATGCGCAGGAACTGGCAAGCCATGCCATGGTGGACATCGATCCGGATTTTGCGAAGAAGGTCCAGCCGGGCGACATGATCGTTGCAAATAAGAACTTCGGCTGCGGCTCTTCCAGAGAGCATGCCCCGCTCTGCCTGAAGACGGCGGGCGTAAGCTGCATCATTGCCGAGACATTTGCGCGCATCTTCTACCGGAATGCGATCAACATCGGTCTTCCGATCATCGAGTGCCCGGAGGCGGCGCAGGATATCGAAGCGGGCGATGAGGTGGAAGTGGATTTCGACAGCGGGAAGATTTATGACCGCACGAAAGGCACGGAGTACCAGGGGCAGGCGTTCCCGGAATTCATGCAGAAGCTGATCGCCGCAGGCGGGCTTGTGAATTATACGAATAATAAAAAGAAAAACTGAGAGAAAAGTTATTAAAGGAAGAAGTTATGGAAAATCAGAATCAGGGGAAGCTGTCGGCGCTCCTGCCGATCGGTGTATTCCTCGTTATCTTTCTGGGTGCAGGGATCATTTTTCAGGATTTTTACGCGATGCCTGCCATCGTGGCATTCCTGATCGCGCTGTTTGTGGCGTTTCTGCAGAACCGGAAAGTAAGTTTTGACGAGAAAGTAAAGATCATCGCACAGGGCGTGGGCGAGGAAAATATCATTACCATGAGCCTCATTTTTCTCTGTGCGGGCGCGTTCTCCGGGGCTGTCACGGCAGCGGGAGGCGTGGACAGCACCGTTAATCTGGGACTGTCGCTGATCCCGGCCCACTTTATCGTGTCGGGGCTTTTTATCATCAGCTGTTTTATCTCGGTATCCATGGGGACGTCCATGGGAACGATCGCGGCGCTGGCTCCGATCGCAGTGGGCGTCAGCAATGAAGCGGGATTCCCGATGGCGGTCTGCATCGCGGCGGTTGTCTGCGGCGCCATGTTCGGAGATAATCTGTCCATGATCTCAGATACGACGATCGCGGCGGTCAAGACACAGGGCTGTGAGATGAAGGATAAGTTTAAGGCAAACTTCCTGATCGTCCTTCCGGCGGCGGTGATCACCATTGTTTTCTTCTGGTTCGTCACAAGGGATATGAGCTATGATATCGCCAGCGGCGAGTATAACCTGTTCCAGGTTATCCCGTACCTGGTCGTCCTGATCGGGGCGCTGGTCGGGATCAATGTTTTCCTGGTGCTGATCGCGGGAACCGTCCTGTCGATCGTGGTCGGGATATGGACAGGGACCATTGCTCTTTCAGAAATGTTCACGGTGATGGGCGACGGCGTTACATCTATGTATGACATCACGGTGATCTCGATCATCGTAGCGTGCATCGTATCCCTGGTCCGGGCAAACGGCGGCATCCAGTTCATCCTGGATCTGATCAAAAGCCGGATCCGCGGGAAGCGGGGCGCCCAGGCGGGCATCGCGGCGCTGGCGCTGCTGGTGGATCTCTGTACAGCGAACAATACGGTGGCCATCGTGATGTCCGGTCCGATCGCGAAGGAGATCTGTGATGAGTTCGGGGTGGAGCCGAAACGGTCCGCATCCCTGCTTGATATGTTTACTTCCGTGGGACAGGGCCTGATCCCATACGGAGCGCAGCTCCTCTCGGCGGCGACGCTTACCGGTCTGACGCCGTTTGATATGATGCCGTACCTGATCTATCCGGTCCTGATGGCGGTATGCGGCATCGGAGCGATTATAATTTCCAAACGATAGAAATGAAGAGGTTGAGAAGATGAATCTACTGTATAACAGCACAAGAAACTCTGACATTGCGGTGACTGCATCCGAAGCGATCCTGAAAGGACTTGCGGCGGACGGCGGCCTGTTTGTTCCGGAGCAGATCCCGAAGCTTGACGTGACCATGGACCAGCTTAAGGGGATGAGCTATCAGGAGACGGCCTATGCGGTCATGAAGCAGTTCCTGACGGATTTTACGGAAGAAGAACTGAAGCACTGCATCGACAGCGCCTATGATTCCAAGTTTGATACGGAAGTGATCGCTCCGCTGGTGAAGGTGGAGGACACCTATCATCTGGAACTGTTCCATGGCGCGACCATCGCATTCAAGGATATGGCGCTTTCCATCCTGCCGCATCTGCTGACGACGGCGGCGAAGAAGAATCACGTGACCAATGAGATCGTGATCCTGACCGCCACGTCCGGCGACACGGGCAAGGCGGCCCTGGCCGGATTCGCGGATGTGCCGGGGACGAAGATTATCGTCTTCTATCCGAAGGGCGGCGTAAGCCGGGTGCAGGAACTGCAGATGGTCACCCAGAAAGGGGAAAACACTTCAGTAGTGGCCATCCACGGAAACTTTGATAATGCCCAGAGCGGCGTGAAAGAGATTTTCGAAGATGCCGGGTTTGAAAAAGAGCTTGCGGATGCGGGCTATCAGTTCTCATCGGCAAACTCCATCAATATCGGACGTCTCGTTCCCCAGGTGGTCTACTATGTATATGCATATGCGAAGCTTCTGGAAAATGAAGAGATCGCATCCGGGGAAGCCATCAATGTGACGGTTCCGACCGGAAACTTCGGCAACATCCTGGCGGCTTATTACGCAAAGCAGATGGGCGTGCCGATCGCGAAGCTGATCTGTGCATCCAACGAAAACAAAGTGCTGTTTGATTTCTTCCGCACGGGCGTATACGATAAGAACCGTGAGTTCATCCTCACATCTTCCCCGTCCATGGATATCCTGATCTCCAGCAACCTGGAGCGCCTGATCTATACGGTCGCGGGGCAGGATGCGGAAAAGACCGCCGGCCTGATGGCGCAGCTCAGAGAAAAGGGCGCCTATGAGATCACGCCGGAAATGCGGGAGCGCCTGGCAGATTTCGAGGGCGGTTTTGCCACCGAAGAAGAAACAAAAGAAGCGATCCATGATACATTTGCAAAGACAGGATATGTGATGGATCCCCACACGGCTGTAGCGGCTTATGTGTGCGCACAGTACCGTAAGAACAGCGGCGACGGCAGAAAGTGCCTGGTGGCGTCGACAGCCAGCCCGTATAAATTCATCCACAGCGTTATGACAGCGATCGATGAAAAATATGCATCCGCGGACGAGTTCGATCTGGTGGATGAGCTGAGCCGCATCTCCGGCACGGATATCCCGAACGCGATCGAAGAGATCCGAAACGCTGATATCCGCCATACGAGGGAGTGCGAGGCCGGAGAGATGAAGCAGGCGGTCAGAGAGATTCTTGGAGTGTAAGGAGATAAATCGATGGATATGGAAAATATGAACAGCATGTGGGGCATTATCGGCGTTATTGTCTGCGCCTGCGGCGTGTACGCGCTGTACTGGTTTTATAAAATGAAAACGGCCGGCGACATCAATGCGAGCATGCTCCTCGGCAAAGATTTTATGTATAAGAAATGCAAGAATAAAGAGGAATACATCAGAAAGGCCTCGCCGGCGCTTCTCATTTTCGGGCTTGTGTCGCTTGCCTATGGCGTGCTCGACGTGATCCACTGCTACGCATATCCCATGCCGCTTGCAGATACCGTGGGCATGGTCGTATTCTTTATTGTGCTGGTGCTGTTCGCGGTATATACGGCAAAGCTGAAGCGGGAGTATTTCTGAGGATGCCCGGCAGGCAAAGGAGCAAAGAGCGATGAGAATATCCGAAGGGCAGTGCAGGGAGCTGATCAAAAAGGCGATGGCTGCAAGGGAAAATTCGTACAGTCCCTACTCGCATTTCCGGGTGGGCGCGGCGCTGTTGTGCGGCGACGGGAGCATTTTTACAGGCTGCAATATCGAGAACCGGGCGTATGGGCCGACAAACTGCGCGGAACGGACAGCGTTTTTTAAAGCTGTTTCAGAGGGCAGGCGTGAATTTACCGCTATTGCCATCACCGGCGGGGAAGAAGAGACGGTCTGGTGTTATCCGTGCGGCGTCTGCCGTCAGGTGATGGCGGAATTCTGCGCGCCTGATGCATTCGAGATCATCTGCGCCAGGTCAGAAGAAGAGTATAAAGTATACACACTGCACGAGCTTCTGCCGGAAATGTTTTGAAGAACTTTGTTAAAAAAATATTAATCATTTTTAAAATGCAGGATTTTGATTTTAATCCTGCATTTATTATGCGCTGGATCCGTAATAAGCGGGGCGTTCAAGAAAATAAATGAATTATAAAACAGGTATTCTTTCATAAAAAAGTTAAAAATTAATAAGATTGTTATTGCTTTTTCAATCGTTCTTATGTATAATGAGTTCAATTGGGATTGCGATAGGCCCAAAGAAGATTTATAGAAAGAGAGAGGTAGAAGAGGTATGGCAAATATTGATTTAACTCAGTATGGCATTACAGGAACTACGGAAATCGTTCACAATCCTTCCTATGAGATGTTATTCGAGGAGGAGACTAACCCGAACCTTGAAGGTTTTGACAAAGGCCAGGAAAGTGAACTCGGTGCGGTCAACGTTATGACAGGTATCTACACCGGTCGTTCACCGAAAGATAAATATATCGTTATGGATGAGAATTCCAAGGACACTGTATGGTGGACAACTGAGGAATATCCGAACGACAACCATCCTGCAACAAAAGAAGCATGGGATTCTGTAAAGGACCTTGCGATCAAAACACTCTCCAATAAGAGACTGTTCGTTGTTGACGCTTTCTGCGGCGCTAACAAAGACACACGTATGGCGATCCGTTTCATCGTGGAAGTTGCATGGCAGGCACACTTCGTAACAAATATGTTCATCCGTCCGACAGCGGAAGAACTTGAGAACTTCGTACCGGACTTCGTTGTTTACAATGCTTCCAAGGCAAAAGTAGAGAACTACAAAGAGCTTGGCCTGAGATCTGAGACAGCAGTTATGTTCAACATCACAAGCCGCGAGCAGGTGATCGCGAACACATGGTACGGCGGAGAGATGAAGAAGGGTATGTTCTCCATGATGAACTACTATCTGCCGCTCAAGGGCATCGCTTCCATGCACTGCTCAGCAAACACAGACATGAACGGCGAGAATACAGCAATCTTCTTTGGACTTTCCGGAACAGGCAAGACGACCCTTTCCACAGACCCGAAGAGACTCCTCATCGGTGATGACGAGCACGGCTGGGATGACAACGGCATCTTCAACTTTGAAGGTGGATGCTACGCGAAGGTTATCGACCTCGATAAAGAGTCCGAGCCGGATATCTACAACGCGATCAAGAGAAACGCGCTTCTTGAGAACGTAACACTTGACGCAGAAGGAAAGATCGACTTTACAGATAAGAGCGTGACAGAGAATACACGTGTATCCTACCCGATCGACCACATCGAGAAGATCGTTCGTCCGGTATCCGCAGCTCCGGCAGCGAAGAACGTGATCTTCCTGTCAGCTGATGCGTTCGGTGTACTTCCGCCGGTATCCGTACTTACACCGGAGCAGACAGAGTACTACTTCCTGTCAGGCTTCACAGCAAAACTTGCCGGTACAGAGCGCGGCATCACAGAGCCGACACCGACATTCTCCGCATGCTTCGGACAGGCATTCCTTGAGCTTCATCCGACAAAATATGCTGAGGAGCTCGTTAAGAGAATGAAAGAGAGCGGAGCAAAAGCATACCTTGTAAATACAGGATGGAACGGAACAGGAAAACGTATCTCCATCAAAGATACACGTGGTATCATCGATGCGATCTTAAGCGGAGCGATCCTTGACGCACCGACAAAGACGATCCCGCACTTCAACTTTGAAGTTCCGACAGAGCTTCCGGGAGTTGATCCGGCGATCCTTGACCCGAGAGACACATATGCAGACGCTTCCGAGTGGGAGGCTAAAGCAGATGACCTGGCTGCAAGATTCGTTAAGAACTTCAAGAAATA
>CALWDN010000075.1 GCA_944376685.1 uncultured Mediterraneibacter sp. | reverse complement strand
TCTGATATCATAGCCGGCTGACTACCGGCTGCTAAACGGCTAGGTTCTGATTTTGCGAAAAACTATTGACACTATCAGGCGGTGGATTCATCCAAGTAATCCTAAAGAAAGGCATATCAAAAGAAGAATTACACGAACATCTTCACAAAGTGTTTCAGGACAGCGGCGTAGATGTGTGGGAGTGTGAATTATTGCTTGATTAAACTAAAGAAATGTTAGATCCTCTTTAACAGAGAACCACAGCCAAGCTGATGGCAACTTGGCTGTGGTTAATACTTTCTATGCATAGATATAACAAAAGCCATTTAAATATCACTTTCTTAAAACAAATTCCCCCGTTTTATTCATAATAAGCCATCCCTTTTGATATATATCTTCTCTTTGCCCATCTACAAACCATCTATCCGGAGCAATCACTAATTTCTCTTTATTACCTGATAAGAATTGTGCCCACCAGCTAAATGTACTATTGGAAATAATAAAATGATTACAAGATGCCATTAATATTAATTCCACATAATTGGGATTATTTTCATCAATAAAAGTTACTTCCACAGGAAATAATATATTCTTTTTTACCCATTGAATATCATTTGAAAAAAAATAAAAAACTGCATTTTCCAGTTTTTCTGCCATATATTTTACAGCGCCAATGTAATACTCTTTTGAACAGACAATTCCTCCCACATCTACAAAATCTCCTCGTCTTATGTGTACACACACAGAGTTTTGAAACTTCATAATGCTAGAAAACCTGGCATTTATTCCCGTCAGTTCATCTTTTAGTGTTAGTTCTCTTTTAAGTCTATCAATATTAGATATAAAATATTTTTCAGATTGCAAATATCCATTTATGTATTTATTCTTTGTTATGGATCTTCTGAATTTCATATATCCGTTTTCAATATTATATATACCGATTAAATTAAGAATCGGGGAGAAAAACACATCAAATTTGTAGCTTTTTTCATAGCCAAATTTTTTCCCTATTCTATAAGTCAAGGACGAAAATACTCTGGATACTTTTTTTGCCATATATGGCATATATTCACCATCTCTGCATCAATATTAAATTTATCCAGCGAATAAACATTGTGATTTTTATTAGTTATCCCACTCATATCTATACACAATTCTTCATCATTATCTAACGCAAAACTTCTTGCTGATGCATACTGAAACAATTGATTACCTAACCCACCTCTTAAATTTACATAAATCACATTTTTCTCCTCTATGACATAATTCATATAGCTTAATATATTACTTTGTAATAATATTTCTTGAACTAAAACACTTTACAACAATCTATCTATAAATTAAGCACTATAAATTAATTCAATGCTTCTCCTCCTGTAAGTGTATCGCCTTCTTCTACTACATTTGTTAAATTAATTATATTGGCAAGTTCCGTATCATCCGGATAATATACATACAGCAACTGATCCGATGCCGAATAACAATAATCTCTCCCGCCTTCACCCGTGAGCGCTACTGACTGAATTGTCCACTTTGCATTAGTACTAAGCTGATTTCTGATCAACGCACTCAATTGATCCTGCGTAACATTCATCTCGACATCCTTACTTACCTGGTTCATGATACTTCCCGCCCGAAGAAGCATCGTCGGCGAAATAACTTTCTTTAATAATCCAGTAATTACAGCCTGTTGATTCTTTCCGCGCTGGTTGTCTCCGTCATCCAGATTGTGGCGTTCCCGGCTGAATGCCAGCGCCTGTTCTCCGTTGAAATGATTAATTCCTTCATGGACTTCTACAACACATCCAGCCTCTGGACCCGTCGTGAAATCATACTCAGAATATACATCCACACCGCCCAGGATATCCACGATATCTATGAGCGAAGTGAAATTCAGCCTTACATAATAATTAATATCCGTCTCATACAGTGCGCCCAGCGTTTCCATAGACGTTTCGATACCGTAGACGCCCGCATGGGTCAGCTTATCCATTGCCCCCTGGTCTACATCCGGACCATACAGCGGCACATAAGAATCCCTCGGCGTCGTAACCAGCAGAATCTGGTGTGTGGTCGGGTTGACTACTGCGATGATATTCACATCGCTCCGGCTCGTCTCTGACACTTCACCATATGTATCGATTCCGCTGATATATACGGTAAAGGGCTCTTTTGTCAGCGAATCATCGCTTCCGCCCCCGCCCAGGTTGAGTTCTGTCTTGATGTCCATCTCATAGATGATGCGCGTATTTTCGGAGAATCCCTCCACCGCCTCATCCATCAGGTCCGTATACGCCTCATTGTAAATGATCGCTTCCACATTGCCGGCAAAGAGCTGCGCAGCCTGGTCCTGGACGGACTCGCACTCGGTCACGGTGAGATCTGTCCCCAGCTCTTCCTGCAGGTTGGTCACAGCGGTCTGGATGTTGTCGCCGCCCTGCTGGAACTGCACGCCAAAGTTATAGTCCATGGCGTCCTCGATCGTCTCCGCGGAGTTGTCCGCCATGACCGCCACCGCCATCTTATCCACGCGGGTGTTCCCGCCGGTTATGGATGCGATCATGTTATTCGTCTCCGCCAGGTAATACGTTCCCGCCAGGAGCACACAGGTGACCAGGAGGCTGTATACCTTGCCTGTCGTCCCCCGCTTTCTCCTTGCCGCCTGGGATGTAAATGTGATACACCACAGGAAGAACAGGATCAGCGCCGCCATCGCCAGATATTTTAAAGGCAGCATATTCAGCATCAGGAGTACGATCATCAGGATGATGCTGACGACCGCCTGCAGCCCCAGGAAGAAGCTTCCCAGGCGGTTTCTGCCGGCCCGTTTTGAATATCCGCCTTTTTTACTCATCATTCCGGCGGTGTCCGCCGTTCTGCGTCGTTTCGCCATTGTCTGTTAATCCCTTTACTTCCTATCTGTCTCTGTACAGCACAGAGGGATAGACCCCTTTATCAACTAAGTTCCTCACTGCGTCCATGACCGCTTCTTTATCTTCTCTGTACGTCACGCCGAACCACTGGTCGCGGGACCGGAGCACTCTGACCTGCACATCCCCTCTTTCAAGAAGGTCCCCGATGATCGTCGGCAGGAGGTATTCCGCCTTCAGGTCGTCCGGATCTGTCTCCTCAAGGAAGGCCTCAAACCCGCTTTCAAGAATGCCGAAGAACGCCGGGGTAAGCCCCCACATGTTCATGGATACCGGGGATTCCCCGTCAAGCCTCGTCTCCGTTCCATCCCCGTTCCGGATGACGGCGCCCTCTCCGTCTTTCCCGATATTGCGGGTCTCCGTAATGTCTGCGAGCATGTCGTTTTCATCAACGCGGCATACCCCCCGGGTAACCCCGCCGTTATCGCTCAGCGTGTTTTTCAGGATGAAGCTGACCATACAAATCTGTATTTTATCAGCATCCGCCATACTTGTCAAATAGGAATACGCTTCCCGGTATGCATCCTTCCCGTAATAGTCGTCCGCATTGATCACCAGGAAGGGAGAATCCACCAGCTCCCTGCAGCACAGGATCGCCTGCCCGGTCCCCCAGGGCTTCGTCCTTCCGGGGAACTTATCCCTGTATTTTTCCGGAAGGTCATCCAGCTCCTGATAGGCATAGGCGACTTCCACCTGCTGCTCGATCCGGCGTCCGATCACGTCTTTAAAATCCTTCTCCAGATCTTTCCGGATGACGAACACGACCTTGTCGAACCCGGCCTCCAGCGCGTCATAGATGGAATAGTCCATAATGATCTCGCCGTTCGGCCCTACCGGCGCCAGCTGCTTGATCCCGCCGCCGAACCGGCTGCCGATGCCGGCTGCCATGACTACAAGAGTTGCTCTGCTCATGATCTTCTCCTCCTGTCTGTATTTTCCTCTATTCTCCGATGCCGTCTTCCACCAGCTGCACCATCGCGCCAAGCGCCGTCTCTTCATCATCGCCCTCGCAGATGATCTCGATCTCGTCGCCGCTCTTAATGCACGCGCCGAGCACGCTGAGCACGCTTTTCGCGTTGGCCGTGACGTCCTCGTATCTTGTCTTTTTGCGGATCGTGATCTTGCAGTCAAACTGCATGGCCGTCTTACAGAACATGCCCGCGGGCCGCAGATGGAGACCGGTGGGATTTTTGATCTTTACGGTTCCGTTTACCATTTTTATGTCCACTCCTTGTGTTTATTCCTCATTCTGGCCGGGCGTCTGTTCCGGCGTATCTTCTGTCTTTTCTGACAGAATGAGCGATACGGCCGGTTCAGTGATCAGCTGGATGCCGTCCGGCGTGTTGACCGTGACCGGCACCTCGTAAGTGCCCGGCTTTGTGTAATCAGACAGGTCTACTGATACCGCGTTGCTGACGTCCAGCACGTCCAGCGCCGTCTGCTCGCCCCGGAACCGGAGCGAGATCTCCGCATCCGGCTCATAGCTTACTTCCAGCTCTTCCGCCAGGTTGGTGATTCGGATGGAGCTGACCAGCATCTCGATGGTCCGCGTCCCTTCTTCCTCCACCATGGCTGTGACCATGATATGGCCGGCATTTTCATCCACCAGCCTGATCCCCTCCGGAAGATAAGGGGTTATATCGACTTCCTGCTCCTTCGGGGCGGACGCTCCGGTGATATCGATCACGGAGGCGGGCACGCGGATCTCGTCCACGTCCTCCACTGCTTCGCTCGTCCCGCAGATCCGGATGCTTTCCGGCTCGCTGCTGCAGCCGGTATACTGGTATCCCTCTGCGGGGACGCCGGTGACGCTGAATTCCACCGGAACGGTTTTTTCTTTCAGGATCTCTACGGATACGGTCAGTCCGTCCTCACCCAGGTTATTTTCAAGCTGGGTCTGGCCAAGTTCATTGCCGTTTGCATCATACAGGATCAGGTCGGCGCTGACCACTTTATCTTTCGACAGGCCGTCCACGTCTATCCTTGCCACGGCGCGGTCAATCTTATCAAGAGCCGACTGGGGCCCGGTGATGGTCACGCTGCCCGGGTCCACTTCCAGGTCGCCCAGCGTATATCCGTCGCGGGGGATGGTCCCGTTCGTATCGGCGGTCAGCGAGAGGACCTTGCGTCCGGATTTCTCCCGCTGGATCCGCAGGTTCCGGGGGATCGCTTCTGCGGACACACCGCTGTTGTCCTCATATCCCTGGACCATGATCTTGATCGGGATCAGGTTGGTGCTCGTGTCCATCTCCGCCACGTCTGCCACAGCGATGATGTCCTCGGTTTTCAGTCGCTGCCGGATCTCCCGGTTGGCGGTGACCACGACGCTCACCGTGTCCTCGCCGATCACCTGGTATACTTCGCCTGACGACTTGATGATGTCGTCATTTAAGACCGTCACGGGGATATCCCCGAACGTGCTCCTTCCCACCGGGTTATCCACATTTACAACGATCAGCCATAAAAATGCGGAAAAGACCAGCGCGATGATCTTCAGTCCCAGATTGTTCGTAAGCCTGTATTTCCTCATCTTCTGCGCCATCCTTTCCATATAGTGAACTTCCGGGATTCGGAGTTCCTATACTGAATCCGGCTCAGCTTCTCCCGGAGCTCCTCGCGCTTCACGCCGCGGGTCAGGCGTCCGCCCATAGCCACGGATACCATGCCTGTCTCCTCCGAGACGACGATCACAAGGGCGTCGCACACCTCGCTCATGCCCAGGGCGGCGCGGTGGCGGGTTCCCAGATCCTTGCTGATGCTCATATTGTCGGACAGCGGCAGATAACAGGTCGCAGATGTGATCCTGTCTCCGCGTATGATGACAGCCCCGTCATGGAGCGGGGTGTTGTGCTCGAAGATATTGATCAGGACCTGCGAAGATACCTTGCAGTCGAGCTCGATGCCTGTCACCTCATATTCATTCAGCCTTATGGCCTGTTCCACAACGATCAGCGCGCCGGTATATACACGCCCCATCTCGTAGCACGCATTCACGATGCTGTCAGCCGTCAGGTCTGAGAAACGTTCATTTTCATTGCCTTTGTCAAACGGATTGATATTGCTGAGCAGGTTTTTCTCACCCAGCTTCTCCAGGGCGCGCCGCAGTTCCGGCTGGAAGACGACGATCGCCGCGATGGCCAGCACATTGATGGACTGGGCCGCCAGGTACAGGATGGTATGCATCTGGAAGAGCCATGCGAGAAGGATGAATACGCCGAGCATGATGATGCCCCGGAGGAGCATCCATGCTTTCGTATTCTTGATCCACAGCATGATCTCGTAAACGATCACGGTCAGGATCAGGATCTCGATGATGTCCTTAACCTGGATGGCCGGGAAATACATGCCTTCTGTGTAGTTGTCTATAAAATTTCTCAGCCAGTCGATCATGCCGTCTCACCGCCTTTTTCCACCCGGCTTCTGTCTTCAGCCCGGGATCCGTTTCTCTACTCTGTCTTGTCGTCTTCCTGCATGAGGCCCAGTTCTTTGCCCAGGCTTCTCGTAAGCAGGATCTCATCTGTCTTTTCAGCCTCGCTCTTCCCGGAATCCCCCTGGAGCTCCGGGTCTGCGGAGGGCTTTCTGCGTCCCGGACGGCGTCTTGGCTCATCGTCCGTGATGCGCTTCACTTCTTTCTCAGGAGCCGCCACCCCGACTTTGGGAACGGCTTTCACATAGTAATAGTATTCGTCATCTTCAAACTGGATATTCTCTGTCCGGGAATAGTCCACCGAGAAGAAAAGGAATTCCAGCACAAGCCCGACTGCGATGCCCAGCACGGCGCTCAGTACGATGACCGGGAACGATACGCCCACGCCCAGGGCCATGCTTCCCGCCGCAGCGATGACGACGCTTGTGACCGCGCCGGCCGCCGAAGCGATCTTCCATGCGTGGTCCACGGACCGGGTGCGCACCAGGTGGACGACCAGGATGCCCACCACGACCGCGATGATCATCAGCCACATTTCTTTATTGACAAACAGCTGCTTTGTAAAACTCATCAGGCTGTCAGCCATGCTCTCCGCGTCCGCACTGCGGAGCGCAGAGGCGGAGTCTTTCACATAATCCGTCATGTAATACGCCATAATCCCGAATGCCGCCGGGACGATCCACACCGGGACGCCCATCAGCCCGAAAGCGACCGGGATGACGAACGGGAGCTTCAGGCCGAACGCCGCTGCCGCCAGCAGGACGACCCATGCTTTCTTCGGCGTAAAACGGAAATAGAAGATATACATCAGCATAAAGACCACGGCCGCCACAAGAGCGATGGGCAGGGACAGCGCGTAAAAATGCACCAGGATCAGCAGAGTCGCCGCCAGGACGGTGACCGTGACCGGGAAAAATGTACAGACAGCCGCCAGGCCGACCGTGCAGACGATCGACGAAGCCTGCTCCATGAACCCGATATTGGAATTGATCAGGCCGAATACCACAAGCGCGGTCAGGAACTGCAACGCCTTTAATATGTATGCGGAATATCTTGCGTATATATTCTGCAGTTTTTCTCTCCATACCAGTAACGTACTCATGACTTCTTTATCTCCTTTTTGTGAGCCATCTTTTCCAGGCGGGAAAGATCTCTCATGTATTTTTTCACTCTCTGCTTTGCCTCGGTGTGCCGCTTTTTATAATATGTGCCGGCGCCGATCCCGAATATGATCAGCATGCTTAAATATACGCCGAGGGCAACGGCGGCCAGGAAGACCATCCGGGGGAACGTGATCCCTTCGATCAGGCTCTCGCCGCAGCTCATAAAGAGGAGCGCCGCCGTCAGGAAGTAGCCGATGGTCACCCAGATCAGGGTGATCCAGACATTGAGGCTGACGTAGTCTTTCTGGTAGTATCCTGCGATCTTAAGGTCCTTTTCCCCGTACTTCCGCTCGTAGACGGCAGCGCGGGTCATCAGGCGGATCTTTCTCTTATCTAACATAACTGTACACTATCTCCTATTTCAGCTCATTATGTTTTAGTATACCATATACTCAGATGCCTTGTCCAATGCTTATAGTCAAAAAGCGGACATTTTGGACGCCGGCTTTGCGGAGTACTTTTGCCGCGTGTTCCAGCGTCGCCCCTGTGGTATAAATGTCGTCGACCAGGAGCACGTTCCGGCACGGCTTCCATGCCGCCGATACCCCGAAGGCCCCCTTCAGGTTCTGCATCCTGTCCGCCCGCCCCAGCGCCTTCTGGGGCGTGGTCCTTCGGATCCTGAAAAGCACGTCCGTGCGCACCGGGACGCCGCACCGCGCCCCCAGCTCCCGCGCCAGGATCTCGGCCTGGTTAAAGCCCCGCTTCCTGCGCCTGGACGGATGGAGCGGGACGGGAATGACCACATCCGTCTGCCATCTCCTGACCTGGCAGGCATAGCTGTTCGCGAGCTCCTTCGCAAACAGCCGCCCCCAGCGTCTTCTGTTGTGGTATTTAAACCGGTACAGGGCGCCGGCCACCGGCTCCCTGTGAAGCCACAGGCTCCGCCCCTGGTCAAGGCAGGAGCCGCCGCCTTCCATCTGCTTTCTGCAGTCCGGGCAGTATTCCGCCGCCTCGTCCGCAAGGGGCTTCCCGCAGTGCATGCAGAACGCCCCGTCCGCGGCAGGGACCGTCTTTTCCCTGCAGGACGGGCAGATGCCCCCGGGCGAGATCCGCCCGCACAGAGGGCAGACCGGGGGATACAAAAGATTCAGGAGGCGCTCCCGAATTCCCGGATCCGCTCCGCCAGGCTGGTGTAGCGCTCCTGTTCGTTTTTGTTTTGTATCATTTCCTGAAATACCGCATCACTCCCGATGATAGTCAGGCACTTCCGCGCCCTGGTGACCGCTGTGTACAATAAGTTCCGGTTGTAGAGGAGCCTGGGCCCCGGCAGGAGCGGGATGATCACGGCCGGATACTCGCTTCCCTGGGACTTGTGGACGGTGATGGCATAGGCCAGCTCCAGTTCTTCCGTCATGTCGTAGGCGTATTTCACCTTCCGCCCTTCGTCAAACTCCACTTCGATGGTTTCTGTATATGTATTGATCCCGGTGATCACGCCCGTATCGCCGTTGAAGATCCCGGCGCCGCTGTCAACCGCCAGGCCGAACCGGGTCGTCACTTCCCATTCCAGCTGATAATTGTTTTTGATCTGCATGACCTTGTCGCCTTCGCGGAAGAGCCGTCCGTCGATCTCGGCCTCATTCTTTTTCCCGGGATCCGGCGGGTTCAGATACCGCTGCAGGACCACATTGAGCCGTTCCACCCCGAGATTCCCTTTCCGCGTGGGCGTCATCACCTGGATCTCGCTCGGTTTCGCCCCCACATATCCGGGCAGCTTCTTCTGGATGAGCATGATCATGATGCCGATAATGGTATCTGCATCGGTCCGCCGCAGGAAGAAGAAGTCGCGGCTCTGGTTGTCCAGGACGACCGGCTCGCCGGCATTGATCCGGTGGGCGTTCACGACGATGTCGCTCTGCCCGGCCTGGCGGAAGATCCGGGTCAGGGTTACCACGGAGAACTGTTCCGACGCGATAATGTCCTTCAGCACGCTTCCGGGCCCCACAGAGGGCAGCTGGTCCACGTCCCCCACGAGCACGAGCCTGGTCCCTGGCACAAGGGCCTGGAGCAGCGCGTGCATCAGCGGCAGGTCCACCATGGACATCTCATCGATGATGAGCACATCCGTCTCCAGCGGGTTCTGCCGGTTCCTTAAGAACCCGCCTTCCCCTTCCCCGGATTCCGGATTGACATTGACCTCCAGAAGCCGGTGGATCGTCTGCGCCTCCCAGCCGGTGGCCTCGGTCATCCGCTTGGCGGCGCGGCCGGTCGGCGCGGCGAGGAGGATCGACATGCCCTCCCGGTCAAAGAACCGGATCATCGTATTGATGGTCGTCGTCTTGCCCGTCCCGGGGCCTCCCGTCAGGATGAACAGCCCGTGGCGGATCGACTCGATCACCGCCCGGTGCTGCATGGCGTCCAGTTCGATCTGCTCTTCCTCCTCGATCCTGCGCAGCCGCTTTTCCATGACGTCTTCCGGGACTTTGCAGTCAATGTCCAGGTCATGGAGCATTTTCGCCGTATTCAGCTCCAGATAGTAGAAATGTGCGGGATAGACCCGTTTCTCCCCGTCCGCTTCTTTCAGGACTGTTTTCTTCTCCATGCACAGGTCAAGGATATACTTCTCCACATCCCGGACCTCCACGCCAAGGAGGCTGCCGGCCCGCCGGGCGAGGACCTCTTCCGGCAGGTATACGTGCCCCTCACCCGCGGCCTGCTGCAGCGTATAGAAAAGCCCGCTGCGGATGCGGTAGTCCGAATCCGTATGGATGCCGATCCGCGCCGCGATCTCATCCGCCGTGCGGAATCCCACGCCTTCGATATTGTCCGCCAGCTGGTACGGATTCTCTTCCAGCACTTTGTATACACGCATACCGTAATGCTGGTAGATCTTTGCCGCAAGCTTTGTGGATATCCCGTATTTCTGCAGATAGATCATCGCGCTTCTCATATCCCGTTTTTCCGCCACCTGCACTGCGATCTCCCGCGCCTTGCGCTCACTTATGCCCTTGATCTCCGCCAGCCGCTCCGGTTCTTCCTCGATGATGCGGAACGTGTCTTCTTTAAACTTCTTCACGATCCGGCCCGCAAGGGCGGCTCCGACG
>CALWDN010000074.1 GCA_944376685.1 uncultured Mediterraneibacter sp. | reverse complement strand
CTTAGAATATTTCTCTTCAAAGAAATTTTCAAGGGTTGTTGTCTATTGTTCAGTTATCAAGGTTCCTGTCGTTCTCTCTTAAGCGACAGCTTTAATAGTTTATCAAAGCTCATTTCGTTTGTCAAGAACTTTTTTTACTTTTTTGCTGCCCTCAACGGGTCAGCTTAGATATAGTACCATTTATTTCTACCATCTGTCAACCGTTTTTTACAAGTTTTTTCAACTTTTTTTGCCGGTTTCCAGCAAGTACTATATCTGGTATTTTTACATGATATTATCCTACAATTTTCTTATCCTTTACCCCAGGATTCGACAGGTCAGCCCTTCAAAATCCTGATGGGATATAAAAAACTACCGGGATCTCTCCAGTAGTTTTTCAGGATAATATCAAACGGAGAAGGAGGGATTTGAACCCTCGCGCCGCTATTAACGACCTACTCCCTTTCCAGGGGAGCCCCTTCGGCCAGCTTGGGTACTTCTCCACAGCGGAGAGGGTGGGATTCGAACCCACGCGCCCTTTCGGACAAACGGTTTTCAAGACCGCCTCGTTATGACCACTTCGATACCTCTCCAAGTACGCTGTCACGATTATCTTTTCTATATGCGACGTGGACTATTCTATCACACCTGCAAAAACCGTGTCAAGACTTTCTTTTTAAAAAAACCTCGGCAATTTCAAGATCTTCCGGCGTCGTGATCTTAATGTTCTCATAGGAGCCGGGAAAGAGCTTCACGGAACAGCCGAGCATCTGCTCTGCGACCATCGCATCATCGGTTACATTTATGACCTTCTCCTCCATAAGCATACCATATGCCTTCCGGATCAGTTCTGTGTCGAACACCTGTGGGGTCTGCACGATCCAGACGCTGCTGCGGTCCGGTGTCTGCTGTACCGTCTGCGTTTCATCAGCGATCTTTACCGTATCTTTCGACGGCATTCCAGCCACGCATGCATGACATGCGGATACACATTCATAGGCGCGGGCGATCATCTCCCCATCAACAAAGGGGCGGGCCCCGTCATGAATATAGACATAGCCGTCGTTTGTTTCCTTCAGGCCGTTCCAGACCGAATTGAAGCGTTCCGCGCCTCCGGGAATGATCTTCGCGACTTTTGTCAGGCCGTACTTCTCCACGATCTCACGGCGGCAGTACTCTTCCTCGCCGCTGCCGCACACAAGGATGACCTCATCGATCAGGACCGATTCCTGAAATGTATGCAGGGGGTAATAAAGCACCGGCTTTCCACCCATGAGCAGATACTGTTTATGTACTTTTGTCCCCATCCGCTTTCCGCTGCCTGCCGCAAGCACGATCGCGGTACAGTATGTTTTCGCCATTATCTTTCTCCCAGCTTCAGGTTCGGGACCGCATTGAGATCCCATCCGTTCCTTGTCCCGGCAAGATATTCATAAAACGCAGCCGCACCAATCATCGCCGCATTGTCCGTACAGTAGATCGGAGACGGATGGTAGAATTTCACGCCTTTTTCCTCGCAGGCCTGCTTCATCGCCGCCCGGAGCGCACTGTTTGACGCCACGCCGCCGGCAATGGCGAACTTGTACATGCCGTAATCATCCACTGCCTTCATCGAATTCTCCACCAGCACTTCCACCACCGCTTTCTGGAATGAAGCGGCGATGTCGGCAGGATCGAAGCTTTCCCCTTTCATCCTGCAGCCGTTGATATAATTGAGCACTGCGGATTTCAGGCCGCTGAAGCTGAAATCATACTCCGCTCCGTCGATATGTGCTTTCGGGAATTTTACCGCATCTGGATTCCCTTCTTTCGCGATCCGGTCGATCTTCGGACCGCCCGGGTATCCCAGACCGATGGCACGCGCTACTTTGTCATAAGCTTCTCCCGCCGCATCATCCCGCGTGCGTCCGAGGATCTCATATTTGCCGTATTCTTTCACGCACACCAGATGGGTATGTCCGCCGGACGCCACAAGACAGAGAAACGGCGGTTCCAGATCCGGGTGTTCGATATAGTTTGCGGAAATATGCCCCTCGATATGGTGCACGCCGACCAGCGGAAGATTCCGCGCAAATGCGATCGCCTTTGCCTCCGCAACTCCGACCAGCAGCGCGCCGACAAGCCCCGGCCCGTAAGTCACGCCCACGGCATCGATATCATCCAGCGTCACGCCCGCCTCCTTCAGCGCTTCTTCTATAACCTGATTGATCTTTTCAATATGCTTCCTTGATGCGATCTCCGGCACCACGCCGCCATACAGCTTATGCAGATCGATCTGCGAAGAGATGACATTAGACAGGACTTCCCTTCCGTTATGGACAACCGCAGCTGCCGTTTCATCGCAGGAACTCTCGATCGCAAGGATATTCAGATCTCTGATTTCTTTCATTCTTATGCCTCTCCGTCTTCAAACATCAGTTCCACCGACATTCCGTCTTTTCCGGCCTTTGCAGCCGGAAATATCTTCCGCACCTCATCCATATATGGTTCCGGCCTGGTAAGAGACGGACTGTAATGGGTCAGCCACATTTCGCGCACATGTGCGTCACGCGCAAGGGCCGCCGCCTCGTAAAATGTCATATGTTTATATTCGGATGCTTTTGCCGCCTTGTCTTTCTCGCCATACATTCCCTCACAGATAAACAGATCTGAGCCTTCTGCATTTTCCCGGATAGACGCGGTCGGGCGCGTATCCGTGGTATAAGTCAGCTTGATCCCTTTCCTCGCCGGTCCCAGGACCATGTCCGGCGTATAGATCCGGCCGCCTTCCTCGATCGTCTCTCCATTCTGGAGCCTGCTCCAGTAAGGGAGCGGGATGTCCTGCGCCTTTGCCCGGGACGCGTCAAACTTTCCGGCCCGGTCGATCTCCATCGTGTACCCGTAACAGAGCACATTGTGGTTGACGCGGAACGCCCGGAGGCGGTAGCCGTTCATTTCGAATGTCTGCTCCGGCCCCTGGATCTCTTTAAAAATAATCTGGAACGGGAGCTCAGGCGCGATCACGCGAAGACAGCCCACCACACGTTCCAGCCCTCTGGGCCCGATCAGCGTCAGGGGTTCCGTCCGGTCCGCATTTCCCATCGTAAGGAGCAGGCCCGGAAGTCCGCTGATATGATCACCATGATAGTGGGTAAAGCAGATCACATCGATCGGCTTGAAGCTCCACCCTTTTTCTTTTACCGCGATCTGGGTGCCCTCACCGCAGTCGATCAGCAGGCTGCTGCCGTTGTAACGCGTCATCAGCGCTGTGAGGTACCGGTAAGGCAGCGGCATCATGCCGCCGCACCCGAGCAAACAAACGTCTAACATCTATATCCTCCATCTAGTCCTGCACATCGGCAGGAATCTTGAACGAAGCAAGCAGTTTATCATAGCAGGATTCACACAGATCAAAGCTGTGCCGCTCGCCGTCCTTATCCGAAAAGTATCCCCATCTGTGATCCACGCTGAGAACCTCTTCTTCCGGCCTGCCGTTTACGACCCTGATCTCTTTTCCGCATTGATTGCAGATGATCCCGCTGATCTCTTCTGTCTCTTTCATCTTATACCGGCGCATATGATCTCCTCCTGTGTCTTTACAGTTTTTAATCTTCACTACGCCTGAATTATATCGAATTCTCCGCACGATTTACAGTGGGAACTGCTGGCAGATCCCTGCTCATAAGAACCGCGTCTTCCACCGGATCCTCATAGAACCGCTGGCGGATCCCGTCCTCTTTAAATCCTGCGCTTTCATACAGACTCCTTGCGGCCGCATTGCCGGAGCGGACATCCAGAAGGATCCTATTTATCCCATCCGAACCGCATATCGCTTCCAATTCAGCAAGGAGCGCACGGGCTGCCCCCTGTCTCTGAAATTCCTTCATCACTGCGATCCGCGCGATCTCCGCCTCGTCCGCCGCTTTATATGCCAGAAGATACCCCGCGGTCCTTCCCGCTTTTTCCACGATCAGACAGATGCTGTTCGGCTGTTCCAGCGTTTCAAGAACAGATTTCTCGCTCCACGCATCCGGGAAAAGCTGGTGTTCCATCTCCGCCACGGCCGCTCCGTCTTCTTTCGTCATCCGCCGCACCTGCGGAACTGCATTCTTCTCCCGCTCCGCACGCTCGCGCTCTGCCTGGGACCTGCGCAGATAGTCCGGGCGGAACTCTGCTGCAGTCTCATACCGCCCCGCTTCATAATACCGTATGCCAAGGGCCCCGACCGCCGCAGCCCTCTGACGGTTCATAAAGGAAGGCGCGAACCAGTACGGGACTTTCAGCCCTTCCGCAAGCATCTCTTTGCAGACAGGGACGCCATCCCCGAGAAACACGACGCGCCGGCGGTAGATATTCAGATGCCGGATCAGGTCTTCCACCGAAACAGCCATCTGCGTGCGCAGGATCTGAAAAGCCGGTTCATCATACATACCGGCCTCTTCGCTTTTCCTTCTCGAAAATGAATAGAGCCCGGTATATACCTGTTTCCTCCTCGCATCCATGATCGGACAGATGATATCCTCACACCCGTACATGCTGTAAGCCATCGCCTCTACAGTCGGCACGTGGATCAGCGGCTTATCAAGTGCCAGGCCCAGGCCCTTCGCCGTAGCCGTGCCGATGCGGAGCCCCGTAAAAGAGCCCGGCCCGCCGGACACTGCGATGGCATCGATGGAAGACAGGTCTGCATCGACCATTTTCACCATCTCATCGATCATCGGGAGCAGCGTCTGTGAATGTGTCTTTTTGTAATTTGTCGTATATTCCGCGATCGTCTGGTCGTCCTCAACGACCGCCACTGTGGCCGTCAGCCCTGAGCTGTCTATCGCCAGTACTCTCATAATACGCCTCGTCTCCTTATCCGATCTCCCTGACCGTGATCCGCCGGTAGTCAAACCCCTGCGTCAGATCCTTTTCGATCAGGATGTCCGTCCGTTTCTCCGGAAGTATCTCTTCGATCAGGTTTGCCCACTCGATCAGAGACACGCCGTCTCCCATGACATAATCCTCAAACCCGACTTCATCCATCTCTTCCACGTCACCGATCCGGTATACGTCAAAATGATAGAACGGAAGCCTGCCTTCCTCATACACCTGCACGATCGTAAATGTGGGGCTGTTTACCGGTTCCTCGATCCCAAGGCCCTTTGCCAGCCCCTGGGTGAAAACAGTTTTCCCCACGCCAAGATCCCCGGTCAGGGTAAATACCTGCCCGGGAATCGCTTGTTCTCCTAATCTTTTTCCTACGTTAAATGTTTCTTCAGGACTTCTCGTCTCCAGTACCATACGGCACCTCCTCCTAGTGATGGAACAGACGGATCCCTGTAAATGCCATGACCATGCCGTACTTGTTGCACGTCTCGATCACGTTGTCATCACGGACCGAACCGCCCGGCTGCGCGATATATTTTACGCCGCTCTTATGCGCGCGCTCGATATTGTCGCCAAACGGGAAGAACGCATCAGAGCCCAGCGCCACGTCTGTCAGCCTGTCCAGCCATGCACGCTTCTCCTCGCGCGTGAATACATCCGGTTTCTCTGTGAAGATATTCTCCCACGCGCCGTCCGCAAGCACGTCCATATACTCTTCGCCGATATACAGATCGATGGCATTGTCGCGGTCCGCGCGTTTGATGCCTTCCTTGAACGGAAGCGCCATCACCTTCGGGCACTGTCTGAGCCACCAGTTATCTGCCTTCTGTCCGGCAAGGCGGGTGCAGTGGATACGGGACTGCTGCCCCGCGCCGATGCCGATCGCCTGTCCGTCTTTTACATAGCAGACAGAATTGGACTGGGTATATTTCAGCGTGATCATGGCGATCGCCAGATCCATCTTCGCCGCGTCTGTCAGTTCTTTATTCTCCGTCACTACATTGGAGAAGAAATCCTTGTCGATATTGAGCTCATTTCTTCCCTGTTCAAATGTAATGCCGTATACTTCTTTGTGCTCCAGCGCCGCCGGCACATAATCCGGATCGATCTGGATCACATTGTAGTTTCCTTTTTTCTTCTGTTTAAGGATCTCCAGCGCCTCCGGCTCATAGCCCGGCGCGATCACACCGTCAGACACCTCTCTCTTGATCAGTCTCGCCGTGTCCACGTCGCAGACGTCAGACAGCGCGATAAAATCGCCGAATGAAGACATGCGGTCCGCCCCCCTCGCTCTCGCATAGGCGCTTGCAAGCGGTGAAAGCTCACCCAGGTCGTCCACCCAGTAGATCTTAGCCAGCGTCTCTGACAGCGGAAGTCCTACCGCCGCTCCGGCCGGAGACACATGCTTGAATGACGTAGCTGCCGGAAGGCCTGTCGCCTTCTTCAGTTCAGACACCAGCTGCCAGCCGTTGAACGCATCCAGGAAATTAATATAGCCCGGGCGTCCGCACAGCACCGTGATCGGGAGATCACTTCCGTCGCTCATGTAGATCTTTGACGGTTTCTGGTTCGGGTTGCATCCGTATTTCAGTTCCAGTTCTTTCATTTCTATCCGCTCCTTTATTATTTACTGATTCTTGTTCACGATCTTTGTCTCGTATTTTCCCGTTTCAATATCAATATAGCGGACAAAAAGCGAAACCTTGTTTTCTTCATTGAGGCTGTTCCAGAGCAGCTCCGTAAACGCCTCCATATCGTCCGGCACGCCGATCAGCTTCGGCTCGCCCTCGAAACTCGGGAGCGGGTCGCCGTCGCACATATAGGTGTGGATGAAATGTCCTTCACCCGCCGCCGGATTCTCATATGCGAATGTGTATCTGCAGCAGCCGTCCGGTCTGCCGTTATTGCTCTTGAGGATGGACATGGCATAATTGTATGTCCCGTTCTCAATGTGCATGATGCCGGAGATGCGCGGCGTATAGTTCGGCCCGTCCGGCTCGAACTCCCTTGTCCGAAGAGACTGCTCAAATGTAAGCTGCTTGTCCATCCCTTCATAGATCGTATCCGTCTGGTCGCCGTTGGTCACAATAGTCTTGTTGCCCAGCACACGCACCGGCGCATAGATGATCAGGCTCGGATCCACCAGTTTCGAAGGATCGAACGCCTGTGTGCGGATGCCTTCGCCATCCTCCACAAAAATACGGTTCCGGCTGTTCTCACTGCGGCCCATGATGAAATAAGCTGTGACAGCTTTCTTCCCATCCGGCGTCTTGCCGATGATGATCCCTCTTCCGGGATAAGAATTATTCTTCAGCTCTTCCTCAATCGACAGTTTCTTCATAGATGCTGCATCTCCTTTCATTCTTTTTCTTCATCTTTTTCTTCTGTTTCTTCCCTTGGCATGATCTTCAGGTTGACCCGGGAAATCCGGTTGTCTTTCACCTCTTCAACCGTAAAGATAAGATTGTCCTCTTCGACCACATCCCTGTCATCCTTCGCCGGGATATGCCCCAGCTTCTCGATCAGGAATCCGGAAAGCGTATCATAGTTTTCCGTCTCCAGCTTCAGGCCAAGTTCTTCATTGACGTCGTCGATCAGGATGCCGCCGTCCAGCCGGTATTCATCCTCGCTGACAGCTTCGATCTCAGGTACGACTTCCTCATATTCTTCATTGATATCGCCCATGATCTCCTCAACAAGGTCTTCAATGGTAACAATGCCCGAAAATCCGCCATACTCATCCACCAGGATGGCCATGTGGCGGCGTTCTGCCTGCATGGTGCGGAACAGCTCGTCCGCCTCCTTCGTCTCAGGCACGAAATACGGTTCACGCAGCATTTTCCGGATGTCCAGCTGCTCCGGACTGTTCTTGCGCAGCTCGATCATCACATCCTTTACATGCAGCACACCGATAATATTGTCTATATTTTCCTCGTAGACCGGAATCCTGTTGTGTCTCGTCTCCAGGATCTCATCAATGATCTCCTCAAACGGCTCTTCGATATCAATGGTCACCACATCCCGCCGCGGCACCATGATCTCTCTGGCAGTCCTGTCATCGAATGCGAATACGGAATCGATCATCTCCCGTTCATCATCATCAAAAGCACCACTCTCATTTCCCATCTTCAGGAGCGCCTTGATCTCTTCCTCTGTAACCGCTTCTTCCTGGGCCTCCGTCTTCATGTGCAGGATCCGGAGCACCAGCTTGGTGGATACGGAAAGCAGCTTGATAAACGGCGAAAGGATGATCGAGATGTAGTGGATCGGCATCACCGTCAGCATGCTGAACGCTTCCGCCTTCTGCAGTGCGATCCGCTTTGGCACCAGCTCGCCAAATACAAGATTGAAGAACATCAGCACCAGCGTCACCCCGTTATGGGCGATCTGGGAGCTGTACGGTATCCCGGCTGCGCTCATCCACTGTGCAAGCACCGGCGAAAGCCCGGCTGCTGCAGATGCCGAAGAATAGAATCCGGCAAATGTGATCGCCACCTGGATCGTAGATAGGAACTTCGTCGAGTCGTCAAACAGTCCTTCAATGACCTTCGCTTTCTTATTGCCCTCTTCCGCCAGGCTGCGGATCCGGTTCTTATTAACCGATACAACCGCCATCTCGGCTCCGGCAAAATATGCGTTCATCAAAGTAAAGAACAACAACAGTAACAGATCAAATAAAATAGTGTTCCCGGCAGGGTCCCCGTCCATAAAAATAACTCCTCCTAATAAATAAAATAATATATCAGGAGAAGTATATCATGTGCATGCGGTTTACGCAAGCTTGTTAATTTTTTCTATCCGGGGCTCCCGGAACACTCCGCGTGCTCTTCTATAAACTGCTGCATTTCCGAAGCCGGAATCCCAAGCGCGAATGAAAACTCGCTGTACAGGGCGTGCTCCAGCATCATCTGATACTTCCGGTCCAGGCTCGTGATGCTCCCCCTGGCCTTTGTCCGGTTATAGGTAGTCTTAAGCACCCGCACCCAGTTCTCCGGGCAGAAATCCGCGATGCAGTCCCGGTATTCCTGTTCACGGAACTTTTCGTTTTTTATCTGAAGCTCCTCGATCTGCGGCATCCGCCCGATCAGCGCAAGCGCCTCCTCACGGCTTACCGGGCGGCGGATATTTGACTCGTCCCCTGTCGGAATATACGCCTTATCTGAGGCATCTTCCACGGACTGAAGTGTATAGTACTGTTTCCTGCTGTCCACAAATGAAAAATCCAGTGTGCCGATTTCTTCCACTTTGTACAAACCTCTGCATTTATAAACGACTGCGTCTCCTCTGCTGAGCATCCTGTTCCTCCTTATCTTATTTGCCGGTCTGTAAACGCTCCTCATATGTAAGTATAGCCAAAGAAAGACCGGTACAACGCTGTACGGCCTTTCTCTGGTCTCGCTATGATATATTTTAGCACGATTTTAACAATTTTGTAAGTAATTTTTCATTCTTCGGCCAGCCTTTGACTTCAACCGACGCTTTCTTATTTATTCTCGCTCTCTGTATTTAAGAACATCCAGATCAGCCACTGCATCACAGTCTCCTAAAGGAACTTTTCCATATTCTAAGGCCCACTCTGCCAAAGCGAACGTCAATACTGAATCATCTGTGAAATGATCCATCTCCTTCCTTTTCTTCGTAAGTAGCATTTTTCTTTTACACAACTACTATACCAAGACTTGTGGAACAAAAAGGGACATTGGATTTCACAGCCGTAAAGCATGCCATTTTATAAAAGTAGCCTTTTCATTTCAACTGACAATTCGTTTACTTCATCTTTTACACTTTTGCCGCTATACAGACCGCCGCCCCATGTGGTATGATAACCATACGGAATAGTGGGGCTGGCTGTCGGAAACGGAGGATTTTATGTTAAGACAAGCCACCCAAAACCTCATTACCGCCCTTTATCCGAGATTGTCCCATGAGGACGAGTTGCAAGGCGAGAGTAATTCCATATCGAACCAAAAAAGGATACTCGAAGACTTTGCAAAACAGAATGGCATCGACACCCTCGCATATAAGAATCGGGCTTAAGATGGACAGATGCGAATACCACACTGCTTTCATGGTAGTCCAGGAACTTAAGCAAACAGCCAGCAGGTTTGAAGCTAACTTCCATGTCAGGGGAACTGACTTACTATGAAGCAACTCACTAGGAGTTCGACAGGAGAAAAAAGAACTATCACCTGATTGACACCAGGCCAATTATATCATGGGCTTAACTAAGCCGATGGAATAAAATAACTATTAAACTTTATATAAAAATGATATCTAAAAGATATTATACGAGGAGGAAACAAGATGAAAAAACGATTCTTTGCCGCGCTGCTCAGCCTGTGCCTGCTGGTGGGGCTGGTGCCGGGCATGGGCACGGCGGCTTTTGCCGCAAGCCAGCATAACATTGGAGACACAGTGGAGTTTGCTGGGCATGACTGGTACATCATCGGCACCGAAAGCGCTGGTGTAAAAGCCCCATCCGGCTGCTACACCCTGTTTGCCAAAAACGACGACTTCGGCTCCACCGCGTTCCGGGAGGATGCCGGACGGGATGACGCTACGGCGGCTTACTACATAGACAGCGACCTGCAAAAAAAGATGAAGAAAGTCGAAAACGACTTTTCCGCCGAGGACAAAGCCAACATTGTCGCCCGTGACACGCTGGACGGCATTACGGGCGATTCCCCCACCGGCCAGCTTTTGTGGCCGCTTAGTCAGGATGAGGTGGAAATTTTAGATACTTCCATAGCA
>CALWDN010000073.1 GCA_944376685.1 uncultured Mediterraneibacter sp. | reverse complement strand
CGAGCTTCTCCAGTTCTTCTGCGGAGAGGCTTTCCTTATATGTCTGCAGTTTCTCCGCCAGTTCCCGGTCCATCCGCGCAGTGCGTCCCTGCTCCGGACGGATGATCACGATGGCGCCGTGGGTATTGTTAAGCAGCCACGTCCGGATCAGATCCTCAAAATATCCCGTCTCCACCTGGCTCTTCAGGAATTCAAATGTCGGGATGGCCTGCATGTGGATGAACGGTTTCTCTTCATCGTAAAGCCAGCTGTCGAAAAGCTGCAGCCCGTACATCAGGCCCCGCGGATAGCTGCCGAAATCCGCCTCGCGGAAACGGAATTCGTAGTAATTGATACCGGCACGGAGCGATTTTTTATCAATACCGTTCTCCGCCAGATTCCGGAGCGTATCTTCCACCACCCGGATAAACGCTTCCTTCTGTTCCATATTGGCGCTCTTGGCGATCACCGAGAAGATCGGCTGGTATACGCCGTTATCGTAAGATCCCATGATATCCTTGCCGATGCCGGCGTCCAGCAGCGCTTTCTTAAGCGGCGCGCCCGGCGCGGACAAAAGGGCATAGTCCAGGATCTGGAAAGCCAGATACAGCTTCTCATCCAGTGAAGTGCCGATCACCTTATTGTAGGAAAGATAGGTATTATCTGATAAACTTTCATCGCTTGCTATGGAATACTCCTGCACGATCTCCTTCATTTCCTTAAAGGGTTCCTGATAATGGATCTCAGAGTCCACTTCGATCCGGTCAAAACCGGAGAGATATTTCTCATCCAGCCACTGAAGCTTCTCTTCCATATCCATATCGCCGTACAGGTAGATATAGCTGTTGGACGGATGATAATATTTCCGGTGGAAATCACGGAACTGCTCATAACTCAGCTCCGGGATCACATCCGGATCGCCGCCGGACTCATTGGCGTAGGACGTATCCGGGAAAAGAGAATTCAGGATCACCCGGTCCAGCACACCTTCCGGTGAGGAGAAGGCGCCCTTCATCTCGTTGTACACCACCCCCGACAGGGTCAGATCCCCGTCCGGATTCTCCAGGTGATAGCTCCAGCCCTCCTGCCGGAATGTCTTGTCGCTTTCATAAATATTCGGATAGAACACCGCGTCCATATACACGTCCATCAGGTTCTGGAAATCCGCGTCATTGCAGCTGGCCACCGGGTAAACCGTCTTATCCGGGTAGGTCATTGCATTTAAAAATGTATTCAGAGATCCTTTCACCAGCTCCACAAATGGATCCTTCACCGGGAACTCCCGGGAACCGCACAGGACCGAATGCTCCATGATGTGGGGCACACCGGTGCTGTCTGAAGGCGGCGTGCGGAACCCGATGGCAAACACTTTGTTCTCATCGTCATTCTCCATCAGGAGCACCCGCGCTCCGCTTTTTTTATGCCTCAGAAGTACGCCCTTTGATCTGAGATCCGAGAGATCTTCCTCTCTGACGACTTCATAGGCGGTCAGGTCATATATACTCATATTTCAGTCTCCTTTTTATGCGTTAGTCGTTCTTACAGTATAGCACCATCTTCCGGTGTTTAAAAGACAAGCATCCGCTCTTTTATCATTTCCTCTTTTTCCCTGCCGGAATACGGGATGCCCTGCGCCGCATCCGCCGACGAGGCCAGCAGATGCATGGTGCCCCGGCTGATCCCGTTCGCCCTGGCCGCCGGGTTTGATGAAAATTCCACGTACTGGATGTTCCTGAACGGCACGCACAGATACTGCCGTCCGAAATATCCGCCGGCTGTTTTCAGAATCCGCCCGTCCGCGCCTGTTCCGGCCGTCCGGTATCTGAGGAGCATGCACAGAAGGGTAAGGACAGGGACAGCCGCCGCACCGGGCCACAGGAAACGGATATATTTCTCCGGAATCACAAAGGCTGCTGCCGCCGCTGCCGCAAATGTACAGGCCGCGAAGATCCCCAACGGGATGCTCCAGGCCGCCCAGACAGACGCCGGCATCCGCTCTGTCCGGATGTCCGGTGTGTCCGCATACTCCGGGAGCAGGAGACGGAGCTGACGCCTCAGTTCATTCTCCGCACAATATAAGATCAGGAAAGAATTCTTCTCCTCCTGGTCGTCTCCCATCCCCACATTGATGATCTCCGCCATATAGCGCCGGCCGATCCGCGCCACCATGGACTGGCGGACCTTCAGTGCCTGGATCTTGTCCACCGGGATGGTGTATTCCACTCTTTTAAAGAACCCGTATTGAATGTGGATCTTATCCTCCCTGCGCTTTGCGCGGAAATCATAGTAACGGATGAAATCTTTCACCGTATCCCACAGAGATGACAGGGCGATCAGCGCCGCGACCGCGATCCCGGCCGCTCCGCCCGCCGCCGTCCCTAGAAGGTCCGCATTGCGCACCGTTTCAACCATGCTGAACACGGTTCCCGCGAGCGCAAGGATGAAGATCACGACCGAGACCGCATTGATCGAAAAAATGCCGTGCCGGAGCACATCCCCGAGGTCCGCGCGCACGTCATATTCTTCGCCGTCTTCCGCGGGGCGCACCGCCCCATTCTGTTCTTCCGTGCATTTCTTCCCTTCGCCGGCTTCATTCTCCGGCTTGCGCAGACCGGACAGGCATCCCGCCGCCTCGATCCGCCGCGCCACTTCCTGACGGAACCAGAGCGCATCCGCCTTCTTCAGCACGATCTTCACATCCGTGCTGTCCGCCGTGGACCGGCTGTTTGTATCCAGTTTTACCTTGCATGTCCCGAACAGCATTTCGATCAGGTTCTGCTCCAGATTGATATTGGAAATATTGCGGATGCCGATCGTATTCTTCTGCTTATTGACGCTTCCTTTCTCGATCACCACCGCATTGTCTTCGATCGATATGTACGTCTTCCGCCACACCAGCACCTGGGCGATGACCGCCGCTGCCAGAAGAAGGATCACGCCGGGTACGATCAGCGCGCCCTTTTCCGTCAGGAACGAAAGGTCCGCTTTCAGGATCTCGTCCAGATGCTCCAGAAGCTGTGTAACGACGAGCACCGCGATGGCTGCCAGTGCGCCTGCGGTCTGTTCCAGAACGACCGATATATGATTGCGGAATTTCCTGTTCTCATTCATACTTTTTCCCATCTTCCTGTATGTTTTCTTTCCGTTCATCTGCGGACCGCTGCTCCAGCACGATCTCATTGATCCGCTTTCTCAGGCTGTCCGCGATCTGCTCCGCCCGCTCTTCCTCCAGGAAGGACAGCGTCACATCCCCGCCGCCTGTGGTCACGATCACCTTTGCCACATGGAACGCCTGGTCGATGGGTCCTTTCTTGGTCTGCAGCTTGTGGATCCGCTCGATGGGCACGATCTGCCGTTTCACAAACAGATATCCTTCTATGACGTCGATGCATTCTTCATTAATACTGTACCGGTACCGGTGATACCGGAAATACGGGCTGACCGTCATATCCGCCAGCGTCAGCAGCGCCAGGGCCAGCGAGATCCATTTCCCGACGGTTATATCCTTCGGAAACAGCCAGAAATAATTGACCGCTCCGATAACGGCCAGAACGATCAGGCCTGCCACCAGATCGGCGGTATATATGCAGCGCAGTGCCCGCACCGGAAGTTTCCTGTATTCTTTCGTACTTTGTATGATCTTTTCGTCCATAGCACACTCCTGATTGTATTATCTTTTTAATACAATCTTACGGAATCCGGCTGTTCATGTCAACTTCTTTTCCAGCTTTTCACGGATCCTAAGAAGCCGGTTGTACTTTTCCACATGCTCCATATGGCACGCCGGCCCGGCATCGATCCGGTCCGCCCCGTACGCGACCGCCAGATCCGTCAGCAGCGTATCCGCTGTCTCCCCCTCTGAGCAGCAGAAGATCACAGGGATTCCCTCCGCCTTCGCCTTTTGGATCTGTCCGGACAGTTCGCCAAGCGTCGCCGTCTGTCCGATCCTGACATGCAGCGCCGGATCCGGCTCCTCTTCTGTCAGACGGATCTCCGGCACCGGCAGACGGGTGGCACGCACGCCGCCCAGATACCGGTACAGCGGGAGTTTCAGCGCCGCGGCTGCCGCTGAGGCCGCAGCGGCGGACACACAGAACAGGGCTTCACTTCTTCGTTCAAACCGGGACAGGATCCCGTCGATCCGCTCCTGGTCAAATATATTTTCCCCGGTCAGTTCCCCGGCGATCACGGTATTGATATACTCCGCGTCCGCCCGCACATCCGGATCCTCTCTCCCGTTCCCCGGCACGGATACCCGTCCGACCACATCCTCCCCGGCCAGCACATCCGTCTCAAGGGCGGACTGCCCGCAGCAGTTAAGGATCACTCTGGAAAAGATATCTCTTATCGGTAAGACTGCATTTAACCGCTCCATTTTGCCCATCCTCCTTCCATGTCCTAGTATTTCCCGCGGCGCCTTCTTAATGCGTTGACTTTTCATATTCCAGAGATTACAATTCGGGTAGATGCATACATAATACCGGATCAGATTCAGAACGCACTCAGGAGGAACCGGCATATGAAAGAAAAAGCCAAGTATTTTTCCATGCTGACGCTCAGCACGCTGCTCATTGCTTTTGGAACGTATTTCTTCAAATTCACCAATAATTTCACCTTCGGCGGCATCACCGGCCTGGCCGTGCTGGTCGCAAAGACCGGGCTAATTTCCGCCAGTGATTTCAACCTGGTCATGAGCATGATCCTGCTGCTGATCGGCCTCATCGTCCTGGGGAAGAAATTCGCCGCAAAAACAGCCTACTGCAGCATCCTTCTCTCCGTGGCGCTGTCTGCCATGGAGCGCATCTGGCCCATGGACCGTCCGCTCACCGGACAGCCAATGCTGGAACTGTGCTTCGCCATCGCGCTTCCGGCGCTCGGCTCGGCGATCCTTTTCAATATCGGGGCGTCCAGCGGCGGCACGGATATCATTGCCATGATCCTGAAGAAATATTCCAGTTTCGACATCGGCCGTGCGCTCCTCATCTCGGACGCACTGATCACGGCTGCCGGCTTCTTCATCTTCGATGTGGAGACCGGGCTTTATTCGGTCCTCGGCCTGGCGATCCGCTCATTTATGATCGACAACTTTATCGAGAGCTTTAACCTGTCGAAATATTTCAATGTCGTCTGCGACCATCCGGAACCGATCTGCGACTTCATCGTGCACACACTTTCCAGAAGCGCCAGCGTCTGTCACGCCAAAGGCGCCTATTCCGGTAAAGATAAATACATCATCTTCACCGCCCTGAACCGTGTGCAGGCCGTCCGGCTAAGGAACTTTATCCGGCAGAACGATCCACAGGCATTCATCCTCATCTCCAACACAAGCGAGATCATCGGAAAAGGGTTCCATAGTATTTAAGAAACGGAGAAATTTATATGAAACATCTTGTCATTGCTGAAAAGCCTTCCGTCGGCCGCGACATCGCCCGGGTGCTCGGCTGCGGAAAGAAGAACAATTCCTATATGGAAGGGGAAAATTATATCGTTACCTGGGCGCTGGGCCATCTGGTCACCCTGGCCGACCCGGAGGAATACGGCAGCCGGTATAAGACCTGGAGTATGGACACCCTGCCCATGCTTCCCGATCCCTGGAAGCTGGTCGTCATCGGCCAGACTGCCCGGCAGTACCACGCCGTAAAAGAACAGATCTTCCGCAGGGATGTATCGGATATCATCATCGCCACCGACGCAGGGCGGGAAGGCGAGCTGGTCGCCCGGTGGATCCTTAAGAAAGCCGGAAATAAAAAACCGGTGAAACGCCTCTGGATCTCATCCGTGACCGACAAGGCGATCCGGGAAGGCTTCGCCCGCCTGAAGCCGGGAAAGGATTATGAAAATCTGTACCACGCCGCCGTGGCGCGGGCGGAGTCCGACTGGGTCGTAGGCATCAACGCCACCCGGGCGCTCACATGCCGATATAACGCCCAGCTCTCCTGCGGGCGAGTGCAGACGCCCACCCTTGCAATGATCGCAGCCCGGGAAGAAGAAATCAAAAAGTTTGTTCCGAAACCATATTATGGACTGAAGCTTTCCTGTAGCGGGATCACATTCATCTGGAACGACGCGAGATCCGGCTCAAACCGGACCTTCGACAAGGACCGGATCGAGGCCGTCCGGAAAGCGGCGCGCGGAAAAACCCTGCACATCACAGAGATCCGGAGAAAAGCGAAAAAAACGTTCGCGCCGGCGCTTTATGACCTGACCGCGCTTCAGCGGGAGGCGAACCAGCGGTACGGATATTCCGCCAAAGAGACCCTGAACATCATGCAGCGCCTGTACGAAAACCATAAAGTCCTGACCTACCCGCGCACGGATTCCCGGTATCTCACGTCCGATATCGTGCCCACCCTGAAAGAACGTCTCCAGGCATGCGCCGTCGGCCCTTACCGGAAGGCGGCGTCACGGCTTGCCATGGGCGAGATCAGGGCGGATAAATCTTTCGTCAATAACGCAAAAGTATCGGATCACCACGCCATTATCCCGACAGAACAGTTCGTCCAGCCGGAACATTTCTCGAATGAGGAGCGGAAGATCTACGACTTGGTCGTCCGCCGCTTCCTCGCGGTCCTCTCCCCGGCATGCGAATACGAAGAGACTTCCCTGACCGGGACCATCGGCAGCGAGATATTCCGCGCAAGGGGCAACGTCATCCTGAAGGCCGGATGGCGGGAAATCTATGACTCCGACTGGCAGGATCCGGAAGCGGACGAGGATGACGGAAGCTTTGAAAATGACGCGGCGGACAGCCTGCTTCCCGGAAGCGCAGCTATTACATTTAAAGAGGGATCAGACCTGACGATAGACGCCATCCGCACCACTGAGGGCCGGACCCGTCCGCCCGCTTATTTTACTGAAGGCACCCTGATCGCAGCCATGGAAAACCCGGTGCGCTATATGCAGCATCAGGACCGCACCCTGGCCCGCACTCTGGGCGAAACCGGCGGACTCGGGACCGTGGCCACCCGGGCCGACATTATCGAGAAACTTTTTGCCGGCTTCATCATAGAGCAAAAAGGGAGTGAGATCCATATCACATCCAAGGGAAGACAGCTTTTGTCCCTGGTGCCCGCCGATCTGAAAAGCCCCGAACTCACCGCCCAGTGGGAGCTGCGCCTGAAAGCAATCGCCCAGGGAAAAGAATCTGACAAAAAATTCATGTCCGAGATCGAGGCTTACACCCGGTCACTGATCAGCCAGATCAAAAATTCGGACGGAACCTTCCGCCACGACAACCTGACCAGGCACAAGTGCCCCCAGTGCGGGAAATTCATGCTGGAAGTAAACGGAAAACACGGAAAAATGCTCGTCTGCCAGGACCGGGAATGCGGATACCGTGAAACCATTTCCCGCCGCACCAACGCCCGCTGCCCGGTCTGCCACAAAAAAATGGAGCTGGTCGGCAAAGGCGATGCCCAGCGGTTCGTCTGCTCCTGCGGACATAAAGAGAAACTGAGCGCTTTCCAGGAACGGAAAAAGAAAGAAGGAAAAGGCGCCAATAAGCGCGACGTGGCCGCCTATATGAAAAAACAGGCAAAAGAAGCGAATGCGCCGATCAACAACGCATTCGCGGAAGCCTTTAAGAATCTGAAATTATAAAATAATATAGTGCACTACGATATCCTCGTAATGCCCGTCTTTCATGAGGAATCCGCCGGGGATCGTCCCGAGCCTCACAAATCCGAGTTTCTTATACAGGTTCAGCGCCGGCGTGTTGGATGCCACGACGGCGTTGAACTGAAGGATCTTAAATCCCAGTTCTTTCGCTTTCTGAAGGCAGTGGCGCACCAGCGCTTCTCCGATCTGATGTCCCCGCATATCTCTGTGCACGGCATAGCTGGCGTTGCAGATATGGCCGCACCGTCCGATATTGTTCGGATGCAGGATATAGAGACCGGCAATATGACCCGTTTCTGCATCAACGGCCAGCCCTGTATAGGACTGCTCCTTAAAAAACAGATCGCCGGTTTCTTCTGTAAGCAGTTCCATCTGCGGAAACGCCACGCCGTCCTCCACGACCTGATCCCAGATATCAACCGCTTCTTTTACATATCTTTCCGTATACGCTGTAATCTGTATCTGCATGTCTGACCTCTCCTCTGTATCTCCCGATGCCTTTTCCCGCATCGTCCTGTACAGTAGTATAGCACAGACCGGCGTTTACCGGAAGAAATGATCGCCCAGCTGATAGCCGTTTCCACCGGTGCTGAAATAGAGGCAGTCCCCGATCGGGTTGCTCCCGGCCAGTGCATCGCCCGCCGCCTGCATGGCGGAATCCGTATAGCCGTCGCTTTCCAGCACGGAATCAAGCCATCCGGTCATGGCCGGCGTAAACTGCCCGGACTGGTAGATCACATCCGTGATCGTATCCGGAAACTGTCCGCTGTTCACCCGGTTCATTACAACGGCGCCTACAGCCACCTGGCCCTCATAGGGCTGATTGCCGGCCTCGCAGAAGATCAGCGCCGCAAGAAGTTCTTTCTCCTGTGCTGCTGTCTGGGCCGCCGCCTGCGCAGCCGCTTCGCGGGCCGCCTCTTCCTCCGCTTTCCGGCGCTCCTCTTCCACTTTCTCTGTATAATCCTCATGAGCCTTTTCGGCAGCTGCTCTTATCCCGGCTACGGTATCTTCATGAATACCGGCTGTAATTTCTGCGAAATCCCATGCTGCCCCATCCGCAGCCGTCTCTCCCACTGCTTCTGCCTGCAGCTGCACTGTATCTGCCTCAGGCGCGCTCAGCCCGGCAGCCAGGCTTGTAGATCCTGTTAACAATATCAGGCCCGCCGCATAGCACGCGCACAGCAGCCGCCTGTTCTGATTATATTTCATATACTCCTCCTCTGATCCATTGCAATATCTTTAACAGCTCTTTTCTAAATATATGCTATTCATTTCGATTTTATTACAGATATTACAAAATTGTTACAAATCAGATTGTAATATAATCGTCCCCTATTGTCAACTTTTTTATTTCACCATATAAAACAGCCGGCCGGGGATAAACTCCTCCGGCCGGCATGTCTCATCCGTAAATACTATCTTCGCAGGAAATTGGCGATCCGTTTATAAAGAACAAATGTCACCGCTCCGTTGATCCCTGCTTTGATGACGTTAAAGCCAACGATAAAAGGCATCAGGGACCATACGGCTGACGCCGGGACACCCATAAAGATCGGCGTGATCACCATATTGGCGCCCATCATGACAACCGCCATTGCAGCCATGCCGCACAATAACGCCACAACCGCCATTGTCCTTGTCTTTTTATGCCTGTAGATTGATCCGGCTACAATGACAAGGACTCCCGTAGCGATCACATGCATCAGGATGCCGTAAAGTCCGCTCGATGCGCTGACCGTCAGTCCCTGGACAACCGAAGTGACAACTGTAAGGATCAGTCCTACGACCGGTCCGAAAGCAAATGTACCGATCAGGATCGGGATATCCGCCGGATCATACTCCAGGAATGCTACTGCCGGAAAGATTGGGAAATGGATCAGATATACCAATACGACCGATATGGCGACCATTGCCCCCATCTTTACCAGCTTTGCCGTACGTCTTCCTGTTGATACTGCTGCGTTTGTTTCTGTACTCATATTGTGTCTCTCCTTTTTCTCCCGCATATGCGGTTTATTCATCTTGAAAAAGGCAGTCTTCCCGGAAATCCGTCCACCTGATCAAAAAAGAAACCCCGGAAATAATTCCGGGGGCAAAAACATCGATCAAAATGAACCGCCGCCTGCACTCCATGAGGCAGACCGCTCTAAATCTCTTCTCTCATCCAGACTATACTGTCGGTACCGGAATTCTTCCCTTAAAGGAAGTCACCGGTTCGGCCGCTCAGGTGAGCGGTTCGCGGACTGTACCGCCGGTTGGGACTTGCACCCGACCCCGAAGATCTGTTCCTTTTTACAGATACTAATATAACGCTTTTCCACTGTCATTGCAATATTTTTTTAAATATTGTTCATAATCCATTCAAAACTTAATCACATTTTCTACACATATCATCAGTATACTGTAATTGTTCTTAAGAAGAACACTTTTTCATAAACTTTTTCCCCCTTTGAGCCGCAGAAATGTGGCTCTTCCTTTTTGTCTTAAAGGAATCTCCCCCTCATCTTCCCCCATATATGAGCCTGCACATAATCATAGGCCCTGTCGTAGACAAAAAGCCCGATCTGGCCGCCCGCGATCACGATCAGCAGCATGGTGTCTGACACCGCCTGCGCGAACAGCATATCGCGGAAAAGGATCACGATCGGAATATATACGATATTGAACACGACATATTTGGCGATCCAGAAGACCAGATGCCGCTTCTGCATCTCCTGCCTCTTTAAAAGCCAGCGCCACACCGCTTCGATCCCCAGGATATAGAATCCCATGGCCGCAAACGTGAGCACATAGAATTTATTCGGCGCCACGAAGAACCCCAGCAGCACTGCCGCCAGGTAAAATGCGCCGCCAGCCGCCAGTCCGAACTCGCGGATCACGATCCCCACAAAAAAGGACGCCGCCGCAAGAAGGAAAAGAGTGCTGGTCTCGATCACACTCCCCAGCGCCATAAAAACGATCGTCAGCGCAAGCAGCAGGCCGCCCAGCGCTACAGTCTTTGCCGTTACATGCATGAACAGAGATCTCCTCCCAGACATTCGCAGCACGTATCCG
>CALWDN010000072.1 GCA_944376685.1 uncultured Mediterraneibacter sp. | reverse complement strand
ATTTTGTCGGGGAGCTTCTCTTTGAGATTAAAAGCTTTATCCGGAAAAATAAGGGGAAATGCGAAGCGTATGTATCTCCTTTTGACGTCCGCCTTTTCGGAGACGATACCAGCATTGTACAGCCGGATCTGCTGGTTGTATGCAACCGTGACATTCTGACAGATAAGGGCTGCTGCGGTGCGCCGGACTGGGTGATAGAGATTGTCTCAAAGAGTAACTCCTCCCATGATTATGTGCGTAAGCTTGTGCTTTACCAGAAAGCCGGCGTACGGGAATACTGGATCGTGGATCCGTTCCAGGAGCGCGTCACGGTCGTTAATTTTGAAGATCAGGGGAAGACTGAGGAGTATACATATTCCGATGCAGTGCCGTCCGGTGTGCTGGAAGGGTTTGAGCTCCGGTTCGCCCAGGTGAAGGAAGGATATTGACAAACGCACACAATAAGACTATTGTATTAAACAGATAATACAATAGAAGGGCGGTGCAAAATTGTGTTGACAACACTTCTTGTGATTGTATGCCTGATCCTCATTCTTACAGTAACATGGGTGATTTCATGTTTTGACCTGAAACGCCGCCGCAGGGCTTTTGTCCGTGAGAAATTCGGCAGGATGCCGAAGATCCGGGAATGGAATGATACGGTCCGCAATTATTATGACGTGGTAAATGACGGAACCGGTATTGATAGTGTTACATGGAACGATCTTTCGATGAACGATGTATTTCAGCGGATCAACAGCTGCGATTGTTCGGCCGGCGAGGAGATCCTGTACTGGCGTCTGCGCCGCAACCGGATGTCTGCAGATGAGCGGACAATGTTTGAACAGCAGGTTCAGGCGTGGACAGAGGATGCGGACGGCCGCGGAAAGATCGAGGAACTGCTGTGTGATATCGGGAAAAGCGCTTCTTCTTATTATATACCCGCCTATATGGATGGCATTGAAGCGTATGTGCTTGGTAATCAATGGCTGTACAGGATCCTTCAGATCCTGCTGGCGGCATCGGTTCTTGTCATGCCGTTTCTGCCTGCGGACATGCTGGCTTTTCCGTTCATGGCGGTGTGTGCGCTGAACCTGGGCATCTATTTCTGGATCAATATGAAGCATGACCTGGAACTGTCCCTGATCGGGACGGCGGTCAGCCTGCTTGGAAATGCGAAGCAGATCGCCCGGTTAAAGAACGTAAGCGGATTTTTCCCGGAACTGGATGAAGCGCTTCACGAACTGAGGGGCGTTATCCGGGGTGACCGGATCCTGCGCATCAAACGGGAGGGAAGCGGCACAGGGGATGCCATGGGCACGCTTCTTGATTACGTGATGGGGATCACACTGGTCCAGATCACTACTTACAATAAAGTCATGAAACGGCTGATCGATCGTGCGGACGCTTACATGACGGTGTACAGATGCATCGGGGAGGTGGACGCCGCGATCTGTGCGGCCTCTTTCCGTCAGACGCTGCCGTGGTACTGCACGCCGGAATATACAGATGAGAAAAAAATGGAAATGACAGAAGTGTATCATCCGCTCATTCAGGATCCAGTGGCGAATGACCTTGCGCTGGAGAAGAGCTGCCTGATCACCGGATCCAATGCTTCCGGAAAATCCACATTTATCAAAGCTGTGGCTGTGAATTCGGTTCTCGGACAGGCGTTGAATACATGTATGGCGTGTCGGTTCGTCATGCCGGAGGCAGATGTCATCACATCCATGGCGGTAAAAGACGACCTGATGGCAGGCGAGAGTTATTTTATCCGGGAGATCCGTTATCTGAAGCGGATCCTCGACAGTCTGTCGGATGACCGCGTGACCATCTGCGCCATCGATGAGATCCTGAGAGGAACGAATACCGGCGAGCGCATCCGGGCGTCCCGCGCGATCCTGGAATACCTCAGGGATAAGAACTGCATCGCGCTGGTGGCGACCCACGATAAGGAACTGACAGAACTGCTGAAGGGCGATTATCTGAACTTTCATTTCAGCGAGGAGATCGGCGAGGATGACATCGTGTTCAGCTATAAGATCATGGATGGCCCGGCTACATCCCAGAATGCCGTTAAACTGCTGGAATTCGCAGGGTTCCCGGAAGAGATCATCCGGGCGGCGGAAAATAAATCATGAAAAAACGGTGCAGCTTCTTTTGAGACTGCACCGTTTTATATAATTCATTTCTACATATTCCCCAGGATATTCTTTACGACTTTGTCTTTTATCCCGTCTGTTTTCCCGTTTTCAACCTTGTAATCTGCGTACCGTGCGCACATGTACAGGTAGTCGGAGAGGCGGTTGATATACTGGACTGCTTTGGCGTCCGCACCGTAGTTCTGTTCTACTTTCCGGAAACGCCGCTCTGCGCGTCTGGTCACGGCTCTTGCCACGTCCAGGCGGGCGGACAGTTCGCATCCGCCGTAGAGGACGAAGTCCTTGATGCGGGGGAAGGAGTTCTCGATCCGGTCGATCTCTTCTTCCAGCGCTTTTGTCTCGTCCTGTGAGAAGCGGTAGTCCATGTTCCGCGGATCGGCAACGCCTGCCATGATCAGCATCAGGTTCCGCTGGATATGCGCCAGGCTTTCCTTCAGGGAGGCGTCAGCCAGGACTTTTGCCAGGCCGATGAAGCTGTTCAGTTCATCGATGGTGCCCACCAGCTCGATCCGGTCGTCTGCTTTGGAAACGCTGATGCCGTTCATGAGAGAGGTGGTTCCTCTGTCCCCGTTCTTTGTATAGATGTTCATATCCGGTATTCCTCCTTAAAGGGCAGTTTCTTGATCGCCCGCGCGCTGTTGGAGCCCACGCAGCGGCACTGTGCCCGGGTGGGTTCAAGGTAGCTCTCGATATTGCGGCCTTTCTCCAGTCCGCGCATCTTCAGGCATACAGCGGTGCCGTAGATGCCCACGCCCGATCCCAGCATGGAATCCCGCGCGGCTTTGTAGGCCAGCTTCTCCATACAGGTGTCCGGCATCTCGGTGACATCGTAGAAGATGCCTTCTTCCTCGATCCCGGCGCAGACGTCTTTTACGACCGTCGGATCTGCCTCGTGTGTATAGATGAATATGGAAGGTCTTTTGATGATCAATGTCAGTCCTCCAGTCTGCCGCGTCTCACGCGGCATCGCTTACGGCATCTCTCCCAGGTAGGAGAGTACAAGCCCGGTCGCCACCGCATTTCTCGGGCCTTCGCATCCGCGGATGTTGCCGCGCCCGCAGACGATGCGGTAATCCGTAAAGGATTCCATGAGCATTTCCGGTATCTCAAAGTCCTCCGCCGACCCGCCTACGAGTACAACGGTGGAAATGTTTTTCAGATTGTGGTCCGGCGCCACTTTGCGGAGCGCGCGGAATGCGTTGGTCACGAAGACCTTGCGCTTTGCCTCGCGGCGCACCTGGACGATCTTCTCCATCGGGATGTCCTCTTCGATGCGGACCAGCCCGTGCTCGGTGAGCAGGACGACGCGCCCGAAGAAACGCGGGTCAATGGATTCGTCCACGAACGTCATCTGTCCGTTCTCCATGCGCATGTGGAAGAGGCTCTCCACTTTCGCCAGGGGATATTTCTTGATCTCCTCGGCGATGCGGCGCTCGCCCAGCCCCAGTTCGGTCTGGATCAGCATGGATACCAGCTCGCCGGCGCCGGCCTGATGAGTCATTTTGACCTGGCCTTCCCGGTTGATGATCGCCGCGTCGGTGGAACCGCCGCCCATGTCAAGGATCGCCAGAGGAAGCTGGGTTCCCGGCGTTGTCAGGGCGCCGAGGCTTGCCATTACAGCTTCCACGCCTGCGACTTTTACTTCAGTCCCGAGTTCGGTGGTCAACCGGGAAGCGATCTCCTGCATGGGGAGCTTCTGGGTCTTGACCATGGCTGCGATGCCCACGGCTTTCTCCAGGCAGGTCTCGCCTGCCAGGGCGCCTGAGATCAGGACCGGGGCCAGGGTGTTGACGGCCAGGATATCCGTGATGCGGATGTCCGCCTCGGAGCTTTTGTCAACCTCGCTCATACCGGTGCGGATGCGCGAGAGCATATTTCCGACATTGGTGTCAGGCTGTCCGCTGATGTCGCGGATGTCGCCTGCGGACTCAGCCGCCGCCATGATCTTGTCGGCGCCTTCATCCAGGCTGATGGTGACATTTCTGTCGCCATAGAAATAAATCTCGCCGGCAGGCAGTACATTCTCGTGTACATTTCCGCCGGGGGTCTTCAGTACAACCGCGCTGCGGTTCCCGATCAGGCTCTTCGCGATCGGGGTGATGGTGCGCGTCTCTTCTGCGTTCAGCCCGAGCAGTGTGGCGATGCCGTACGGATTGGAGAGCATGCGGATCGTCTGGCCCGGGAGCGCCACTTCGATGGCTGCGGGAACGCTGTCCGGGAGGCGGTCGATCCGGCGGACCTCGTCAATGATCGGGATCTCTCTGTGGATGCGGTTCTCGACGAGAACGGCCTCATCCGCCTGGAGGATGATCCCGACGATGTCCAGCTCTGCATGCTGATTGACGACAGCGGCCACTTCCTCATAGCTGTGATCCGAAGATGCAGCCAGGATATAAGGCGTGCCCTGTACGGCCCGGGATATATTCTCGATCAGCAGTGTCTCGCCGACGGCCTGCCCGGCGCCTGCGGGAGTGGACGGATTGTGGCCGATCATGGAAGAGTCGGTGATCACAGTCTCCGTCAGCGTTTCCATGGCGGTGTCGCCGATGACCGGCGCGGCCTCGTTGAGGCGGACCAGGTCGATGTCAGACGTATCGCGCCCGATCCTGCTCATGGCCATGCGGAGCGCGTTCTTTACGGAATAGACGTTCTCGATGGTGCCCTTCGTGCCGGTGGTCGGGCAGGACGCACTTGAAAGAAAAGTGACGTTGCCTTTGCCCGTCACTTCTCCGACGCAGACTTCAGTTGTAGAATTACCGATGTCAACTCCTGCGATATAACTCAAAGTAATATTCCTCTCTTCTCATACACTTCTGCGGCTTCCATGACAAGGCGCGCGCAGTTCTTTGCGTTGTATTTCTCAAGAAGCTCCTGCGCCATCATGACCAGTTCCAGCTTGGTGGAACGGTTGGGACGCAGTTTGTCGTACATTTTCAGGATCACGTCATCCGGCACGTCCACCAGCTCGGCGGCGCGCTCGAAATTCTTCTCCATGGGATCGTTGCCCGCTTCCCTGGCCACCTGGCCCTGGGCTTTGAGCATGTCCTTGGAGATCTTGATGTCATCCGGCGCGATATGGCCTTTCATGACTTCTTCCAGTGTGATGTCTGTGAATTTCTTACCGGTCTTGGATGCGATCGCGTCTTTTTCGTATTCAGCAAAAGGATATCTCATTTATTTTCCCTCCCATTCCACAGCGCCGACTTCCGGGTCGAGCTGTTCGGTCTCCGCGATGTGCATGAGCGCTGCTTTTACCTGGTAGCGCGGCCTGGACATCGGGTCGTTCGTACAGGGGACCGGAACAACCTGTTCGCCTTTTACGTATTTTGCAGCGTTCTGTCCGATCTGGCGGTATGTCTCCAGCGTCATGAGCGGCGCCTGCGGGAACAGCTCCAGGTTGGAGAGCGGATAGAGGTCTCTCTGGTGGATGACCGTCGTTCCCTTGGACTGGATGCCCACGCCGATGCCGGAACCGGAGAGCTTCGCAGCCTCCAGCGCCATGAAGCAGACGTCTGAGGTATCCAGGATCTTAACGACTCTCGGGATCATGCCTTCCTCTTCGATGCCGGCCTTTACATTGCGCAGCACGTCGTCCAGCGGGATCCCGCCGATGGTCTTTGTGATCTCTTTCTGGAACGCGGCGCCTACGCCGATCACGACTTCCTTCGGGTCCGTACCTTTTCTCGCGCGCGGGTAATCTTTATAGGAAGTCTTCTCCTCGTTGATCCGTGACCTTCCGGCCATGGAAGGAGCTTTATTGGAACCGGAGGAGGATGCGCCCTGTCCGTTCTGTGACATCTGGCTTACGACTGCATTTGTGATCTGTCTTATTAAATCTTCGCTGATCTGCATAACATGTACTCCCCCTTCCTTAAATATCCTGCGGATTGATGATGTGCGGGATGTTCTTGATCTCTTCCCAGCGTTCGCCGCTCACGCGGTAGCCGCTGCCCGGCCCCATGTAGTCGTTCGGGGTATTCACGCCGGACAGTACGTGGAAGTTGCGGTCAAGGATCGCCGCCGTCTGCATGTAATCGCCTGCAACACGCTGTTTCAGCATGTTGAGCACGCTCGCGGCGATGTCTTCGAATCCGGTCTCGGCAAGCGCCCTTACAACGTCGACGCCGGTGATGCCTCTCTTAAGGACGTCTTCAGCAGCGGCCAGATCCGCCGTAACGTCGCGGGGGAGCGTGTCCTTGCTGCCGTGCGCGTAGGTCACGGCCTCGACCTGCTCGTCCGATACCGGCGCCAGATTCAGGTTGCGGAATACAGCCTGGACGGCGCGGGCCGCTTTATTTCTCACGCGGATGACGTCTTCTTCCGAAACGGGCTTCAGGCCGCCGTCCACCTGCATGTCTCTCTGCAGTACATTGTAATCGTCAAAGTCTTCCGCATCGAAGTTCGATCCGGCAAACATATTATCGTAATTGGGTTCAGCCGCATATCCGGAGAAAATGAAGTCGGTTCCCGGAAGGAATTCGAGCATCGTTCTTGCGGTGCGTCTCATGTCCGAGTTGGAGAAGCTCTGGTCGTTGGAAGAAGCACATTCCAGGCCGAGGAGCGCTGCGACAAGGTTCTCTGAGAGCACTTCGCGGATGCCGGCCGGCACGGAGCCGGTCACGCCGATGCAGCTTACGGAACCGTTCTGTGTACCCTGGCTTCCGGCGCCCTTTGTCACATACAGGCAGCGGCACTCCAGATAGAGCAGGGACTTCTTTTCACTGCTTCCCATCAGGGCCTCGGATCCCGAACCGGAACTGAAGCGGACCTTCAGGCCGCGGGATGCATAGGCGGAGTTCAGGAACGCCTTGGAGTACGGCGTATCGTCTCCGTCGATAAATACTTTTTCTGTTCCGTATACGGAAAGGGTCTCGGCATAAGTAGTCAGGCCGCGGATCCCCAGTTCAAGTTCGGTTGCCTCCTCAGCGGAACACTGGGTCAGCACACCCGGACGTCCGGTCTGGGAGCCGATCAGAAGCGCCATGGAGCTTAAGGGCGCGTACCTTGCCACACCCATGGTCGTCTCTTCCTCGGAGAATCCCCTCAGTGCGCCTTCGGCGGCGTCTGCGGCGATCTGTACCGGGTCGTCCTTCAGGTTCGTGATATGAGCCTGGTTGCCCGGGACTTTTCTGGCGCGCATCTTCTGCATGCCCATCATCAGTTCTACGACATTGAGCTGATTCAGGACTTCCGCCATCTTGGCCGGTGTGATGCCGGCGACAAGGTCCAGGATCTCCTTCCTTGATACGTGGATGTCCACGATCTTCCGTGCGATCTCCAGTGACGGAACCGCCATGGATGCGGCTGCGCGGTCCACGTTGATCGCGTAGTCGGCGATGAACTGGTCGATGAAGTCGAACTCATCGCGGGTCTTTCCGTCCAGTTCCACGATCCTGCCGTCCTCAACCTTTACGGAAGGCTTCGGGTCGTAGGGACTGTTCATCGCGATAAAGCCCATCTCCGGCCATTCGTTGATGTAGCCGTCCAGATTGACCGGACGGGCGTCCAGTGCTTCGATTCGTTTTGAACGTTTCATAGTCTTTCTCTCCTTGCGGTACGAGCCGCGCATACAAAATGCAGGAACGCGGCACCCCATATATTGGTGTTTTCGCAGATCCGTCTGCTAAATATACGCAAACGGGCATTTCTAATACTGATTATACTATAATCACAGGGAAATGGCAACAGAATAATAATAAAAAACGGCAAAAAACCACAACAAACAAAATGAAAAACCACATAAAACCACATCGAAAATCTGAAGAAGAATCCAAAATCTGAAATGTAAATTTTAAATTCATGGATAAAATTTTAAATTTGCAGGCGAAATTGGAAAAATAATGCTAAAATCTAAAATACGGCATGAAAAATGTGAAATTTCAGTGCTGAATCTGAATTATCATGGAAAGAAGTGAAATCATGCGTGAAGCGATCATAAATGAAATGGCAGCTGTATCGGATTATATTTTCCGGCATCCGGAACTGTCGCAAAAGGAATACAAGTCATCCGGGGCGCTGGCGGACTTCCTGGAGAAGGAAGGGTTTCGGATCGCCTGGGGGCTGGCGGGATTTGAGACTGCGTTTCTGGCCGAGTGGACGGTAAGCGGTGGAGAGCCGGTCATCGGTTTCCTGGCGGAGTATGACGCCCTGCCGGGGCTGGGACAGGCATGTGTGCCGGAGCAGAGGCAGGACGGCGGGCCGGGCCACGGATGCGGGCATAACCTGCTGGGCGCGGCCTGCGCAGGGGCGGCCTGTGCGCTGAAGGACCGGATGGAGGCGGAACATCTGCCGGGGACGGTCCGGGTGTATGGCTGTCCGGCGGAAGAAACCGTGGTCGGGAAGATCCGGATGAATGAACAGGGGATTTTTAACGATCTGTCTGCGGCGGTCACATGGCATCCCTTTGACCGCAACCGGGTGAGTTATGACATCTGGCAGGCCCAGGATATTAAAAACTATAAGTTCTACGGGACAGCGGCCCACGCGTCGAAGCACCCGGAGGCGGGGCGGAGCGCCCTGGATGCGGCGGAGCTGATGAATGTGGGCGTCAACTATCTCCGGGAACATGTGACAGATGACGTCCGGATGCATTATACTTACACGAATACGGACGGCCCGGCCAATATCGTGCCGGCTTTCGCGTCCACCAATTATTTCATCCGTTCCAATAAGTGGGAGCGGACGGCGGACGCCTCGGCGCGGGTGGACGACTGTGCGCGGGGCGCGGCGCTGATGACCGGGACGCGGGTGGAGATCGAACGGATCACCTGCAATAAGGAAATGAAAGTGAACCGCACGCTGGCGGAGCTTTTCTATGATGAGATGACGAAGATCCCGGCGCCCTCCTACACAGCCGAAGAACTGGAATTTGCGGCGAAGATTTCGGCGGAAGCCGGATTTGACAATAAAGGCGAATATTTTACCGGTCTGGAACCTCTGGAGGAGCAGCCGGTTCCGCTTGCGATCGGAACGGATGTGTCGGATGTGAGCCACACCGTGCCAACCATTATGCTGAGTGCAGCGGCCATGTGCAAAGGAACGCCCCTACACCACTGGGCGGCGACGGCGCAGGCCGGGATGGGCATCGGCCGGAAAGGCATGGTTTATGCGGCCGAATGCATGGCGGCCGGGGCATACCGGCTGGTGAAAGAACCGGAGCTCCTCAGACAGGCGTGGAGAGAATTCCGCGGACAGCCGTGAGGCGATAAAGCTGCGGACATTGCGGATATATTTATATTAAAGAAAGGAAAGACTATGAAGAAAAAGATCATTCTGGGCTCGGCTTCACCCCGCCGCAGGGAACTGCTGGCGCAGATCGGGGCGGATTTTGAAGTCAGGGTAAGCAATAAAGAAGAAATCTATCACAGCACTGTGCCGGAGGAGATCGTGAAAGAGCTGGCGCTGATGAAAGCGGAAAATGTGGCGGAGGAGCTGGCGGAAGAGAACGCTTCGGGCGCTGTAAACAGCACGATCGTCATCGGCGCGGATACGATCGTGGTGCTGGACGGGAAGATCCTGGGCAAACCGGCGGATGAGGCGGATGCAGTGCGGATGCTGAACAGTCTGCAGGGGCGCCGGCACGACGTCTATACCGGAGTTGCTGTTCTTGACTATGATGAAAACGGAGAAAAGTGTGTTTATAATTATTCGGTGGGGACGGCCGTGTATGTGAATGAGATGACAGACGAAGAGATCCGCGCCTATGTGGAGACAAAAGATCCGCTCGCCAAGGCGGGCGCGTACGGCATCCAGGGCCGGTTCGCCGCGCACATCGACCGGATCGAAGGGGATTATTATAATGTAGTCGGCCTGCCGGTATCGCGGGTGTACCGGACGCTGCGGGAGCTTGGGGTTCTCTGACGAGAATAAGATAAAAACCAGGGCAGACTCCCCGGGATTCAGACGATATCCCAGAGTGTCTGCCCTTTGTCGCGCAGCCACTTCTTCGGCTGTTTATAATCCGGAAGAACGGATTCCACGATGGCATAAAATGCTTTTGAATGGTTCATTTCCCGGCGGTGCGCCAGCTCGTGGACGACCACATAATCCAGCACTTCCTCCGGCGCGAGGATGAGCCGCCAGTTGAAGTTTAAATTGCCTTTGCTGCTGCAGCTGCCCCAGCGGGTCTTCTGCTCCCGGATGGAGATCCGGCCGTAGGAGACGCCCATGATGCGCGCGTAATATTCTGCCTTCCGGGTGAAGATGTCCCGGGCCAGCCGGATGTACCGGGCACGGTCCTGTGCGGACAGAGGCGGATGTACCGGCGGCGCGGATGCTTTCTGCGCTTCTTCCTGCTGCCGGGCCTTTTCCAGATGCTTCAGGATCCAGTTCTCATTTTTAGAAACGAAGGATTCGATATAAGCCCGGCTGCACCGGCGCGGGGCCCGCACGACCACCCGGCCGTCGCGGGTGACCTGGACGGCGATGGTGCGGCGGCCGCTGTAGATGATTTCATATGAGAAATGCTGATCCATGGAAATACCTCTCTATTCAGTTATTTACCGAGTGGTGCACCGGATAGGAATCCACAGTCAGCGCTTCGAAGGAATATCCCTGGCTCTTATAGTGCTCGATGATCTTCGGCAGTGCCTCCACGGTTGTGTCTTTTGCCGCGGTGTCGTGCATCAGGATATTGATGTG